>JBCDBQ010000001.1:0-53617 GCA_039183375.1 Pseudomonadota bacterium
GGGCCATTTTCGGACCTGAGCAAGTGCAGCACGATCCTAGCTTGCCACAAATAGTCCGCCGCAAAAGCGGACATCGTGTGGAAGTCTGCCGCTGCATCGCATCAACGACGCGTTGTTCGCATAGAAGACCTTAGTCCTTGCCAGGAATAGTGCGCAGTACCTTTGCGCCCCGATGGCCGATGTTGATTAAATAGCGTTCCCGATGAGCTCGCATCCGGCATTCCAAATTTTTTCGCGAGTCTGACCAAACAGTGTTTGATCAATGCGGGCTTCACTTCTAGTGTCCAGCCTCCAGACTTTTAACTTCCACCCAGTTACACAAACTTTATGAGTAACTCGCGCTATCAGTAAATCTTGTTTGCACGACGCCATGACGTCGGGGGCATCCCAAAGTGGCTTGCAAATGCACGAGCAAAACTCGAAGGGTTATCATAACCAATCATCGCAGCGATTTCGGTAACTCCAACTTCCTGCGAGCTCAATTGCATAATCTGAGCGGCAAACAGCAATTTCTTCCTAGTCAGGTATCGATGTGGCGGCTCACCCGTTTTCGCGGCAAATCTACGGGAAAAATGAAACCTGCTGACGCCAATAATACTCGCAAGTTCATCAGTTGTTACCTTGCGCGACATATGCGCGTCGATGAAATCATCAATCTCCTGGATCTGGCGCTTAGTGAGCGGATGGATCTTGTTTGCGCCACGCTCGATCTGGAGATACGCGTCGTCGCCTCTCCGCTGAAACAAACGGTGCAAGATCAAACCGGTTCCGTGAGCGCCCAGCATTCCGTCTAGGTCTTCCGGCGCACGTATCATCTCAACAAGAATCTGTTCCACTAGTGGATCACGAAACAGTACAGCTGCCCTCCCGGAAATCTCCTCTCGCGAAGGCGGCGCTTTCCCGACCGCGGCGAAGTAACCATCGATGACATCAGGACTTATGCCGAGGATCGCAAATTCCATTGCCGGCCATCTCCCTTCACCGTCAGATTTCGGCGTGATGCCCATGACTCCGGGTTGCGCTCGTCCGCGCACGCGCGCTGAAGTATAGTCAGCGGCGATCTCACCATGGCCGGTAAGGCACAGATTCAAAAAAACATGATTGAGATCGCGAACCATACCCTCCCATGCGCCGCGCTTTCCCTTCAGCAGCACAAGTTGCGCATCCTCAGCGTGGGCCATGAGACTTATGTCCATTTCGAAACGAGCTGCTTTGCTTCGGCCCACTGCCTGCAGCTCACGCGGCGATCGTGTGTTGCTCATTTTCTACATCCATTTCAAAACTAGAACTATTAGATCAACAATCGCACAAACTGCATGATCAGCGCAATTCCAGTTGGGCGGAAACGTCTCGGCAGGTGGTATAGCCACAACGACCTCGGCTTGGTCACCAAAAAAACAGTAGCAGACAGAGAGTAGAATTAATGTTCCGCCTCCAGCACAAAGACAAAACCGGCGCATCCTTGTCAATCGCCGTCCTCCTGGCACTTGTCGTGCTGGGGCCGCTACAGCTCAAAGCTCAGGAGGTGGTGCTCCCGGGAATAGTGATTGTCGGTGACAAGACCGGCAGAACGATCAATGAGGCCAGCCCAAGTACGACAGTTATTAGCGGCGAGGAAGCGGTGCGCCCCAGCAACATCGACATTGACAGTGCGGTGGCAACGCAGCCGAACATCCTAGCAAACGAGGGCTTCAATCTGCCCTCGATCCGAGGCGTCGACTCATTGAGCGGTGGACGACCAAGTATTACAGCTGGATCGCAGCCGAGGACTCCTCTGCTCGTTGATGGGGTGGCTTATCCTTCAAACGAGGCATCGGCGATTTCCGCACTGTCGCTCTGGGATGTTAGTACGATTGAAGTTGCTCGGGGTCCGCAGCCCACCAGCACTGGACGCAACGCATTCGGTGGCGCGATCCGCGTTTTCACAAACGATCCAACTTTCAAGACAGAAGTTGCGACGCGTGTTGGCTACATCTCTGAGCAAGGAACAGTCAGCGGCGCCTTTATGTTCAACGCACCTGTTGTGTCGGATCAGATTGCTGTGCGTCTTGTCGGTGAAGGTAGCTTTGGCAAAAGTTATGTAGACATTGCCCCATCACTACCCGCCGGCTTTGATCCCGAAGACGAGCGCTATGGCCGACTAAGAGGCAAGGTGCTTATCAAACCATCGACCATCGCCGGGTTGAGCGTCGTATTGTCTGTCGACCATTCCCTCCGCGAAAACCCAACTGAGGGGTTGGTGGCAGACGTCGAAAACGTGAGGATCGGTCCAAACGATGTATTTGCGTTGAGCTCCGCCTATGAGGACCTCCGGCAGACTGTTTACCAGGCGAAATCAACTTATGAAATAAGCCGTAACTTCACGCTTGTTAGCCGGCTGGCCCATTTGGATAATGACCTTACTTTTCGCGATTCAGGCGAGCTACCGAATGCATTTGTTCCGTTTGCATTGGGCACAACGGAATTTAACAAATCTCAGATTGAAGGCGAAACATATCTCCAGTTCCGCAATATTGGTATGGTGCATCGCGGCGTCGTCGGAGTCACTCATAACACCGAGGATGAATTTGGTACAAATGATGGAACTCTGAACTTCTCAGCCGATGGTGAGATCCGCAATACGGGGGTATACGGTGAGATTGAACTGAGCGCCGATGGTACTGCACGTGGCCTATCTTTCTTGGCAGGTGGACGTCTGGAAATCGACAAGAGAGAACGATCCATCCAGGCACCAATTGGTAATCCTCTGGGCGGCTCTGATTTGAGCGAAACGGTATTTCTTCCTAAGATAGGACTTCGGTACTACGCCAGTCCGAATGCCTCATTTGGCTATACGTACTCGCAGGGCTTCCGAGCGGGTGGAACCGACTTTGATTTCACTGGACCTATTTTTGGATTTCCCCTAGTTACATCAGACTTTGACAGCGAGACCATAGACCAGCATGAGATCTTCGCTCGCGGGAGTATCCTTGGCGGTACGCTGGATCTCACAGCCACGGCTTTCTACTATACTTGGAAAGACGCCCAGGTGGCGGGTGCCGGACCTGCTGGTCTTATTGGCAACGTTCCGGTGGCGATTGGATACGGCGGTGAACTTGCTGCAGCTTACAAAATTATGCGGGATCTTTCCGTAAAAGGCGCCGTTGGTTTCACGAAGACAAAGATTACTGATGCCGGTGTCAACCTTGCATCGTTTGAGGGCAACGCCTTGCCGCGCGCACCGGAAGTCACATTGTCTGGCGGCATAGCCTGGTCGCCGTTCGAAGGTTTTACGGCGGGTATCGATGCACGCTATGTCGACGATACAGTTTCCGGACTTGGGCAGCCAAAACTCAGCTCATATACGATTGTCGACATCTCTGCTGGTTACAAATTTGAAGCGAGCGGTTTGAATTTCAAACTCGATGGCTTCATAAAGAATGTGTTCGATGAACGTTACCGCACATTCGCTGAACAGAGCCCTGGCTTTCTGCTGCAGAAATCTGGTCGGCCACGCACCTTTGGTTTCGCTCTTACAACACGCTACTGATGCGACGGCACTCGACTTGGGAGTGTCTTCCCCCAATTTACGACAATTGCTTACTGAAGACGGTCTTGAGTTGACAGTTAGAGGCTGAAACCGAATATGCGATGGCGCGTGCTATGTATTGTCGGAGTGCTCTATGCAGTCCAATTCATCCCATTGTTCTTTGCACTCATGGCGTTGCCGATTGTGCTTCGCCAAGAGGGACATTCTGCAACAGTCATCGGTCTGGTCCAGCTTGCGGCTCTACCTTATATTTTCAAGTTCTTGTGGGCACCGCTGATCGACAAATACAAACTTGGCAAAGATCGATACAAATCCTGGATTGTCTTGTTGTCTGCGCTTCACGTCAGTGGATTAATTTCGCTGTCGTTTGCCGAACCGAGCGGTGATCTGACGCTGCTCGTCGTGACGCTCGCACTAGCGATTACAGCCGTTAGCACGCAAGACGTCGCCGTTGATGCATTTGTTATCTCGCTACTGCGACCAAGCGAGCGGACAATGGGCGCTACTTTCCAGAACTTCGGCGCATATGCTGGCGCGGTGGTGGGTGGTTTCGGATTTCTATACCTATACGGCACTTTGGGTTGGCGGGCGGCGCTATTGATTCAGTCAATCATCTTCGTGCTGCCGCTCTTCACGCTGTTGCTCATTTCTGAACCGAAACGCCTCCGTGGCGCACCAGCAGTGACATTCAGAAATGCACCAAAGTTCTTTACCCAACCGCGCATCGGACCATGGCTAGCAGTGCTTGCTACCATGCGCCTGCCACTCATAGGCATTATGCTGCCTATGCGCCTGATGATGGTCGATCAGGGCATGACGACCGAGGAGATTGCGGTTTGGTTTGGCCTCTTTGCGATGAGTGCTGCTGGTGGCGCAACGGCGCTGTTCGGGCCGCTTTTGCGCAATCTCCCGCGTGTCAGAGCAATCTATATTGTCGGCCTATTCAACATCCCGGTCTTGATCGGTGTAGCGTTTGTTGCGGCAGAAATGCCGACATCAATCCGGTATGCAATTATCGTTGCATGGGTTGCTATCGCCATGACAGACATTGTCATGTTTCGCGGCGCAATGGATAAAGTTCGCCCGGAAATGCCGGGGTTCGACTTTTCCGCGCAAATTGCAATTTACATGTTGCTACCTGGGTTCTCTGACCCCATTGCGGGCCTAGTCATGGATACCTACGGAGTGATGCCAGTATATTTCACTGCAATACCGTTGGCACTCGTTCCGTTGACAATCGTTTATTTCGGCATTGCCTCTTTTAAACAGTCGGCAACAGGCTTGGACGGCGACGCGGTCGTTTCGACGGGCACACTGCAATCCGCATCGCCGGCACGCGTCCTCGATGAGTGCCAGGTAGAATTTACAGATCACGGCTTGACCTGCGAGAGACCTGAGCCGCATCACCTGAAAATCGAAGAGATGGGTTGCCGGGTCGATCTGCGGGCTAAAGAGCAGGCGGTCGACGTTCGGATAGAAACGCCAAACGACAACTTTATGACATTAATACGCGACGAGGTAATCGAGCATCTTGGCGAGATTGAACCAGAGACTATTTCGAGAATGAGATGGAGCGGTGGATTTCGGCCGGGCGAAATGCCTTCAAACTTCCGAATTCTACGTGCTAAGCGTCGCGTAGAGCTTTTCCCTGGCATGATCAGAGTTACGCTCGAAGGTGTGGATGTGCAAGCGTTCGCTAGAGACGGTATTCACATCAAACTAATGATGCCGCTTGAACGTGGCCGGAAACCTGTGTGGCCAGTGATTGCAGAGAATGGCAGCGTAGCGTGGCCACAGGGTGATGACCGGCTACACGCTCGAAATGTCACGATCCGTGATGTCCGACTCGATGCGCGCGAGATCGATATTGATATCGCGCATCATGCTGGTGGCTTGATTTCAGACTGGGCTGCCCTGGACGGTGACGAGCAGGAAGTTGGTGTCATGGGTCCCGGTGGTGACCCCTATCTTCCTCAAACCAAGAACGTGGTTCTAGCAGCCGATTACACGGGGTTACCAGCTGTCGCGCGTCTGATAGAAAGCGTAAACGGGCGTGTAACCGGTCACTTGTTTGCAGCCGCTCCATCGCAAACAGCATTAGACGAGTATCTGCCTGACTCGCGCTTAATAGTTTCTGCGATCAAACCCGACGCGTTCGCCGAACAAATCACGGAGCTTGTAAGGTCCTGTAAAGATAAGCCGGTCTCTTATGGTTGGTTCGCAGGAGAATTTGTGGCAGCCCAATCCGTGAGGAACATCTTCAGGAAGGACTTCGGCCTGACGAAAAAAACCCAACTAAGCGTCGCCTATTGGAAAGATGGTAGCCCGGGCCACAGTTCCAGAGCAGTCTAGTCGCCGAACGACAAGCAGGATTCTCCGAATTTTGACTTGTACTAAAGGTCTTAACACCGACGTTTGGACGAGGCCGAAAGTGGCGCTTCTGTTTCAAAATGAAACTAAGCACATTGCTTCCGCTTTTGAAGGCGTTGCGATATTCCGTTGGTCAGTTGATGTTACATTTCAATTACGATCTCAAATTACTCTAATTTGATTATCGCGTCAGTCACGGCAGTTGACGATGCTGCGCTTGCTCAGGTCCGCTTTTGGGAGCGCGTCTTGTTGTTGCGATGCGAGACCGCAAATTCCCGGAGTTCCGAGTCGGGTCATAACCGGCTAAACCCTGTCCGAGTAAATCGGGTCCGCTATTACCCTTCCAAGCAGACATGACTGCGACGTGGATTTTCGAGCAGGAGAGAAAATGTTGACGCCACTTCGATACTCTTTTGCGTCGTACGATGGAAACTACATACAGCCCTCTCATCGTAGGGCATTTGGATTAGCTAGCCTTCGACACTGATACAATATTACCGGTATGTGGGTAGGACTGATCCGTCAGATTGCGCGGTACGCTGCTGTTCGTGAGATGCTTAGCAATTAAGCTATCAAGTCCGGCGAGCCGGCAACCGACCTGCATTCGCGCGATCAAGCAAAAAAATTCAGAGCGGTGTGGACATGGTGCGGACATAGATAAGTCAGCCCGCCGTCTGAAACCACTTAACTCATTGAAATATATGGTGCCGCAAGAGGGACTCGAACCCCCAACCCCCTGATTACAAATCCGTGTGCTGCCGCCATTTCAAGTTATTGTCTTGACTCGTGTTCTTGAGTGAAACCCAGGAAAGATAATAGGTTCAGAGTATTATATGTCACTACTTGTTGTCCATACTGTCCATTCAAGCCATACTGTCTCGTCGATTTATACCGGCAAAAATACCGGCAAGAATGCTGGGTCACTTCTGAGGGACGCATTGTGCAGCCGCTGCCAGCCAAAGATAAGTCAATCGCCGCCGCGAAGTTCCTCGGGCGCGGCAAGGAAACCGAGTACCGGATCGAAGGTAATCCTGGTCTGATTCTTGTTTGCCAGAGGCCCAGAGCAGATGGCACGGTCAACAAGGTCTGGCGCTGCTACTACTCGGTAACAAAGGACGGAAGGCAGCGACTGCGTAAGAAGCGTCTCGGCAGGTACCCATACCTGTCGCTCACGAAAGCGCGCCTGCTTTGTGCGGAGGTGCGGCAGGCCGTTGACCAGGGCATTGACGTTGTCGAGCAGGGTCGGAGATTGAAGGTTGCTGAAGAGCAGGCAAGTCTTACTTTCAAAGAGCTCGTCGACGACTACATCGCCATTCGGCGCGCCGTCGCACAACCCATACGGACACTCGATGAAATTGAGCGTGCTCTGCGTGCGTCAGCGGTGCCCATGCTGGGGCATCTGAATCCTATAGACATCTCTGCCGAGGATGTAGAGGCGTGCATCGATGTTCTGAAAGACAAGAACCACTTGGGCATGGCGCGTCATCTGCTCAGCTATATTGGGACCTTATTCAACTATGCAATTAGATCTACGGAACTGGCGGATAAATACGGGCTCAAGGTCAATCCAGCGACACATGTTGGGCGGGCGCTTACGCGCGGCGAGAGAGGCAAATACGGAAAAAGTGAACCTGGAGAGCGTGCGCTCACGGACGCAGAGATAGTCGAACTCTGGTCAGCTTTCGGCAGGTCACTCGCCGAACAGAGAACGAAACTGATGATTTGGATCTTGCTACTGACTGGACAGAGGCCGTCTCAGGTCCGAAAGATGACAATCGATGAGCTAGATTTGGGAGCTGCTTCTGGCGCTGAGTGGAGCCTTGCAGGTAGTAGAACAAAGAACAAGAAGCCACATGTCGTGCCGCTTGTTCCCCGCGTTGTTGAGTTGCTTAAAGCGCAGATTGGAGATCGAGAATCAGGACCTGTCTTTCCTGATGAGACAGGACAATTTTTGCATAAGGACTCAATACGCGGCGCGCTAGATAGGATGTTTGATCATGGTAATCTGACTTGCCCGGAATTCACACCCAGAGATCTTCGTCGGACAGTTGCGTCGGGAATGGCTCGTCTTCGAGTCATTAAAGAGATCCGTGATCGCGTCTTGCACCACACAGATTCTTCGGTTGGTGCAACGCACTATAACCGTCACGACTATCTGAGTGAGAAGCGTGAGGCGCTCGAGACGTGGACCACGCACGTTTATTCACTACTGGAAAAACAAGCTTATGCAACGCGGACCCAGTCAGGCCAGGATATCTGGAGCTCACATTAGTGATTGGCAATTGAAATGCTCTGGCAAAACATTGATTTGTCGGAGAAGAGTTTTCAGTCCAGACGAATCTGACTAACTGAAAAAAAATTGGGATCTGTTGCTATCCTCTGACTGACCTCGAGCCGGAGCTGACTGACCTCGAGCCGGAGCTGACTGACCTCGAGCCGGAGCTGACTGACCTCGAGCCGGAGCTGACTGACCTCGAGCAGAAAGCCTAGCTGGTCGTCTGGATGTATGCTCCAACCATATCACTGTTGGCTTGGATGACGATATGTTGGTCCATGATCCCTGATCGCCATGCTAGACGGTTTGCTGATGAACCAATGAACTAGGATGGAAGGGTTGTTCCTTCTACTTGAGGACATTCTTCATCGTGACCTTTGCGTTGACGGCTAAGACGGTGTGCCCGTTAAATACAATCTATGTGCCGAAGCCGCGAAACACAAAGTGAGCTTATCGCGTCTGCTTTTAGCGGTGCATAGCAAACGTCGAGCGCGAAAGTGGCGCGTAACAGCTTTTGACCTCGTCAAAGCCTTTGATTGGAGCAGCTGTTTCAAGGGCATAGGTGATGATGGTGCCTTCTGTCAGTGCTAGCGACATAGGCGCGGTGCTGACAAGGCAATATAATTTTGACTAGTCTGTAATGTAGACCATCAGGATTGGGTGAGGCGGAACAGGGTCCATAAGAGGAAATTGATGAGCACAGTAAAGAGAGTTCTGGCCCAGAAGAGTGGCGCCCTGATCCATGTTCGTTCCGGCGACATGCTAATCGAAGCCTTGCGCCAGATGCGCGATAACCGGATCCGGGCGGTGCTGGTAATCGATGATGGCCTGCTGGTCGGTATCGTGACCCTGGGTGATTGCGCCATCAAAGTGTTGCTGCCCGGGCTCGATGCGAAGCAGACGCCCGTGGACCAAGTCATGACTGGCGACCCGATGACGGTTAAGCCCGACGATCCGCTGGACGGCTGCATGGCACTAATGGCAGAGCGCGGTTATCGCCACCTTCCAGTGGTGGACGCGGACAAGGTTGTGGGCGTGATCTCGATTGGAGAAGTCGTCAAGAACATGATCCGCGATTTGGAGCTAAACGTGAGCGACCTGATGGGCCACATCATGGCGGACGGTCCTGGGGGCTGACAGACAATCGGTTATGTTGTTCCCGCTTGTCGGTGATCGTTTGGCTGTCAGTAAAGAGTGCGGCGGATGCCGAGACCTCTGACTCACCGCTATCGGACGCCGCCGTCTTGCTGAGTGATTTCTTGTGTGATTACTGCTGGTGGCACTTTGGTCCTCTCCATGTCTTTGATCGCCTGAACCAAGGCACATTGCGCGCTAGGAGATTATTTATGAAGAAGTTGCGGCTCTACAAGCGTTTCAGTTCCGGGTTTAAGGATGAAGCCTAGAAGGATCGACTTTGCATGTGACGTAAATACCGCGCCCGCGGGTCTACGCACTCGTTTCGCGGCGCGGACGACCCATAAACCAGATGGTGACAGGCGGATTGCATTCCGAAATTTCTGTGGGTGCCAAGAAAGCGCCGTTCAGCCCAATAATTACCCATAGCACTGGAGGGAAGGCCGTGCTCCGAGCCTATGCGCGTGGCAGAGAGCTTCAGATCGTCTTAAGTTCAAGCATTGATCTGTCTTGCCAATCAGCTGCTTCCGGTTGTGCCTTCGATTGTTGGATCTAATGCGTTTCATCCGATAACGGGAAGACCTGGACGACTGGGCCGTCGTCGGTGGACAATACAAGGATTGTCTCATTGTTCTAACACGCCAGCGCGAGGTCAGCGCTACGAGGCGAGTGAAGGTTCGCAATAGAGGATTAAACAAGTACCTTCCTGTCTCTCAGTCGATACATTGGAAATAGCGATCAGCAATCGAAAAAATGCCCGTCACGAGCGTGACGGGCAATCAGGATGTCGAGGTTTGCTACCTGGGGAGAGCAAACTCAATGACAAGATACCGTCGTGATTCGAATTGTCCATTTTGATTGATTAAACGAGTGTACAAAAATATGTACATGATTTCTTTTCGAGGAATCTGAGCCAGCACGTGTTTCATGCTTCGACGAACCTGTAACTCCGCATATGGCATTGTCGGCGTGGGCCTCGCAGGTTAGAGGTAGGCTGTTGGCTTCTTGATATTATTCAGCATCGCTTAGACTAAACTCTCTGCTGATACGAAAAGGGATATGGCTAACGATGGAAGCTTACCTAAGCCTATTTCCGTTTCTAGTAGCTGTATTTGGTGCAGCTCTAACTGGAGCCTTCTTCATGCCTGGTGAGTGGTACAAATCGCTCAAAAAGCCAGGCTGGACCCCACCCGACTGGTTGTTCGCGCCTGCGTGGAGCGTGCTCTATATCGCGATTGCAGTTGCGGGATGGCTCGTCTGGCAGAACGAAGGGTGGGGCACTGCACTCATCGTTTGGAGCGCCAATATGGTCTTCAATGCAGCCTGGTCCTGGCTCATGTTCGGCCGACGACAGATTGGCATCGCTCTGTTTGATGCGCTGGCAATGCTTCTAACGATCATCGCATTTGTGGCTCTCACTCGAAGTACGACGCCGGTCGCCGCGATGCTCTTCTTGCCATACCTTGCTTGGGTTGCTTTTGCGTCAGTGCTCAATTACTCGATTTTTACAATGAACCACGGCCGGTCTAGCAATTGACCCAGCAATAGAGCTTCTAGAGTAATGACTGTTCCGCTGCAGATCCAGACCGGGTGCCTGATAGGCGATCTTATGCAGGTTCGAGTTCCTGTTCTTCTGCGACCAGGACTTTTGCGAAAGCAGTTTCGGTCTCAGTATGACGCCCTAAACTCTGACAAGTGTGAAGCGCAGCTTTGCCAGAGATGACAAGCGTGTCTGACAGCCTGGTTCAGTATATTTGGCGGTTTAGATTTCTAACGCTGGGTTTTGCTGCAGTTCTTTTCTGCCTCGGCGGCATGGGAATCCAGCGGGTTATTTATGATCCGCACGTCCTCACGTACTTCGACCGAACATCTCCAGAGTTTCTAGAGTTCGAGAAGACGGAACAGCTGTTCGGACGCTCTAACGAGATTGTCTTTCTCGTTAAGGCCAAACAAGGCACGGTCTTCGATCCTCAAGTGTTCTCGGCGCTGCCGGTTCTCGTTCGGCGGGCGGCTGAGATCCCTGGAGTTGAAGTAGTAAGCTCAATCCTCGATGTCGCCAACGTGGAAGGACAAAGCAGTCGCGCTGTCGAGCGCGTCATTGCAAAAAGCAGCGAGACGTTTCGCGACTTCCTGTCAAAGGATGCGCAAGTCACTGCCATTGCGGCATTCGTTCCGCGCAAAATCGCAGGCGATGCCAATGTCAGCGTTTCGGCTCGGGCGGCGCGCAACATTGCGACCAGCGTTCGGAACACATTTCCTGGCGTCGATATTCTACTAACCGGCCGGATAATAATCGAAGACGCTTTTCAGTCGGAAGGCCAGAACGACATAATTGGACCACCAGGCATTTCGCTTCTAGTGACTACAGGCTTGTTATTGATAGCACTGAGTTCCTGGACTGCCACGGCTGCGCTCTTAACGGTGATTTTTGTTTCAACAACAGCCACCTTGGGAGCCGTTGGGTGGATTGGGATGTCGCTAAACGGGATATCGAGTTCTGCCCCCTCTGTATTAGTGGGTCTGGCTGTTGCGACTGGCGTCCATATCGTCCTAGCCTGGCAGGATTCGTTGCGTCGTGGAGCCACGCGCGAAGAGGCTGTTGCGCGGGCCGTTGCCTCAAATGCGTGGCCAGTGGTCTTGTCAGTGGCGACAACAATTGCCTCGTTTTTGTGTTTGAACTTGGCAACATCCCCACCGTTTCGCCAACTCGGAAATGTCGTGGCCTTCGGCCTCACCATAACGCTTTTACTCTGCTTCACACTTCTACCACTGCTACTGCTCATTTTGCCCAAGAGCCTGGCCACACGGCGGCGCTTCTTCGAGGTCATCATGGCGCGCCTCGGTGGCTTTGTTGCCGGCCACAAGGTCTTCTGGGCGGCGACCTGCGCTGCAACCACGGCAGTGGCCATCTTTGGGATCAGCCAGATTACATACGATGATACCTTCAGCCATTATTTTGATGAGCGTTATGAGGTGCGTCGGGCAACTGATCTGTTCGAGGACAAGCTGACCGGAACGACAATCATATCGGCTACAGTTGCAGCTTCAGCACCAGGCTCAGCCAACTCGGAGGTTCATCGGGCGGAGGTGGCCGCGTTGGCGCAGTGGCTGATGGCACAGCCCAAGGTCGTCAAGGTCGCCACGCCCTTTTCCGGCCGGCCATCAAACCCTGGAATGGGGATGCTTGATCGTACGACAAGCCACTCGCGGATAGAGGTCGTCTTGCGCGGTGCCAGCGCTGCGGAAACATTGGCTTTGGCTGCTAGGACTAGATCTTATGCGTCGCAGGTGGTGGATCGCCAAGTTGTTGTTACCGGCATGCCAATCCTATCGGCAAAGCTGTCGCTAGATAGTGCGCGCAGTATGATGATTGCAACAACCTTGGCGCTGTTAGTAATTTCACTCATTCTCGTGATCGCTTTGCGTAGCGTCAGCCTGGGACTGGTGAGCCTGGTCCCGAACCTCTTACCATTGCTGATGGCATTTGGCATCTGGGGTATGTTTATTGGCGAAGTGTCGTTTGCAGCAACGGTCGTTGCCGCTCTCACGTTTGGAATTGTCGTTGACGATACCGTTCATATCGTCGTCAAATATCAAGCGCTACGGAAATGTGGCCAAGAGCCCAACCGCGCGCTTGTTTCGAGTTTTCGCAGTGTTGGTGTTGCAGTATTCACTACAACTTTTGCCATTGGCACAGGCTTCGCAACGTTTGCGTTGTCGGGCTTCCTAGTTAATCAGCACTTTGGCCTGTTGTCGGCGCTGACACTGAGTGCGGCGCTGCTGGCAGATCTGCTATTCCTACCCCCGCTGCTGCTTTGGGTCGACAAACTCAGTCAATCCAATCCGAAACAAACCCGCTCGCCAACGGGTTCGATCGGGCATGATGACGCCGAGACACCATAGCTGCCCTGATATCAATCGCAATCATGCTTACACCATCAGGGTCCAAATAAGAACCGCGGTTCCCAGCACTCCAACGACCAGCCAGATTATGATCTCTCTTAGAAAGCGCTTCTTGAGGGTTTGCGCGAGCTCTCCACTGCTTTGATTTGAGCTCTTCGGCTTAGCACTTTTCAACTTGCGGACAATGCCAGGCTTGGACACAATGAGATCCTTCAGTTGCTTGACTGGCTATTGCCGGCCATTGCTTTTCCATAGTAGAGACGGTAGAGCCACCAGGCAGGGCAGCCCAAAAGAAAAGCAACAAGTAGCAGTCCGTTGATTAGCTGTGTTCTCAGGACCCCGTGCGTTTGATATCGTCTCGCTGAAGTTTTTACCGTAGTCTTGAGCTTGATAAATCGCCCCACTGAACGAAGCCGTTTTCGGAGCGCGACATCCTCAAAGAGTGGGAGCTGAGGCATGCCGCCGACTGCCTCAAGGGCGTCACGTCTCGCGAACATGGCTTGATCACCGAACGTTGTTAGTACGCTGTCGAACTGGCTGAACCAGGCGTATGCACGCAAGGCAATGCTCGGCTGGTCGAATGCAAGCGTGAAGCATCCCCCGACAACGCCACACTCGGACATAGCTTGCCGAATAGAGTCGCCTGCGTCCGTTGGAAGATCGCTGTCAGCATGGATGATTGCAATGATTGGTTTTGTGCTTGCTGCAATACCGCTGGCCAACTGCTGCCCGCGTCCACGTTGAGAAAGTATGAAAGTGACATCCTTGAACGATGTCGCAATGTCCCTGGTGTCATCTGAGCTTCCACCATCGCAAACGATGATCTCGTCAAAACCTGCATGCCGCACATTGTCGATTGCGGATTCCAGACGACGTCCCTCGTTGAGTGTCGGAATGACAGCAGTGACAAGTAGGTGGCTGTCCATCAATCAGCGGCGCGGCTTGCGGCGCACGCGCCAGAGCTCGACTGCACACCAGAGTATTACCACCCCAAAAAGAAGGAGAAGCTTGGCTGTGCCTAGTTCCATTTTGCCCCTTTGCCCAAACAGCAGGTTGATTGCCACGAAGACATCCGTATTGACTGCTACAGTTACGAGGTTCATCGCAGTTGGATCAGTTGCTTAGGGCTGTTGGCCCCTCAAAGGCCAAGCTCTCGCCAGCGATCATAGCTCTCAAAGTGATACAATATAATATTGCCTCTGGGGACTGATTGGCAGACCGACCCCTTATCCAGCCTTCAACAGTGTAGTGCCCAGAAATGACCAGCTTGATCTCAATTCGCGCGACATATGCAAGCGATCCAGATCGAACATTCGCTGATGCCCGCAGCTTTGAGAGGTTGCGGGACGTCATGCGCGGACTTGCGGCATATGACGGCCTGCCGTGCACCGGCCAATTGGTTGAGGGCAAAACGTACTGCACAGATATTTGGTTTTGGGGGCTGTTTCCGGTTCGAAACCATACAATCCATGTCGTCAAAGTCGACGTTGCCAAAAGACATTTGATTACCTCCGAAAGGCATGCCGGGATCCGGACATGGACGCACAGTTTGACGGTTGAGAGCGCCGATGGCGAAACTGTCTGGCTTGATCAGATATGGATCGATGCTGGGTTTCAGACCGCTCTGGTGGCAAGGTACGCTCAGTATGTGTACGTCCGAAAACATCGCAGACAGGGTGCATTAACCGCGACAAGCATGATCAAGAGGCAAATCGCAGCGAATTTGTACTAACAAACTAAGTCATTGATATATATATTTTTTTATTTCCAGTTCCTAAGCAAACACTCGCGCAAGACACAACGAGGCTTGCTATTGTACCGGTGCCATTTGTAGGCAGTATAGTTATCGCGCTAAACTGGTGCGGTGGGATATGGAGTCGACGTCATATTAGAAGGATCTGATACCGACGCGCAATCTAACGGAGAAGTGGAATGCAGCAGCTGCATCAGAATTTGCCAGTAACGAAACCGCGACTAATAATGAGGTCGAGAAACACTTCCATTGCGAGCTGGGAAGTGCTCAGCGAATTTCAAACACGTTGGAATTGCGTCACATTGTGCTTACTGATCTTGATCGCCGTAATAGCGGTTGCGACATAGTAAATTTCTCTGATCCACAATTCAAATCAGCTGCTTAGTCCGTGCCTTTGCACCGTCGAGCTTGGTCCAGGCGATCGTATTCGCGTTACCGCTAACCTTGGTTTTCCTCGCAAGCAGGATTGACCGCGTCCGTCTTGGGATCAAGATACGCGTCTATCCGTTATTAGTGATCTGAGATTTCCACCGTCACGTAGTTGTAATGCGCGATGTGGACGAACCGCCCTTGCAGTTCCACTTCCGCCAGTGAAACTGCTGAAACAAGTGCGCTAACGTCTAGACGAGTGCAATTACAGAAACGCCGACCGAGCTCCAGGGAATATAGGGTATCCGCATGAACATTTGGAAATTCGCCGCCGCAATTGGAATATCAACACTGATGTTATTCTCAACGTCTGTGGGGTCGATTGCTGGTGAGACCCACGTGGTCGAAATGCTGAACAAGCACCCAACAGATAAGAAAAAGCGGATGGTCTATCTTCCCGCAGTCGTTTACGCGAAGCCGGGAGATACCATTAAGTTTGTGTCTAAATCGAAGGGGCACAACGTAGAGAGCATGAAAGGCATGCTGCCAGATGGGGCCGAAAAGTGGAAAAGCAGGCTCAGCAAAGACTTCGAACTAACACTCTCCAAGCCTGGCGTTTATGGATACCGCTGCACACCGCACTACGGTGCAGGCATGGTCGGGCTGATCGTCGTCGAAGGTGATGGCGTGAAAGAAACGCTGGAGACTGCCAAAAAGGTACGCACAGTTGGACGAGCAAAGCGTGTGTTCAAGGAATTGTTCGCTGAGGTTGAGGCTAAGCTAGCGAGCGGTTCTTAGGACAGACCGAACTGGACGAGCTCCCCACGTGTGGGCTCACAGTCCGCATTGCACAGCTGCCCTCGCTATTGGTTGTCGCACGACAGAAACTTGGGTCGCTTATTGAGCAAATAATAGAGGCCTGCTTCTACCAAAACTGCCGTGGCATTCGCCACGGCAGCAGACTTTTCACGGTCGGAGATCGCAACCGGTTAAGCGCTAGGCTCTCATGCATTGCTTCAGTCTCTGCACCTAGTAGATTGGTTCTAATCTTGGACCGCGCGTAGAAAGGCGTGTCCTCAAGCGTTGTGATCGGCACAGCTTTACCGTCGCTACGTGTGCGTCTTCGCATTTGCCAGATTGACGTCGAACTCATTCGGCGAGCGACAGGCGGATCGAATACGCCTATCTGGCCTGTACCATCCATCCGTAATGCAAGCGCAGCATGTCTGCCGCCGCGACGAACAATATCATAGAGGATGACCGCCTCGTTACCGACATTCGCGCGCGACCAATGCCAATTCTCGAAACCTTCTTCCAAAGGCTCCGTGCCGTAGTTCTCATCCAAGTAACCACTGCCAGTCCACGATACTGATGGGTTGCTCATAGCAACCGAGATCTCTGTCCGCGGCGCAATAGGTCGCCACAGATGACGTCGGCTGGCATCAAGCGCAAACTCGCGATCGCAAATATGATGCGGGTAGACTTCGACACGTCCGCGCACACGTCCAGGGATTGGAAACGAATGCTCGTCAATATCAACTATAAGTCGATCTCTGTCCCAGCGCGCGCTACTCGGTCCAATCGAGATCCACTGCTTTGACCTTGCCAATTGACCACGTGGACGCTCAGTCATCGCCCATCGATTGCCGCGCACATCAGCTGCGCTGCGCGGCTTGTAAACAGCGACATTAATGGCGCAGTGGTTCTCTGGCTCGCCTCGTCCACTCATCGCATAGTACGGGGAAAAGACACTCCCGATGAATACGATAATTGTGATCCCTAGCTGCCCGTCATGACTGAGGCCGTCGACATACCACCAATGGTAGCCGCCGGCACCAACTGCATTGTCGAACGATAGTCCCGGATCACGGAGGCGGCGGCTAAGCGGCCTGACAATGCTGCCATCGGAATTCCCGGGCCTGGATGGACGCTGCCGCCCGCGAGGTAGAGGTTGCTGTGGCCGGATCTGCTGCTGCGACGACGGAACGACGACCTCCATCCGTGTGGCGCGAGGCCGTATAGGGCTCCCCCCGTGCCCGGAAACAGATCCGCAAAATCGTTCGGTGTTGTCCAGACCATCCGCTCCCGAGAAAAACGGAGGTTCAGCCCACAATTCATCATCGTGGCCTTTGCTCTTTGCTCGCATTTCTTGAGCTCCTTCTCGCTGTAGATGTGGCGGTCACCGTTCGCAGGGGCATTCACAAGTAAGAATAGTCGTTCACTTCCTGGCATCACCGCGGATGCGTCGGCCGGCCTGTCTGGCGCATGGATGTAGACCGTCGGCTTTTCAGGCAAGCGGTCACGGCGGAAAACATCATCGAATTCCGACTTGTAGTCGTTGCCAAAGAAGACGGTGTGCGGGGCCAAGTCGACGCCATCCGCCTCTGCTACACATGAAATGGTGACCGCCGATTGTGAGCGCCGTTCCCGCGGAACTGGCTTGATACTTTGAGAAGCCTTTGCACCTAGGGCGCCTGCGCCAAGAGCGGATGCGTCGCCGTTAAACACGATGGCGTCGCAGGCTATTTCTTCACCGCTTTCCAACTGTACCGCACATGCACGCCCATCGCTCGCAAGAATTCTGGCGACGCGTGAGTGACATCTGATCTGCGCACCAAAACCCGACGCAAGTTCGGCCATCGCGGCGACGAGCTTGATCATGCCGCCTTCAATCAGCCAAACACCCTGCTGCTCTGCATGCGCTATCAGCATCAGGGTTCCGGGAGAAAGGAAGGGTGAGCCACCGCAATAGGTCGCGTAGCGACCGAATAGTTGACGCAAGCGTGGATCGCAGAAATGGCGACCAAGTTCCTGCCAAAGCGTGCGGAAGGGATGAATAGCCGTGAGGCCAGCAGGATTGTCTAACGCAATCCGCATTACCAGCTGTAAAACATTAGGCCTGCTGCCGCGCATGAATGTATGATCGAGCGTTTCGAATGTGCGGCGGGCAACCTGGCCGAATTCGCGGTATCTTCTACCCTCTGACGGGCTGCTGAACTCACTGATCGCCGCGATAGTTTGTTCTTCATCAGCAAACAGATCCAACTCGGCTCCACCAGCCCATCGATGGCGGGCCAGAACACTGAGTGGTCGCAGAGAAACACGATCTTCTAGCGATGCCCCACAGTGATCAAACAGCTCGTCGAACACTTGACGCATCGTAAAAACGGTTGGACCTGAATCAATTGCGAGACCTGAACCTACGGGCAATTGACGGACCTTGCCGCCAACTGTCGGCTGCGCCTCGAGCACGCAAACATCGAAGCCCTCACACGCCAGTTCCATTGCCGCAGCAAGGCCGCCTACTCCAGCACCAACAACAATGACCCGTGGTGAACGCATGCTAGCGTGACCTTAAATGAGCCATGCCCGCCCTGACAGGCAAGGCCATCAATTCGAACTACATTATGGACAATCATAACTGTAAATTTATATTGACACAATCTGATATTCGACTTGCCATCCAGGCGCCGCGCCTCAGGCCGTGGAAAATCAGTATCATGTACCGTGGTTGCAAAGGACATTCGAATGTTGGGAGCGCTGCAAGAATATCTCTGGCGCCAGCGGGATGCATTGCTGGCCAATCCTGACGCCCAAGACTGGAGCGTCAATCTCCCGATTGTCAGGTCGATCGCCAACAATCGCGCGCGCGATCTATTTTCCTTATGTACCGGCTTCATTCACACCCAGATCGTAACCGCATGCGTGGAACTGGATGTGCTCGAAGCTTTAGCTTCCGGGCCGATCTCGGCAGAGGATGTGGCAGCCAAGATAAACTTAGAAGCCGCAAGCGCTGAACGCCTCCTTGACGCCGCGGTCGCCCTGCGCCTCGTTCGCAGATCACGGAGCGGCCACTATCGACTAGATGAGCTTGGAGCAGCTCTGCGTGGTGCGCCTGGCGTTATGGAGATGATCAGGCACAACCAAACCTTCTATCGCGACGCGCGAGACCCGGTGGCGATTCTCAAGCGTGCGCAACGAACAACAGAGCTTGCCGAATACTGGCCCTACGCCGAGGGCGACGAGAAGGTTAAGGCCCTTCAAGATTCTGATACTAATCGCTATTCCAAGCTGATGGCTGCAACCCAACCGCAGATTTCAAGCGATGTTATTGCCGCCTACTCGTTCCGCAAGCACTCAAGCCTGCTCGACATCGGTGGCGGCAACGGCGCGTTTGTCACCGCGGTAGCAACAAGTGCGCCGAAACTCAGAGTGAGCGTCCTCGATCTACCACCTGTTGCTGAGCAGGCCAGGCTTCACTTCAAGCAAATGGGTCTGGAAAATCGCGCATCTGCGATTGGCGGAGATTTCCACCGCGACCCTCTGCCGAATTCTGCCGATATCATAAGTCTGGTGCGCATACTTCTTGACCACGATGATGACAAGGTTCGACATCTCCTGGCCGCCGTGCACAAAGCACTTCCGCCGGGCGGGCGCATCCTGATTGCCGAACCAATGTCGCGTGCGCCAGGCGCCGAACTACTCAGCGATGCTTATTTTGGACTGTACCTGATGGCCATGGGGCGCGGACGCACGCGCACAGCCGACCATATTCGCGAGCTACTGGGTAATTCTGGATTCACTAATCAAAAGCTTCTACGAACTAGGCGCCCACTCATGACGCAAGTCATAATCGCTAACAAGGATTGACACCTATGTGTAATTATTAATTGACACTACAAGGTGTCTGATTGATGATACACTTGCGCGACCACGTTTCTATAGCGCGGATGGGGCAAGGCGAATGGACACGACAGCGGTGATATTTGAACAAGGCAGCCAGCTGACGCTTGATTCACTCACGCTGAATGACCCGGGCCGCAGCGATGTTGTCGTTGATACACTCTGGAGCGGAGTGAGTGCAGGAACGGAACGTCTTCTCTGGACAGGCGAAATGCCTTGGTTTCCTGGTCTCAGTTATCCTCTTGTGCCGGGCTATGAGGCGGTTGGGGAGGTTGTAGAGGCGGGACCAGAGTCGGATCGCAAAATCGGCGATCGCGTGTTCGTCCCAGGAGCAACTTGCTACCGTGATGCATGCGGCCTTTTCGGTGCGGCAGCTTCGCGCGTCGTCGTATCAGGACATCGCACTGTTCCCGTTAATGAGGCTCTTAAAGAGCAAGCCATCCTTCTATCGCTCGCCGCTACGGCACATCATGCCTTGGCTGACTCTCAAGACGTTGGCCCGTTACTAATTGTCGGGCACGGCACCTTGGGACGACTGATTGCAAGAATAGCGATCGCTACGGGCCGCCAACTGCCTACTGTTTGGGAGAATCAGATCGAGAGAACGGGAGGGGCTGTAGGTTATCAGGTCGAAAACGGCGAGGCGGATGCGGAAACACGATTTGCTACGATAATAGACGCAAGTGGCGATCCTGACATCCTTGACCTTCTGATAAGCCGTTTGGATCACGGTGGTGAAGTGGTGATGGCCGGCTTCTACTCCAAGCCGCTCTCATTCGCATTCCCCCCGGCATTTATGCGAGAGGCAAGATTGCGCGTGGCGGCAGAATGGCAGCCCGAGGACTTGCAGACGGTCAAGCTGCTCATCGAAGAGGGACACCTCGACCTCAACGGACTCATCTCGCACCGATCACAATTCGAGAAGGCAGAAGAAGCTTACCGCATCGCTTTCTCAGAACCCGCATGCAGTAAAATGGTTCTCGATTGGAGACAAAGCGTATGACAGCTCCTGACGGCGCAACAATGGACGCCATCCGCACCGTAGATGACTTCTTACGACAAGAGGCAGCTGAAGAACCTAGTCCCGTTGTGACGGAGCCACCTACCAAGACAACCGAGATCATTGCGATTTACGGGAAGGGCGGCATCGGCAAAAGCTTCACTTTGTCAAACTTGTCTTACATGATGGCGCAGCAGGGCAAGAAGACACTGCTCATCGGCTGTGATCCTAAAAGCGATACAACTTCATTGCTGTTCGGTGGCCGCGCTTGTCCGACCATTATCGAAACATCGTCACAAAAGAAACTCGCCGGCGACGACGTCACAATCGGTGACGTCTGCTTCAAGCGAGACGGTGTTTTCGCGATGGAACTTGGTGGTCCAGAAGTTGGCCGCGGCTGCGGCGGACGAGGGATTATTCACGGCTTCGAGATCCTCGAAAAACTAGGTTTTCACGATTGGGATTTCGACTATGTCCTGCTGGATTTCTTAGGTGACGTTGTATGCGGCGGCTTCGGACTGCCTATTGCTCGAGACATGTGCCAGAAGGTTATTGTCGTCGGCTCAAACGATTTACAATCTCTTTACGTGGCCAACAACGTCTGCTCGGCGGTGCAGTATTTCCGCAAATTAGGCGGCAATGTTGGTGTCGCCGGCATGGTCATTAACAAGGATGACGGTACGGGCGAGGCGCACGCATTTGCGGAAGCCGTTGGCATCCCGGTTCTCGCTGCAATTCCGGCAAATGACGACATTCGTCGCAAGAGCGCGAACTACGAGATTGTCGCCAGACCCGAGGAAACCTGGGGTGATCTTTTTGCAGAGTTATCCGCCAACGTATCCGCCGCGCCGCCTGTCCATCCAACTCCCCTCGATCAAGATGGTCTATTAGGCCTTTTCGACTCTAAGACCGTCGGTGGTGATTTCAAGCTGGAACCGGCGACGATCGAAGACATGTGTGCGCCAGAGCGTCTCCAAAAACCATCACTCGAAGTGATTTACGATACGGTTTAGCGTCATGGCATCACAATATGACATGGACGAAAGAGAGGCCGCCAACGTCACGCTGGCCGAAGAAAGCGCGTGCGCGAATAAGGCCAGCGACGAGAGCGTCGGTTGTCATGCTGGCGCTGCTCAACTGCAAGCGGCGGCGCGGTCGGCGGGTAACAGTGAATTGCTGGAACAGTTCGCCAAGGACTACCCTGTCGGTCCGCACGATAAACCGCAAAGTATGTGTCCTGCATTCGGCTCGTTACGTGTTGGCCTTAGAATGCGCAGGACGGCATCGGTTCTATGCGGCTCCGCCTGCTGCGTTTACGGCTTAACCTTTACCTCGCACTTCTACGGTGCGAGACGCACGGTCGGTTATGTCCCGTTCAATTCGGAGACACTGGTTACCGGCAAGCTGTTTGAAGATCTGCGGGATGCGGTTCATGAGCTTGCTGATCCCGAGCATTACGACGCCATCGTCGTCACCAACCTCTGTGTTCCCACAGCGTCAGGTGTGCCGCTACAGCTTCTGCCAAAAGAGATCAATGGTGTCCGAGTCGTTGGTATCGATGTGCCAGGATTTGGTGTGCCAACCCATGCCGAAGCCAAGGACGTACTGGCTGGCGCAATGCTCAACTATGCGCGTCAGGAAGCCGAAGCTGGGCCGGTGCTCAGTCCATTGGGTCGGCAAGAGCGCAAGCGCCCGACAATTACTCTGCTCGGCGAGATCTTTCCTGCTGATCCGGTAGCAATCGGCCAACTCCTCGATCCATTGGATCTCGACGTCGGACCCGTCGTTCCAACGCGGGAATGGCGTGAGCTCTACGCCGCTTTGGATTGCGCAGCTGTAGCTGCCGTACATCCGTTCTACACAAGCGCAGTTCGCGAGTTCGAGGCGGCCGGTCGGCCAATCCTTGGATCCGCTCCGGTCGGACTTGATGGTACCGCCGCATGGCTTGAGCGGGTTGCGGAAACCGTGGGTGCACCGGCATCAAAGGTTGCCACAGCCAAGCAGGGAGTGCTGCCAGCCATCCAAGCCGCACTTGAGGCAAACCCCATTAAAGCTCGCGTGACGATATCCGGTTACGAAGGCTCGGAACTCATCGTTGCGAGACTTCTGACTGAGGCTGGTGCTGACGTGCGTTACGTCGGAACGGCCTGCGCGCAGACCGTTTGGTCCTCTCACGATCGAGAATGGCTGGAGGCCCGTGGTACGCACGTCCAGTACCGTGCATCACTTGAACAAGACACGGCGGCAATGGAGGCCTTCGAGCCCGATATTGCGATCGGCACGACGCCTGTTGTTCAGAAAGCAAAACAGCTCGCAATCCCGTCGCTGTACTTTACGAACCTCATATCAGCCCGGCCGTTGTTTGGAATACCCGGTGCAGCTTCCCTCGCCCACGTTATCAACGGGGCCATGGGATCCAAGAGCCGCTTCCTGCGGATGAAGGAGTTTTTCGGCGACGTTGGCCAACAGGACAATGCTGGCATTTGGGAGGGTGCACCCAAGGTGCAGCCGCAACGTCGTAAAAAGACGATCATTTCATCCGGCGGAGCGACTGTTGATGGAGGCCCTGTGGGATGCTGATCCTCGACCTCGATCGAGCCGGTGGTTACTGGGGCTCTGTTTACGCTTTTACGGCGATCAAGGGCCTGCAGGTCATCATTGACGGTCCGGTCGGTTGCGAGAATCTACCAGTAACATCGGTACTTCACTACACCGATGGTCTGCCGCCCCACGAGCTGCCAATCGTCGTGACCGGCTTGGCGGAGGATGAGCTTGGCCAGCATGGCACAGAGGGTGCTTTACGGCAGGCGCACAGTACGCTTGATCCAGACACGCCAGCTGTTGTTGTTACCGGCAGTATCGCGGAGATGATCGGTGGCGGGGTCACACCGGAAGGAACGAACATTCGGAGGTTCCTGCCGCGAACCATTGATGAAGATCAGTGGCAGAGCGCCGATCGTGCTCTCAAGTGGCTCTGGACCGAGTTCGGTATGAAAGGCTCGAAACGGCCCAAGCCACGCAAGAAAAAAGAGGGCGATAAGCCAAAAGTCAACATCATCGGACCCATGTACGGCGTATTCAACATGCCGTCAGATCTCGCGGAAATGCGCCGACTGATTGAAGGCGTCGGCGCCGAGGTCAATATGGTCTTCCCGCTCGCCAGCCACATCTCTGATGTCGCGCGCTTGGTAGACGCTGACGTTAATGTCTGCATGTACCGGGAGTTTGGCCGTCAACTCTGTGAAGCAATGGAGCTACCGTACCTACAGGCGCCAATAGGATTGGAGTCGACGTCATTGTTCCTGCGTAAACTCGGCGAACTAACGGGACTTGATCCCGAGTCGTTTATTGCCCGTGAAAAGCACACGACCATCAAACCAATCTGGGATCTTTGGCGATCAGTCACGCAAGACTTCTTCGCTACGGCAAGCTTCGCAATTGTTGCCAATGAAACGTATGTTCGCGGCATCAGAAATTATCTCGAGAACGATCTCGGTTTCGGTTGTACATTTTCGGTCTGCCGTGTCGCCGGCGGCAAAACCGATAACGGTGCGATCCGCGATAACGTGCATAGCAAGACGCCGCTCGTCATGTTCGGCAGCTACAATGAGCGGATGTATTTGGCCGAGATTGGCTCGAAGGCAGTCTACATACCCGCCTCGTTTCCAGGCACCGCCATTCGTCGGCACACAGGCACGCCATTCATGGGATATGCGGGAGCGACTTACTTGTTGCAGGAGTTCTGCAATTCGCTCTTCGACGCTCTGTTCGAGATTCTGCCGATCGGCTCGGAACTTGATAAAACACCCTCGACCCTTTCACGGATACGCAGTGAAATTCGCTGGGAAGGTGACGCCCAAGCCGCGCTTGAAAATGCGGTCAGTAAGTTCCCAATTCTCACACGAATATCAGCCACAAAAAAACTAAGAGATGACATTGAGCAATACGCACGAGAATTTGAATCCAGTGCGGTGACACTCGAGATATTCGACAAGGCATGTCAGGCCAACAGGGAGGTTATTAAATGATGAGCATCACACAGATACATCAGAGAATTGAACCGCTTTCGAAGGTAAGATTTGAGCAGCGCATCTCGTCTAAGAAAAACTCAAGTGAAAAACGCGAGTATCAGCTCATGTTTGGGTTTATGTTCATTTATTTTGTTTTGCTCGGCTTGTTGACGGTTTTACTACCCAACAAGATGCGACCATTCAATGGAAGCGCCACAAATAGATTTTCAATTCTGAGTAATGCGCGCCGCGCGGCTCATGAGATCACTCCCTTCATGTTCATGCGCTGAGCCGCGTCGCGAATGTTCTTTTGAAGGAATAAAGATATGTCGGAAAACTGCTAGCCGACATGTGCCCAGCGCGAGGGCGGGTCGCGTAACCAGGTCAAAATTCCAGAAACTAGGAGATGTCCTATGGATGTACAGGACCACCCACTCTACGGGGCTTCAGGACTGACGGATGAGCAGGCGAAAGAGGTACATGGCTACTTCATGACGTTGACGATTGTGTACGTCGCTATCGCTTTGGTCGCTCATTACCTGATGTGGATCTGGCGCCCCTGGCTCGGTGGTTAGACATCGGCGTCTTTGAGACACCGAGGCTGACCCACGATATGTGGCTCGGGAAAGGAAAACTAAATGTTTCGCATTTGGCAAATGATCCACCCAATGCGAGCTCTAACGCTACTCTATATCTTCTTGGCGTTACTCGCATTTACGATCCACTTCATCCTTTTGAGCACTGAGCGCTACAATTGGTTGAAGGACTCTGCGGCGGTCAAATCTTCGCAGATAACAATCGAAAGAGTCATCGACTACGGTTGACGGCTGCAGCGGGTAACGGTTTGAAGTCTTCGATATTCTCACCGTTACCCTCTCAAAAAAAGAACCTACGCAGCAAGGGCGCCCTACCGGAGGAATGAGTAATGGCGATGCTGAATTTCGAGAAGAAGTACCGCGTTAAAGGCGGCACTCTCGTAGGCGGTGACTTGTTCGATTTCTGGATTGGTCCCTTCTATGTCGGCTTCTTTGGCGTAACGACAATCTTCTTCACGCTCATGGGCACAAGCCTGATCATGTACGGTGCGGCTCAAGGGCCGACCTGGAACCCTTGGCTGATCAGCATCAACCCACCAAGTGTGGATCTCGGCCTAGCTATGGCACCGCTGAATGAAGGTGGCCTATGGCAGTTTGTGACGGTTTGCGCAATCGGAGCTTTCGTTTCGTGGGCTCTGCGCGAGGTCGAAATTTGCCGCAAGCTAGGCATGGGATACCACGTTCCCATTGCCTTTAGCTTTGCGATCTTCGCTTATGTTAGCCTGGTTGTTATCCGACCAGTTATGATGGGTGCCTGGGGACATGGCTTTCCATACGGCATCTTCACCCATCTGAATTGGGTGTCGCATGTTGGCTATACCTACGGGAACTTCCACTACAATCCGGCCCACATGATCGCGATTACGTTCTTCTTTACGGTCACGCTGGCGCTGGCCCTGCACGGAGGGCTTATCCTATCAGCCGTCAATCCCCAACCGGGATTGAAGGTCCGCACACCGGACCATGAGAATACATTCTTTCGCGATACCATCGGCTATTCAATCGGAACGCTTGGCGTTCACCGGTTGGGGCTGATCCTTGCCCTTAACGCCGGTTTCTGGAGCGCCGTCTGCATTGTGATCAGCGGGACGTACTGGACTGATAGCTGGATCACTTGGTGGGAACAGCTCTCGACGCCACCGGAAAACTACTACCAAGCCGCTGATTACTTCGTTGGCGGAGGAAACTAACAATGGCAGAGTATCAGAACATCTTCACCAGGGTTCAGGTTCACGCAGAGCCGGAAATGGGTGTGCCGATTGACGAAAAGGTTTGGCCGCGCGAAGGCAAGCCTGGCTTCAATTACTGGTTTGGGAAATTCGGCGATGCGCAAGTTGGTCCAATCTACATCGGTGGACTAGGCCTCGGAGCCTTCATTTTCGGCGCTGTTGCGATCATCATCATGGGCCTCAACATGATGGCTCAGGTGAATTGGAACCCCTACGACTTCGTTGTAAGGTTGCCGTGGCTGTCGCTAAATCCACCTCCACCAGAGTATGGACTTCAAATCATCCCTCCGCTCGACAAGGGTGGCTGGTGGCTAATCGCCGGCTTCTTCCTGACAGTCTCAATTATTCTCTGGTGGTTGCGGATCTACGTTAATGCGGTTCGGCTCGGAATGGGTACACATGTCGCTTGGGCGTTTGCGTCAGCGATATGGCTCTATTTGGTGCTTGGCTTCATCCGGCCGATTGCCATGGGACATTGGAGCGAAGCGGTTCCGTTTGGTTTCCTGGCACACCTCGACTGGACCAACTACTTCTCCATTACGTACGGTAACCTCTTCTACAATCCGTTCCATGCGCTCTCGATTGTGTTCCTGTATGGATCGGCACTTCTGTTCGCGATGCATGGCGCAACGATTCTCGCCGTAAGCCGATACGGTGGTGAGCGCGAGATTGAGCAAATTACTGATCGTGGTACGGCTTCGGAACGGGCGGCCCTCTTCTGGCGCTGGACCATGGGCTTCAATGCCAGCATGGAATCGATCCATCGATGGGCATGGTGGTTTGCGGTTCTATGTACGCTCACCGGTGGGATTGGTATTCTGTTGACCGGTACGGTCGTCTCGGATTGGAGCGTGTGGGCTGAAAAACACGGCTACTTTGCAACCGATGTCCATTACATCCCGGGCAACTAAGGGGCTAGGTGATAGGAGTCCAAACAAGTTGCAATATTACTCGACAAAAAAATTGATAGGCGCGGCTTTATTGTTGCTGCGCCTGCGGCGAACGAGGGTAGATGAAACAGAGTCTTCGCTCTTGAGCGAGGACTAGAATGCGGCGGTGGCAAAAAAGATGCTGCTATTCGACATACTTATAATCGCCCACATAGCAACCGGCACCGTCGGCCTCATTAGTCTTTGGGGACCGGTTGTTACTCGAAAAGGCAATTGGCTTCACAAGCTGTGGGGACGTATCTTCGTCTATTCCATGCTCACTACTGGCACTTTCGCCGTCGGAATGAGCCTGTGCTCGCTGGCCGCCCCGTTGGAGACACATGCCTTCTCAAACGATGCGCCTTTGATCCGCGGTCTATTCGGATGGATGATGCTATATCTTGGCGTGCTTACCATAGCGCTCGCCTGGCATAGCTTTGTCACTGTTCGCAATAAACGAAATCACCAGGCCAACAAGACAGTTGCAAACTACGCCCTACAAAGCCTGATGGGCTTAACGGCTCTCTACTGCGCTCTACGTGGGATTCAACTGCACCAATCTATTATGGTCGGCGTTGCTATTCCAGGTCTCGCAGCCGCGATACTTAACATCAACTTCCTTAGTCAGCGCGAGCCAATCCCTGATGAATGGCTAGTTCAGCACTTCCGTGCAGGTATCGGTGCAGGCATATCTGTCTATACCGCATTCCTAGCCTTCGGGGCCGTCAATTGGTTTCCAGCACTGGCCTTCAATTCCGTTCTATGGACGATCCCAACCGTGTTCGGTGTCGCCTATATGATCTATCATCAATGGAGAGTTTTCAAGCAACGTCATCGCGGCGGTCGCGACTCAGAAACTCTATCGGGACAGATTCTAGGGCCGTTGTTGACGACAGCACCACAGCGCAAGAATCACTCTTCATAAGTAAGAAGATGTTCGACATTAGGTTGTGCGGCGAGCACGTTTTGTTCCCGGCACCTTGATCACATTGCGCAAGGTCCCCAATCCTGCGGATGCGCTATCAACCAGACAGATTGATTGGTAGGACGCACCGCAGTCCTTACCAAGTTTGACTGCACCAATGCAGGTTTCTAGTTGAAATAGCCGGGTCAAAGCGGACGACAGTCACCGCTGATAGCGGGACTGATGCCCGCCAACCAATAAGACAGACTTGCTTCTTAACTTATTCAGCCGCAATTCGCACATAGCGTCCGCTGCCAACAGGACAGGCCGTCCACAACGTACTGAGCGCATCGCACAGATGGTCAATATGAGAATCGCTGTGCAGTGGTGTCGGTGTCAGACGGATCCGCTCTGTACCGCGCGGGACAGTCGGATAGTTGATCGGCTGAACGTAGATGTTGTGATTGTCGAGTAATGCATCGGTAACGGCTTTGCAGTGGACGGGATCACCCACCGCGACCGGGACGATGTGGCTCGGATTGTTCATGACCGGTAGGCCGCACTCCTTAAGCCTAGCTTTTACTGTTGCGGCACGTTCTTGATGGCGCTCACGCTCCGAACTGCTGAACTTAAGGTGTCGAATGCTGGTCAGCGCACCCGCAGCCACGGCCGGCGTGAGCGATGTTGTAAATATAAAACCGGGTGCGTAGGAACGAATAGCGTCACAACAATCTCGGGACGCAGCGATGTAGCCTCCCATGACACCAAACCCTTTGGCCAGGGTCCCATTGATGATGTCAATACGATCTGCCACGCCTTCGCGAGCCGCCACGCCGGCACCTCGTGGGCCATACATGCCAACGGCATGGACCTCGTCCAGGTAGGTCATCGCTCCGAATTCTTTGGCGAGATCGCAAATCTCGGAAATCGGGGCGATATGGCCGTCCATGGAATAGACGCTTTCAAAGGCGATGATCTTTGGCGTCGACTTT
Source organism: Pseudomonadota bacterium (assembly GCA_039183375.1). Lineage (GTDB taxonomy): Bacteria > Pseudomonadota > Alphaproteobacteria > Rhizobiales > Hyphomicrobiaceae > Tectiglobus. The sequence continues at coordinate 29,677 of JBCDBQ010000001.1, forward strand.
GGATACTGCGCGAGCTGCTCTCTTAAGTCGCTGACGTCGTTGTGCCGCCAGATCCGCTTTTCGCCTTTGCCATGGCGTATACCCGCGATCATCGAGGCATGGTTCTTTTCATCGGAAAAGATCACGGTTCCGGGTATAAGATCGACCAAGGTTGACAGCGTAGCATCGTTGGCAACAAAGGCCGAAGTAAACAGCAGAGCAGCTTCTTTGCCATGCAGATCCGCGAGCTCTTCCTCTAGTTCAACGTGGTAGTGCGTGGTGCCCGAAATATTGCGGGTGCCACCCGAGCCGGCACCAACTGTGTCGAGCGCCTCATGCATAGCCGCTAACACTTTTGGGTTTTGGCTCATGCCGAGGTAGTCGTTTGAACACCATACAGCCACTTCACGATGACCGCCATGGCGGAAACAGTCGGCTACGGGATAATTTCCGCGCTGACGCTTGAGATCAGCAAAGATGCGGTATCGTCCTTCATCATGAAGAGCGGTCACGCGTTCTTTGAATTGTCGCTGATAGTCTATCATAACGGCTTCCTTGCAATTAGCTACTCGACGCAGCCAGTGTTCCTTTTGTTTGGGTTGGCGTATGAGGGAAGGCAAGCTTGTCGCGGCGTTCCGTCCCCGCCTCGCCATCATCCTTTGGAGTTGTGATGCTGGCGTGTCGCGATTTTTCGTGCGATGCTAGTCCCCATGACCACAGTGCGTTAACCGGTATCGGCAGTACCAAGAACCAATGTTCGATAACAGCTAGGGCAACCAGCACTGCCAGCAATCCATAAGTCGCCTCCTCAAATGATCCGGTAGGGGCCGCAATCGCTGCGTTGAAAAGGAAGCCTGCTAAAACGGTGGAAACAGTTACCGAGAACGGAAACAGGAGATTCATTGGCTGCTTGGTGAAGTACGTCTGAAGATAAGAAATGTTATCCGGCAGGAACTCCGTCGCATGATTTGGAACGCCGAGATAAACATTCATCTTTGCGCTTAACCGCATCCACCAGAGCACCAGGTAGGTGTACAGTCCAACTTGATTCTCAGCTTGCCAGGTGATGGCCCATATCATCAATCCCATGAGAAGAATAGCCAACTCATGATAGATGATGGCCTGAACCGCATGACTCAGCCGTTGCCAACCGCGACTTTGTCTGTCGGCCGCCTCGGTTCTCGGTCCTGTGATCACTCCGAGATACAGCGTCATTTCCTGCCAGCCCCAGCACAGGATGGCAAAGCTGAACGCAGCGTACGCCGCGAGTGGTGTCGTGATGGAAGCGGTCAAAGCCAGTCCGATCATAGCGGCGATTGACAGCACAGTTATCGCGAGCAGTGACCAGGCATGCGTCGTCTTTGGCAGTCCGTCCAGATAGAGAATAATCCCCGTACTGAACCACCAGACAAACACCGCGAACACGCCTGCGATGAGCAACTCCATCTAAACTGCGTCCTTTATCGGGAGCCTACCAGGCCGGTTGCAGACGGCTCGTTTCGGGAAGCTCATTGTTCTGCGCCGGCAGGAAGTAAAGACGCATGAACGTCGTGCCCGCGACAGCCGCGAGCCCTATGCGCTTCAGTGTGCCGATAACGCCGGCCTGTTGCTTTGCGCGATCGAGTGCATTGCTGGTCTTTCGGAGCGATTCAAGGCCTTCAAAGAACTTCGGATTGTCGATGTCCAACGTCAAAGGAAAGACCTGTTTGGAGATTTCCGAGGTGACACGGAAAACTTGCTTGCCATACTCTGTTGGATCGATCCCAAGGGCTTTATGGAATGCAGGCCGCGCGTGGTCACGAACATACATCGTCGCGAAGACAGCAAGTAAAAAGAAACGCACCCAGTGCTTGTTCATCCCTTTGAGGAGGTGCGGGTTTGCACGCATTAGTAAAGCAAAGGCTTCGCCGTGCCTGAACTCATCATTGCACCACTTCTCAAACCACTTGAAAATGGGGTGGATCCGCTTGTCAGGATTGCGTTGCAGATGGCGGTAGATTGTAATGTAGCGCGCATATCCAATTTTCTCCGACAGGTATGTCGCGTAGAAAATGAACTTCGGCTTGAAGAACGTGTATTTCTTCTTGCGCGTCAGGTATCCGAGATCAATCCCAAGGCCAAAGTCCTTCAAGCTGTCATTTATAAAGCCAGCATGCCGAGCCTCATCACGTGCCATCAAGCGAAACAGCTGGCAAATGTCCGGGTTCTTGCCGCGTCGCTTCATCTCGGCGTACAGCACACAACCTGAGAATTCGGCCGTGAGTGAGCTAACAAGAAAGTCGACGAATTCCTTGCGCAGGTCTTCCGGTAGCGCATCGAGATCAAAGTCGTCCCAAGCATCTCCACGTTTGAAATGCCCTTTGTTGGGATCACTCTCCATTTCCGCGATCAGCTCATCCCATTCGGCCCGCACCGGACTAACGTCAATGGAGTCGAGTTCATCAAAGTCGGTTGTATAGAAGCGTGGCGACAGAATTGTATTCTGCTCAGCCCAAGCTCTGGTATCTTTCTTTGTGATTGAAAGGTGTTCGATTGTCATAGCTTCTTCTCCGCGCTGAAGCTGAACTCACACAGTTCCATGAATTCCAGATCACCTGTCAGCCGTGTCCAAGTACGCTCAATCAAACCGGCCCTTCGCACGCTGGCACGCCGGCGAATCTCCAAATCTTCACCGTAGGGCACAACAATAGGAGCCCCGTGCACGCGAACCTCATCCCCGGGTTCAAGTGTGATCCCGTCATCTAATTCGACATGCGCCTCGAGGCTATCGAACGTATTGATAACTCGAACGGTGCACTGCGTTTCCAGAGCTCTTCTTTTCATCATCGCAAGCTCTCCTTGAGATAGCGTTGGACTGCTGGCAGACCCGGCAGTCACATATGGCCCGGATTCATTACCGGATTGGCTCCGTCGCCCGCCGTGACTGGAATGTAACGGTCACGTGTGCGTACAACTTTGGGGCGAGCAGGTTCAAACACAGTCTCGTTCGCCGCTGCCGCTTCCTCCGCCTTGGCATGCGCCAACAAGGCATCACTGAGTGTCTTGGCTACTTTGGTACCGTCCGGCACTAGGCGCATAGCGGGTGCTGCACCTTGCCAACACCACGGTCGGTTATGCGGCCAGATTGCGAAGATCGACAGCCGGTTCCCATCGAGCAGTGAAACCGAAATGTCCCCAGCTCCTGAGCCGTGGATCTTCGCATCAGCACGCGCAATCTTTGTGAAGGGAACATTGACCGCCATCGGCATCGTGACGCCGTGACGAATGATGAAGCGCTTGTTCGTCAACGTGTAGATTGTATTGGTCGCAACCAACCAACCCATAACCATCAGGAAGCCCACGACTAGGCCACCAAGGAACAACAAGGTCACAACCGTCATCGCGACCCGCCCGGCGTCGGCCCCATGATTAAAGCCGGAGAATATGGACGAGATCGCGAGCACGACAAAGAATGCAGCAATCCAACGCGTATGGAATGCGCGATGGCCCAATGTCCAAGGATCCGGTGAACCTGACCATAGAATTTTCTCGTCGTCAGGTAGATCAGACGGGAGCCCCGGCACCGGCTCGAAAGCAAAATCGTCGCCCGCGCTCATATGATCGGCTCCTGTCGATCTGGCGTCGCATAGAGGTAGCCGCCACCGAAGTAGCCCTGGATCTTATCTTCTTCCAGCATTGTCACCCGGTCGGGGTTAGCGATGGCAGGGATATCGGCGAACTGAGAGGACAACAGCGCCGCCGTATGGATTTCGGCGTTAGGTTTACCCTTCTTGGCACGTATAAAGTCCATGAGCAGGTCGCGATCAGTTCGGATCTGGGCAACATTGAAAGGCATCAGGACTCGACGCCCGGGCACTGTGATTGTCTGCCCGTCCTCGCCCGAGGACTGTGTCGTCCCAGGTAGTTCGACTTCAAGGTAACGGATGAGGTAGTCAGATTTGTCGACCCAAATGTCAGCGACAGTACCTGCGGCATTACTGTCCGCGCCGTATACAGTCAGCCCTTGCGGGTCAATATCCTGCTCTGCAACCGAGAAATCAGCTGCCACACGCATTGGTACGATGCGGGGTTCACCTTCGAACGTGAGATCAGCAATGTCGGGTCGTTCTGTATATGATGCAGGCCCTATGGCATCCTTCATGGGATCACCCAACGGAACGAGTGGCGATCCGGGTCCACCAATTGCAAACTCCGCGTTCACTGCGCGCGTATCCGCCATGGCAGGGTCTGGAGCCTGACGCGTGCGACCATCATTGGTGATGAATGTCTTGGGTTTTGGCATCCATAAACTTTGATCCCACGTCTTGCCGTCGGGATCTGAAACAAGCGGAAAGCCTTCGCGACGTCCTTCCTGCTGCAGATACAGCACCAACCAAAAAAAGAACGCCCAGAACAGATAGAGTGCAATCAGCGCAATATCGATGTGTCCAGTAATTTGACCGAATGCCAGCATTGCCGGTCCTCCCTTTGCAAAAGTATCAGCCAGGTGTCTCTGTGATACCGAACCGTTGAATGACTTTCCGTTGCGCTTCGAGTTGGTGGCGGGCCAACGGCCCAATCACTGCAATCGCAGCGAACAGCAAGATGATCTCGAGGTGATAGACGGACGCGTAACCGATCGACGTGCCTTCGAATCCGTTGCCCAACCCGCTGGAATTGACAAACCAACTCACGCCGTCGCGCAGCGCGCCACCGACCGCCATCGCGATACCGATTGCGGTCACCTGGACGGCTCCCCAAGCACCAAGCGCAAGACCGGCGCTTTCTTCCGAAGCCTGTGCCATGGCCGCAGTTAGCGTGCCGACCGCAAACAAACCACCACCGACGCCGATCAAGGTCGTTCCGATCTGAAATACCACCACAGCACTGAGCGGCCCGGATAGTAAGACGGCACCAAATCCAACGACCCCGAAGACTGCTCCGAGCGCCGCAATCCTGCAGGCATCGATCCCTCTCCCGAGAAAACGTGCTGCGAGGGCAAATCCGACAAGACTACCGGCTGCCATGAAAGCTGTTAGGGCAGTTGTCGCGCTGACGCTGAGCTTGAGGATCTCGCCACCATAGGGCTCCAGCAGAACGTCCTGCATGCCGAAAGCAGCCGACCCTAGTGCGACAGCGATCAGCAGTCGAAGTGTCTGAGGGTGTTGCCGATACTCGGTCCAGGCTTCGGCAAATGATGGCCGCGGTCGGTTGGGAGCAGTCAGTTCCAAATTCCGTGGCTCTTGCTTCCACAGCGCAATATGGTTCAAAGCGACAACAGCAAGGGCACAACCTTGAATGATTTGGATTAGCGACTGTGGCGTAACGTCTGTAAGTAAACGTCCGAGCAGAAGTGCAGATACGAGCATGCCGACAAGCAGCATAACGTAGAGTAGCGCGACGACTCGCGGGCGGGTCTGATCATTTGAGAGATCACTAGCAAGCGCAAGTCCTGCGGTCTGGTTCATGTGAAGGCCGAAGCCGGCCAAGAGAAAAGCCAGACACGCTGCAATCTGACCGACAATCGGATGAGCCTGCGTCTCAGGTGTCAGGTTGATCAATGCGAATGGCATGATCGAAAGTCCACCAAACGTGAGCAGGGCGCCAAACCACATGTACGGCACACGGCGCCAGCCGAGAAAGGACTTATGGGTGTCTGAGCGGAAGCCGATCAGTGCACGCATTGGTGCAAGCAACATCGGCAAGGATATCATCAAGGCGACCAACGTCGCCGACACGCCAAGCTCAACGATCATCACCCTGTTGAGCGTGCCTGTGAGAAGTACCAGCGTCATACCAACCGAGACTTGGAATAACGACAATCTGAGAAGACGCGATAGCGGCAGCTTGTCTGTCGCAGCATCAGCAAACGGTATCAGCTGCAAGAACAGATGCGCCGACTGATATCGATTTATCTTCGGCAGGAACTTCATTCGCAGCTGAGCTCCTGTCCATGTGAAATGTAGAAGCCTGCTTTGATGCGGCCGCCACGCGCAAGTTTCCAACCCGACAAACACGGATGGGAATTGATCTCACGCTTCAGCCTCGGTGGGCTGATTGGCACGATTGCCGGCGCTCGGTCTGAGCGTGGAAAGGCACGCCCGGCGGCATGCATGATCCGCAGCGCGAGTGTCGCTGGCGCATATGTAAATACCATGGATTGTCTTGTGCGTTGAGCAAGCTCCGCCAACGCGGTCGAGATCTGCTCGGGCTCGTAGTGAATGAGACTGTCCATTGCAACAACGTGATCGAACGTGCCAAGCTCAGGCGAGAGCATATCACCGACAACATAGTCGATGCGACAAGCAAGCTCCGACGGCGTTCGTTCCTGAGCCACATCAACAAGCGAACCCGCAACGTCAACAGCGACAACATCCGCGCCGCGCCGCGCGAGTTCCATCGAGAACGCACCCGTCCCACAGCCGGCATCGAGTATACGCCGCCCGACAAGATTGGCCGGCAGCCACGATTGCAACTGAGCGCGCATGCTTTCTCGGCCCGCGCGCACCGTTTGCCGAATACGGCTTACCGGTGCATCCGTCGTCAAACGCAACCATGCTTCGGCCGCAGTCCGGTCGAAGTAGGTCTCAAGCTGGTCGCGCCGAGCATTGTAGGCAGTTTCGCTCATAACTTTGGCAACCCTTGATCAGTCGAAACCGAGAAAGTCAAAGATGTCTCGATCCTCCATCGAGTTAATCTCTAGCGGATCGGTCCCATTCCAGAGTTTTCTCGCCAGTTCGAGATAAGCCGCTTGCACGGCTTCGAGCTCTGGTGAGGACTCCATTTCGAATAGCGTAGATTTTTTCAGACGGCTCTTGCGGATCACGTCGAGATCCGGGAAGTGCGCCAGTCGCTTCAATCCCGTTGCGTCACAGAACCGATCAATCTCGTCCGTACTTGCGCTGCGGTTTGCGATTGCCCCTCCAAGGCGCACATTGTAATTGCGTGCCTTGGCGCCAATTGCCGCGATGATACGGTTCATCGCAAAGATCGAGTCAAAGTCATTTGCGGTGACGATCAAAGCTCGGTCGGCATGTTGCAATGGCGCAGCGAAGCCACCACACACGACGTCGCCCAAGACATCAAAGATCACAACATCAGTGTCTTCGAGAAGATGATGCTCCTTGAGCAGTTTGACGGTTTGTCCAACCACGTAGCCACCGCAACCAGTACCAGCGGGTGGTCCGCCGGCCTCGACGCACATCACGCCATTGTAGCCCTCGAAGACGAAGTCCTCAGTGCGAAGTTCTTCCGTATGGAACTCCACGGATTTCAGAACATCGATAACAGTCGGCATCAGCCTTTTGGTCAGCGTGAAAGTCGAGTCATGCTTTGGATCGCAACCGATCTGTAGAACCCGCTTGCCAAGCTTCGAGAAAGCAACCGATAGGTTCGAAGACGTCGTACTCTTGCCGATGCCACCTTTGCCATAAACTGCAAAGACCTTGGCGGTATCGATTTTCATCTTGGGATCGAGGTGGACTTGGACGCTACCCTCGCCATCACCGAAACCCGAGGATGCGCACGAGTTGCATCCTAACTTGAGATCAAATGTCATGCGGCAACCCCTTCGCCGATTCCTTCAAGGATATCTTCCAATTCATCACCTGCTTCCCGTAGCGCATCGAGAGTCTCGTCATCCGGATCCCAGTAATTTCGGGAGTGGGCTTCCAACAAACGATTTGCTACCTTTGCTGAGGCCGCGGGATTAAGAGCGGCCAGACGCTTGCGCATCTCCGGGTCGAGCACATATGTCTCGCTGATCTGCTGATAAACCCACGGTGCAACCTGCCCAGTCGTTGCCGACCATCCCATGGTGTTGGTTACTGCAGCCTCTATCTGGCGCACGCCTTCATAACCGTGATCTAGCATACCCTCGTACCATTTCGGATTGAGAGCTCGCGTCCTAGTCTCTAGTGCAACCTGTTCTGCTAGCGAACGGACTTTGCCTTCGCCGCGCGTCTGATCACCGATATAGACGGCGATTTCGTTGCCTTGCTGGCGTTGGGCCGCGCGTGAGATCCCACCAAGTGTATCGAAGTAATGGTCAATGGTCGTTATGCCGAGTTCAACCGACTCCAAGTTTTGGTAAGCCACTTCGACATCACCCAATACCGAGTTCAAGATCTCAGTTTTCTGGACGGGGCGTCCTGACGTGCCATAGGCAAACGATTTGCGCCGAGCGAACACATCGGCGAGTTCATCCTCGTCTTCCCAGCACGAGTCTTCGATAAGATGGCTAACGTTGGATCCGTAGGCGCCATCGGCGTTTGAGAACACCCTGAGCGCTGCAGTTTCCAAATCACAACAATGCTCGGCCGCATAAGCTAAGGCGTGCTTGCGCACCAAGTTGCGCTCCAAAGGCTCATCGCTCGATGCTGCGAGGAAACAGGCTTCAGCGATCAGCTTTGTTTGTAATGGCAGCAGGTCTCGGAAGATTCCTGAAAGCGTAGCAACCACATCAATGCGTGGATGAGCCAACTCTTCGAGCGGGACCAGTTGTGCCCCACAGAGGCGGCCGTAGGAATCGAACCGCGGCTCAGCACCAAGAAGTGCCAGCACCTGTGAGATCGGTCCGCCTTCGGACTTCAGATTGTCTGTGCCCCACAGCACAAACGCAATCGTCTCAGGAAGAGCGCCCTGTTCTTCGCGATAGCGCTGCAGCAGTTTCAGAGCCTGAGCACGTCCATCTTTCATCGCAGCCATACTCGGCATGCGGTAAGGATCGAAACCATGGATGTTCCTACCTGTTGGCAGGATGTCGGGTGACCGCACAAGGTCTCCACTAGCCGAGGGTGGAACAAAACACCCATCAAGGGCATGAATGATCGCGTTTACCTCACCGTTTTCGTTAAGCATGTGGCCGATACGAGCAAGCTCTTCGAGCGCGCCAAGTTTTTGCGGATCAGCGTCGATGTCATTGCCGAGAAGCGCTGCACGTGCGTCATCCAGAACAACCAGATCTTCAAAAACCGAGCGGTCTAGTTCCGATAGTGGCCCATCAGCAGCCATCGCCTTCAGCATCTCAGCGCGTTCACTCATTGACATTCCCGAACCGACAACGTGAAGACCATTCGGAATGAGCGTGCTCTCAAGCTCTTCCAGAGCTTGTCGCGTAACGCGTATGTGTTTCTCGGCGTCTGCTCCCCACAGGGGCTCGGCCTGTGTGAGTTCCATTTCACTAGCTTGCGCTTGAATGACCTCAGCCAATCGTTGCAACTCAGCGGCATCGTCAGGCGGCAACATTCGCCATCTGTCAAGCGACGCCTTGATTTCGAACAATCCCTTGTAGAGGCCTGCTTGCGAAATGGCTGGCGTAAGATAACTGACGAGGGTAGCTGCAGCCCGACGTTTGGCGATCGTGCCCTCGGACGGGTTGTTGGCGGCATAGAGATAGATGTTGGGTAAGTCGCCAATCAATCGATCAGGCCAGCAATCAGCTGACAGCGCGGTCTGCTTACCGGGCATAAACTCCAAAGCACCATGCGTCCCAAAATGAAGGACGGCATCAGCTGCGAAGTCATCACGCAGATAACGGTAAAATGCCGAGAACGCATGCGTTGGCGCAAAGCTCTTTTCGAATAGCAGGCGCATCGGGTCGCCTTCATATCCGAATGACGGCTGCACACCGACAAAGACGTTCCCGAACTGCGCGCCGAGAACAAGGAGCTCGCGACCGAGGCTTTGGTGTCGACCGGGTGCAGGGCCCCATTGAGCTTCTATTTCAGCAAGATGCGGCTCACGGCGAATATGTTCATCACTGGTGACCAGAGCATGAACGTTTGCCGGCGCGCCATATGTTTGGGAGTTGCCGATGAGAATTCTATCGCGGAGCTCGTCGACGGATTGTGGAACTTCCACCGTGTAGCCAGCCTTGGCCAGACCCTTCAAGGTACGCAACAGAGATTCATAGACCGATAGATAGGCGGCCGTGCCAACGCTGCCGCCGTTTGGCGGGAAGTTAAACAGCGCTATGGCAAGCTTGCGCTCTGGCCGTGCGGTGCGGCGCAGCTGGATAAGTTTGGTAACCCGGGCTGCGAGCATCTGAGCACGTTCGTGCTCCGGCTGCATGTCAAAGCTGCCGGCGCCCGGCGGCATACCTGCCGTGTCGGACGCAGCGGCTTCGTCAGATCGCCCGCCGTAGAGCATGCTGCCAGTCGCACCATCCAACTCTGGAATTGCGACCATCATTGTCGCTTCAACGGGCATCAGACCACGATCTGACTCCCGCCATTGTTCAAGCGACTGGAACTCCACCGCGTGAGCCGACAGATAAGGGACATTCAGTTGCGAGAGAACTTGGCTAGCAGCTTCGCTATCATTGTAAGCCGGGCCGCCCACCAACGAAAAGCCCGTCAACGAAACCAGTGCGTCAATCTTTGTTTCGCTGCCGCGTCGGAAGAAGCGATCGATTGCAGGGCGCGCATCAAGACCGCAAGCGAATGTGGGTATAACGTTAAGTCCGCGATCTTCCAGCGCGGAGATGACAGCATCGTAATGCCGTGTATTCCCTGCCAACACGTAGGATCTCATCAAGATAACGCCAACCGTCGGCTGGTCAGGATTTGAGATCCGTGCAAGTGCGGCATTGTCATCAGTTATTTTGTCTGCAAGGCGGGGATGATAGATACCTACCTCGGGATACGTCAGCGGCGCATCAACTGTTAATCGACCGCGGAATTGTTCACGCGGTCCGCTCGCATAGCGATTGACTAAGTTGCGCGCCAGATTTGTGAAGTTTTCATCGGATCCTGCAAGCCAGTACTGCATCGTAATGAAGTAGTTGCGTAGATCTTGCGCCGAACCCGGAATGAACCGCAGTAGCCGCGGCAGACGCCGCAGCATCGCCATCTGCCGCTCGCCAGAGCTTTGGTTCTGAGAGCGATTATTGCCGCGCAGGCGTTTGATGAGACCGAGAATGCCTTTGGCTTCTTTTGAGAAGTCCAACCGCCCGAGTCTCGTTAGTTTGATAACCTCACCGGCCGACATGAAACTGATAATGGCATCACACTGGTCGCGACGGGCCGACAATGCTGGTAACACGCTTCGGATCTGGTCATCCATAAAGAGCATCGTCGAAATGATGATGTCTCCTCGCGCAATATCCTCAAGACAGCGCTCAAGGGCTCCATCATTGCCATCGAATGTGGAAGTTGCGTGTAACGAGATCTTCAGGCCCGGGATCTCGCACTGCAATTCGGCCTCGGCACGCGCTGCAGCACTCGCCAAATGATTGTCGAGCGTGACGATAACTATGCGTACCGACGTTGTTTCTTCAACGCCCGAAATGCGCTTTTGCATCGTAGAGTGTCTCCAGCGTAATGCAGGCAATTCCGTTGTCTTTCGCGAACGTCTCCGTATTCCGCCGGGCCTTGCCGCGCACGAAGAATGGTATTCGCTTGAGTTCTTGTTCAGCGTCTGCAGCCCAGCTTATGCTGTTTGCAGGCTGCGTGATTTTGGGAGCATCAGCGCAAGGCGCTGGCGAAGCTGCTACCGTGAGATCGTCAGGCCGGGATACGTTGGGCTGATGGGCAGCGAGATGTGATGGGATAGTTTCATTGTTGAACTCGAAGTCTTCGCGGAACATTTGGAGCAGATGCTCCTCAAGTCCCATCATCAACGGATGCACCCAGGAATCGAAGATAACATTAGCGCCTTCAAACCCCATCTGTGGAGCGTAGCGCGCTGGGAAGTCTTGAACATGGACAGGTGAGGAGATCACAGCACAGCCGATACCATGTCGTTTGGCAATGTGGCGCTCCATCTGCGATCCCAGCACCAACTCCGGCTGCAAATCTTTGATGCAATCTTCCACTTCGAGATAGTCATCGGTGATCAAAGCTTCGACATTGTACTTGCGCGCCGCCTCGCGCACTTCCCGTGCAGTCTCTCGCGTATAGGTGCCTAGCCCGGCGATAGTGAAGCCCATTTCTTCGTGGGCGACGCGGGCGGCTGCAACGACATGCGAGCCATCACCAAAGATGAATACACGTTTGCCGTTGAGATATGTGCTGTCGACTGATCGCGCATACCACGGCAACCGCAAATCGCGCTCGAGCTCAATCAGGTTGACTTCGATGCCCGCTAGGCTAGCGACTTCATGGATGAAATCACGGGTCGCCCCGACACCGATCGGGATTACTTTCGTAAACGGCTGCTGGAAAGTCCGTTCCAACCAGGCTGCAGTGGTATGGGCAATCTCCGGATAGAGAACGACGTTGAAGTCGGCCTCGGGAATGCGAGCAATGTCAGCTGGCGATGCACCGAGCGGGGCAACTACGTTAATCTCACCGCCCAGCCGTCTAAGCAGTCGCGATACTTCTTCGACGTCATCGCGGTGACGGAAACCAAGAGCCGTTGCACCCAATATGTTGCACGAGAACTTGCTCTCGGGCCTTTCGGTGTGGCCGGCAATGTGACGGCCATTGTCATTTGCTTGACTGAGCGTACGAACCACACGGTAGAAGGTTTCAGAGGCGCCCCAGTTTTCCTTTTTTTGATAGGACGGTAGCTCCAGAGGCACGACTGGCACGGGAAGGTTCAAGGCTTCTGTCAATCCGCCAGGGTCGTCTTGAATAAGCTCAGCAGTACACGAGGCTCCGACCAGCATCAGTTGCGGATCGAAACGCTCATAGGCGTCCCGTGCGGCCTGCTGAAAAAGCTCTGCAGTGTCACTGCCAAGATCGCGCGCCTGGAACGTTGTGTACGTGACAGGCGGACGATGGTCACGGCGCTCAATCATTGTGAAGAGAAGATCTGCGTACGTGTCTCCTTGCGGCGCATGCAGAACGTAATGGACGTCCTTCATTGCTGTCGCGATGCGCATTGCACCGACGTGGGGAGGGCCCTCATATGTCCAGACCGCCAGCTTCAAAGGGCTATACTTTCAGTGTTTCGGCTCGCAACAGCGGGCGCGCAAAAAGTTCAGCGAGATCTGCAGCTTGTTCAAAGCCATGGACCGGTGAAAACAGCAGCTCGATCGACCATTTCGTCGAAATGCCTTCGGCTTCCAGAGGGTTGGCCAAGCCAAGACCGCAAACCGCAAGGTCAGGGCGCGCAGCACGACATCGATCAAGCTGCCGGTCGACATCCTGGCCCTCGCTCAACAGCACGTCCGTTGGCAACAGCTCCAAGTCCTGCGAGAGAATACTCTTGTTAAGATAAGGTGTGCCGACTTCAGTCAGTTCAACACCCACCTCACGTGCTAGGAACCGCGCCAACGGTGGTTCAAGTTGTGAGTCGGGGAAGAAGAACACGCGCTTGCCATGAAGTCGCTCGCGATAACGCCCAAGCGCCTTCGACGCGCGTTTGTGATAGGGCGCCAACGCTGATCGTACATCGAGAATATTCTTCCCAAACGCTGCACCCGCGGCTTCAAACCATTTGGTTGTGCCCTCCGCTCCAAATGGGAAGGGCGCTGGTATTAATTGAGCACCGCGTCGCGCCAAAGCCTGACTTGTGTCGCCCAGAAATGGCTGTGCGAGTATGTATCGTGTGCCAGGCCCGACGCCAAAGTCTCTGACCGAAGACTGGCACGGGAGAAACTCAACCTCGGCTAAACCAATCTCTGAGAATAACCGACGAAACTGGTCTTCAACGATATCCGGCAACGTGCCGACAACCAGCAAACGATCGCCCTGCTCGGTTTCCGCGCTGGGCAATTGATTGACCATCGCGGCGAGGCAGGCATCTTCGCCCTGGGTGAATGTCGTCTCGATGCCGCTGCCTGAATAGTTTAGAACTCTGACGCCCGGGGCGTGCTTCATACTCAGGCGCTGGGCGGCCCGTTGGAGGTCAAGCTTGATGACTTCAGAGGGACAAGAACCAACCAGGAATAACGTCCGGATCTCCGGGCGACGCGCAAGCGTCTGGTCGACGACGCGGTCGAGTTCCTCGTTTGCATCGGCGAGGCCTGCCAGATCCTGCTCTTCGATTATAGCGGTTGCAAACCGCGGCTCAGCAAAGATCATGACGCCAGCCGCAGACTGCAGGAGATGGGCGCAAGTACGAGAGCCGATAACCAAAAAGAACGCATCTGGCATCTTGCGATGCAGCCAAACGATACTTGTCAGGCCGCAAAAGACTTCACGCTGACCGCGCTCACGTAAGACCTCGCGTTCCGTATTCCTGACGGTTGATTTGAGATTATTGTCGGCGGTTATCAACATCAAACCGCTCCATTAGGCAGGGCTGATGCATTAACGTGCCTGTCGTTGGCATCCAGTCGCGCGGCTCTAAGCTTGAGTAGAAACTGCGCTGCATTGATGACGTAAACGGTGTAGGCCGCAAGCGCCAACCACATGAGTGTCATTGCATCAGCAGAATTCGTGAAGAGCACCAACAGATAGGCTGTATGCAGGGCCAGCACGAGCATGCTGACAACATCTTCCCAATAGAACGCCTTAGCGAACAGATACTGCCCGAAGACTTCCTTTTCCCAGATAGAGCCCGTGATCATGATAGCGTAGAGCGCAAGCGTTTTGATCACGACAGAAGCGTTTGCTTCGTGCAGCCCGTCTCTGGTCCACATGAAGCGAACGACCAAAACCAAGCTGATCAGAAATATGATAAACTGAACAGGAGCCAGCACCCCTTGAACGGTAGTCCAAACCGAACGATCCCTGCGCTTGCGCTGTCCCCGTGTGTAGAGCGGTGCAGGCATTGGGAGGTTATCATTCTGTTTGTCCAAGGTTCGCCTTGCGACCATCGGAGATCCCCTTGCAGAGCGTTGCTTTAAGAAGTTTTTTTGGCGCTGATGGTGGAAACAGCAGCACGCTAAATTCCCAAGCTCTCAACGGCAGTTTATGCGTCGCTCAATAAGAGTGTCAATTATATTTGACATATTTTTCGTCTTAAATATTTTACAAGTGATCCAATCGAAATCCTATTTCGTTTAATGTCGGTTGGGAAAGTCGTGCGACAATTTGGTTTGCGCGCACCTCTGTGACATGGTTGTGTACGGACAACCTCATAAAAATGGTCGGTTAGCGATCAGCGGTAGGTGGGACATGGAAACGCTAAGTGACGGCAATGCACGTCTGGCTTTGACTGCCAATCGCCCGGTCAACTTTTACAGACGGGCAGCTGCATAATGGATGATCCAAAAAGCAATAGCTCGCTCACATTAGCAACACGCGAGGGACGTCGGGCTTTATGCGATGACGATTTGCGCATTACTGACGAGGCCGGCCTTGAACGCGAGGAAAGCGTTCCATCACGCCTTACAACCGTTATTAACGGTGAGATCATTCCGCGTTTGTTTGTACTTAACAATCAGCAAGTCGTGGCCGACCAGTCAGTCCACGAGGCGGGCCTGCGCCTGGAAGATTACATCGTTGAATATGCCCGAATCATCTTAGAGGATGAGAGCAATCGTGCGTTTACGTTTGTGGAGCAGCTGCACGCCGATGGCCACCAACTGGATCGGATTATGATGGATCTGTTGGCGCCGACAGCGCGCCAACTCGGCGTTTGGTGGGAGGAAGACCGAATTGATTTCGTTGACGTGACAATTGGTACTTCGCGTCTAAAGCAGGTTCTTCATCATTTTAGGCCATCCAGACAGGCTCGGGTCTACGCTGAACCCAACCCGAAGCGCATTCTGTTGCTGCCGACACCCCAGGAAACGCATACCTTCGGGCTGCTTGTCATTGCTGAGATATTTCGCAAATCGGGCTGGGAAGTAGGTGGCGGTCACGTCATGGCAGATGACGAAATGAACAAACTTTTGTCAGAGGAACCCTGGGATATTGTCGGGTTCTCCCTTGCAAACGCAAGGTTAATGGACAAATTGGCTAACGCTATTGCAAGTGCGCGCTGGCAGTCTAAGAATAAGTCAGTCAAGATCTTGGTCGGTGGGCGTGCATTTAGTAAAGACCTTAAGCTGGATGAGAAGTTGGGGGCTGACTTTGTCGTTTCGGACCCCGCCCAGGCTGTGAAGCTGGGCGAGGCTTTGCTTTCTGATCAACGTGGAAGATCTCTGGTGCAGTGATACAGTACTCTGTGAAATGGCAGCTGAGTTCAGTTTCCAAAACTTCATCCCCTTGAGCCGTGAGAGGCTAGTACAGCCGTGAAGCCCTTTAAATCCCCTAAGCGCACGCTCGGTGATCTCGATGCTAAGATCGCGGCACGTCTGATAACAGCTAGTTCTGATGTTGCTCTAGTGATCGATGCAAACGGGAAGATTCGCGACCTAGCATTCAGTAGCGAGCAGTTTGCAAACATCGATGCGACCGGCTGGCCCGGCAAGCAACTAGCAGATGTGGTTACATCTGAATGCATTCCGAAGATTGAAGCGATGCTGGATGGTATCGAGGACGACCCTGCAAGAGAATTCCAGGTCAATCATCCTACAAGTGGACCGCAGGATCTGCCGGTTCGTTACCAGACGCTGCGACTGGGATCCGAAGGTCCAATAATCGCTGTCGGCAGGGAACTTAGTCTCACTTCCAACTTGCAGCAAAAACTGATCTCGGCACAGTCACAGCTGGATCGTGATTACGCCCGCCAAATACAGATCGAGACACGTTACCAAGCGCTCTTTCGCTTCTCTGGCGAAGCCACTCTCATTGCCAATGCGCACAACAAGAGCATCGTTGAAGCAAATCAGGCCATGGTGCAGGTTTTTGCTAACGGTTCTAGTGGCATCACCGGCAAGAAATTGGATGACTTGTTCGCGCCACAAAGCCTGCCGGAGCTAGATGCACTCCTCGCACATGTGAGAAATTCGCCAAGGTCTCGCAGCATCTCGGTGCGGCTGGCGAATAAAGGTAGTGACCACAACCTGACGGCGTCTGTGTTCCGCGATCAAGCTGAGCTTTACTATCTTGTCCGATTGGAGAGCTCCCAGGGCCAGTCAGACGGCCTTTATGAACAACTACAAGCCCTGCGTCTACATTCGGTCCTTGCAGAGCTTCCGGATGGCTTCGTCGTTTTGGATGAAGATCTAAAGCTGCTGCTGGCTAATCGCGCCTTCCTGGATCTCGCCCAGTTAGCTACTGAGGATCAAGCGAAGGAGCAGCCTATCTCTCGCTGGCTAGGCAGGGTAGATGTTGATGCCGAGGTACTCCTGACAAGTATTAGAAATCACGGCTCTTTAACGCGGCACACTATGGTACTGCGCGGTGAGTATGATGCCGCCCAAGACGTAGAGGTCACCGGTGTTTTCGTTACGTCGTTGGATCGACCCGTCTATGGCTTGATGATCCGGCGGACCGTGAGTGAGTTAGCGAGCGCCACGGGTGAGGTTATAGCCGCCGGTGCTGAGGGCGTCGATAAGCTTAAGGGCCTTGTAGGTCACACACCTCTTCGCGATGTAGTCCGCCAGACAACCGACATTGTTGAGCGAATGTGCATCGAAGCAGCTCTTGAGCTCACAGGCGACAATCGTGCCTCCGCAGCCGAGATGTTGGGCGTGAGCCGGCAATCACTGTACATGAAATTGCGACGCCACCAACTCGGCGGTCTCAGCGAAGATGACAGCTGACGAACTTTCAATCGTATAGCTTCCAGCACATTATTTGTGACAAGAGTGTTCAATGCGCGAGCGGGTTAGCTCGGGCACAATGGCCGCCCCTGAGTATTCATGGCAAAGGTACGCCCGCTTGCGCGGCAACCTGGGGAGGCCAAAAAAACTAGAAGCGGTGTAAACTTATATTGACAGTTTGATATGTCAAAAATACGCTTGTCTGAACACTTGTATGTTTGGGGCAATCGTCGATGGCTCGTCAGGCCTTCAAATCGTTCGCTAAACCAGCCGTTCAACTGTCGGCAATGGTCGAATTGCTCAAACCGATCACGTGGTTCGCGCCAATGTGGGCGTTTGCCTGCGGGATAATCTCATCCGGTGTTGCAGTCTCTGACCGCTTGGTTGAAGTAACACTGGGGCTGTTGCTTGCAGGGCCGCTGGTTTGCGGGACAAGTCAAGCTGTCAATGACTGGTTTGACCGTCACGTCGATGCAATCAACGAGCCGCACCGACCAATACCTTCCGGCCGCTTGCCCGGCGACTTGGGCCTCACCATCGCGATGGTCTGGACAGTCCTGTCAGCTGTTGTCGCGTTTTCACTTGGATGGTGGATATTCGTAGCCGCATTGGCTGGGCTGGCTCTGGCTTGGGCCTACAGCGCGCCGCCTTTCAGACTCAAGCTGAACGGTTGGTACGGAAACCTGGCGGTCGCAGGATGCTACGAGGGGCTGCCGTGGTTCACTGGTGCCGCCATCATGGTTGGTGCGTTGCCAGACTGGCGCACAATCCTGATAGCGCTGCTCTACAGCGTCGGAGCTCACGGCATCATGACATTGAATGATTTCAAGGCTGTCCATGGCGATCGCCAGATGGGTGTGCGCTCATTGCCGGTCCAACTCGGCGTAAAGTCAGCTGCTCGGCTGGCATGCATTGTTATGGCAGCGCCGCAACTTGTCGCGTGCATGCTTCTTTGGTCGTGGGGACTAACTGCGCACGCTGCAGTTGTGCTGGCTTTGCTTATCATCCAGTTATTCCTGATGCGCCGTTTCTTGCGTCAGCCTAAAGACCTCGCGCCTTGGTACAACGCCACCGGCACATTGCTTTACGTGCTGGGCATGCTCGCAGCGGCATTCGGCCTTGCTCAACTCTCGGGAACGGTATGATGAACGCGAATGGATTGAGCTGGATCAGTATCGTACGACTTGGGTTAGTCCAAACAGCGCTCGGAGCAATTGTGGTCTTGACTACCTCAACATTGAACCGAGTGATGGTTGTGGAACTGGCTCTTCCTGCCATATTGCCCGGCGCCTTGGTGGGCTTCCACTATGCGGTTCAGATCTTGCGGCCTCGTTGGGGTTATGGATCAGATGTCGGCGGTAACCGCACAGCATGGATTATCGGCGGCATGGCAGTCCTGTGTCTCGGTGGTGCGCTGGCGGCGGTTGCTACAGCCGTCATGGCAAGCACGATTATCGGCGGCACAGCACTCGCTGCACTTGCCTTTCTCATGATTGGGATAGGAGTTGGCGCAGCCGGGACATCGCTTTTAGCCTTGCTTGCGAGCCATGCCGCGCCCGACCGTCGTGCCGCAGCAGCAACCATCGTCTGGATCATGATGATCCTTGGCTTCATCATAACCGCCGGCCTAGCAGGTCACTTTCTTGATCCTTTCTCTACGACGCGCTTGGTCGTCGTTGCCAGCACTGTCTCAGTTTTGGCGTTTGGTGTTGCCCTTTTGGCGGTTGTGGGTGTTGAGCAGCGCACCAAAACGGTTGCCCAAACAGCAACATCAAATGCGCAAGCAGGGTCAGAGGTGTCGAACTTCCGCATCGCTTTTCAGGAAGTTTGGGCTGAGCCCGATGCGCGCCATTTCACGATTTTCGTATTTGTCTCAATGCTTGCCTATAGTGCACAGGATCTCATTCTGGAGCCGTTTGCAGGCATTGCCTTTGGCATGACGCCTGGCCAATCAACACAACTTGCTGGTCTGCAGAACTCCGGTGTCTTGAGCGGCATGTTATTGGTGGCGCTGCTGGCATCAGGCATTGGCGGTCGTTGGCTTGGCTCACTCAAAATGTGGACGGTGCTTGGATGTCTTGCGTCCGCCTGCGCATTGTTTTCGCTGTCCATCGCCGGGATGTTTGCACCCCATTGGCCACTGAAGCTATCCGTGATCGCGCTGGGTTTCTCTAACGGCGTATTTGCGGTTGCGGCCATCGGTTCCATGATGGCCCTGGCCGGGCGCGGGCGCGAGAAACGTGTCGGTACCCGCATGGGTATCTGGGGCGCAGCCCAGGCGGTCGCATTTGGCTCAGGCGGCCTGGTCGGCGCGGCCGGCGTGGACGCAGTGAAGCTGCTCACTGGAACACCGGTTGGCGCATACATGACCGTATTCGCAATCGAAGCTTGCATTTTCTTCGCTGCAGCTTGGCTGGGGCTCGGTGTTCGCGAGACCGGCGGTAGCAGGAGCGCATCTGAAACGCCTAACTTCGATCCATTGTCCGTCGGTGCTTCTATGCTGCCGGCGCAGGAGGGTAAGCACTAATGGCAATGTCCGACTTGCGATATGTCGACGTAGTCGTCGTTGGCGGTGGCCCGGCCGGAGCAACAGCTGCCTCAACGTTAGCAGCTGATGGTTGGAGCGTACTTCTCCTCGACAAGGAAGGAAGAGTGAAACCTTGTGGTGGAGCAGTGCCACCAAGACTCATTCGTGACTACAGCATCCCTGATGAATTGATTGTTGCGAGGGCCAAGTCGGCGCGGATGACATCGCCGTCCAACGTACAGGTTCATATGCCAATTGAGGGCGGCTACGTCGGAATGGTCGACCGCAAAGACTTCGACGAGTGGCTGCGCTGCCGTGCTGTGGAGGACGGAGCACTACGACGGCGCGGCACGTTCATTGGGCTTGAGCGATCGAATGATGGCTCACCAATCGTGGTCTACGATCCCGGCACGGGTGAAGACAGCATCCGCGTTGTGACATCGGCTGTTGTTGGCGCTGATGGTGCGAATTCACGCGTCGCGCGCGCAGCCTTGCCGCATGAGAATAAACCGCCCTTCGTCTTCGCCTATCACGAGATTATCGAGACGCCGGCGGCCGCGAGCGAGAATTTTTCAGTCGAGCGCTGCGAAATCTATTACCAGGGCCAACTGTCGCCAGATTTTTACGCTTGGGTCTTCCCACATGGAAGGACGACTAGCGTGGGCGTTGGCAGCGCGATCAAGGGCTTTTCGCTGCGCCAAGCAACGGCCCAGACCCGTCAGGTGGCTGGTCTGCAGAGCCAACCTACCGTGCGTTGCGAAGGCGCTCCCATTCCAATGCGGCCGATGCGCCGTTGGGACAATGGCAAAGACACGCTTGTGATTGGCGATGCGGCGGGGGTCGTGGCACCAGCATCTGGTGAGGGCATCTACTACGCTATGCTCAGTGGCGAACTTGGTGCTTACGCGATCTCAGAGTTTCTCCACACCAAAGATGCCCGAGCGCTCGCTGACGCGCGCAAGCGTTTTATGAAGTTGCACGGACACGTATTCTGGGTGCTGGGTCTACTACAGCACTTTTGGTACCGTAGCGACCGCCGACGCGAGAGCTTTGTCAAAATGTGCCGTGATGAAGATGTCCAGCGTTTGACCTGGCAAGCTTACATGAACAAGGAACTTGTGCGCCGCGATCCCCTCGCGCATTTGCGTGTGCTCTCAAAAGATATTGCTCACCTTGTCGGCTTCGCATCACCGCGCTAGCGTTGGATGGTCGAGACGGCTGTACCCAGGGCTCCCAGGTTCGGTTATGTCTTGGCAAGCTCGTGGATTACTGCCCAATAGTGCGTGCTGGCTTTGGTTCTCAACATGCAGCAACTCATTGAATCCGGACGAATAGCCGATATAATCCTCGCGCTCATTGCATTGGAGATTGTTTGCTTCGCTTTGCTTCGACGCCTCGCTTGGCGAGCGCCGAAGCTGGTTGACCTTTTAGGGACATTGCTGTCGGGGCTGTTCTTGATAGCTGCCTTGCGAAGTGGTCTGGCCGGTGCGGATTGGACCGTGACCGCAAGCTTTTTGATGGCGGCACTACTGTCACATCTCTTCGATCTTTGGCGCCGCTGGCCGAGCAGCTAGAACGACCCCGACCAGAGCCAGTAACCCACTACCAAACTGCCTCAGCTCGATGAACTTGCGGATAGTCGCGCGCGGCTCGAGGTCCGATCTCAGCGAGCGACTGGCGGACACGCACAGCAATGGTGCTTGCATCCAGGCCGGCCGTATGCGCTTGCCCCTCTTGGCTATCGTGGTGAATAAAACAGTCCGGCAAATTCAGGGTCATCAAGCGGGACAGTGACTTGCTCATTCTCTGCCTGAGCAAGCTATCGGTCACCAGTGTTGCAAAGCCACCCAAAGAGCCTTCTTCCACCGTCAGCAACAGGCGGTGGTGTCGCGCTAATTGCGCGACCAGCTCATCATCGACAGGCTTGGCGAAACGAGCATCAGCGACCGTCGTGCGGATCCCAATAGCATCGAGCTCGTCCGCTGCTGCCAAGGCGCGATGCAGCGTAGCCCCATAGCAAAGGATTGCTGCGTCGCTGCCAGACCTCACGATCCGGCCCTGCCCAACCTCCAGCGGCCTTACCTGTTCGGGCAGCTCGACACCAATCGCTGTTCCACGTGGAAACCGAAATGCAGATGGACGATCGTCTATCGCCGCAGCCGTGGCGACCATCTTCTCCAGTTCTGCTTCATCGCTTGGCGCCATCAGCACAAAGTGGGGTAGGCAACCGAGATACGCAATGTCATACGTGCCTTGATGCGTCACGCCATCCGCACCGACTAGACCAGCGCGATCAATGGCAAAGCGGACAGGCAACTTCTGTATGGCAACATCATGGACAATCTGATCATAACCGCGCTGCAGAAACGTCGAATAAATGGCGGCAAAGGGCTTGTATCCTTCGCAAGCCATTCCGGCACAAAAGGTGACAGCGTGCTGCTCTGCTATGCCGACGTCAAAATAGCGATCAGGATGGACCTTCGCGAATTTGTCCAGGCCAGTACCCGATGGCATCGCAGCTGTGACGGCTATGATACTCTTGTCTTGCTCGGCCTGACTTATCAGCGCGTCTGCAAAAACGTTTGTATAGCTCGGGGCAGACGCCTTTGACTTTTCTTGCCGACCAGTGGCTGGATCAAACTTACCGACCGCGTGGCCTTTATCAGGTGCGGACGCTGCGGGTTCATAGCCGCAGCCCTTTTCGGTTCTGATGTGAATAACCACAGGCCCATTTTCGTGAGCGACCGCCAGCCGGAGAGCTGCAACGAGTTCATCGACGTCGTGACCATCATACGGTCCGGCATACGTGGCAGAGAGCTGCTCGAACAACGTCGGCTCAGGTGCAAACGACATGAGCTCGCCCGCAGCGAGCGATGCTCTGCGAGCAGGCTCATCAGGCATGCATTCCCTCAACATCGTCAAGTGATCGCGTAGTGCGCCTGACGGTGGACCAATAGACATGTCGTTGTCATTGACGATGACGATTAGCTTGCGTGCCTGAGTGCCGGCATTGTTGAGCGCCTCAAAGGCCATGCCACCTGACAATGCACCGTCACCTACCACGGACACGACATTGTACGTCTCGCCACTCAAATCACGCGCTGTTGCAAAGCCCAGTCCTGCAGATATTGCGGTTGAACTGTGTGCGGCACCAAACGGGTCGAATTCGCTCTCCGACCGACACGTGAACCCAGACGGACCACCTGCCTGACGAACAGAGCGCAGCCATTGGCGGCGGCCAGTAAGAATCTTGTGGGGATAGCATTGATGGCTCACATCCCAGATCAGCTTGTCACGAGGAGTATCGAGCACGTAATGCAGGGCAATTGTTAACTCTATCACACCCAACCCGGCACCAAAGTGCCCGCCCGTTTGGGATACGCTATCAATCAAGTCCGCACGCAGCTCGTCTGCCAGTCGTCTGAGCTCTGTTGTCGGCAACTTGCGCAAATCAGCAGGTGAATCTATCCCATCCAACAGCAGGTTCTGATTGTGCGCCTGACCGTTCGCCGTTGGCTCCAGGTCTATTCGCACTTGTGGAGAGTCTGCGATGTAATCCTGCATAGCCGTCGCCTCTAGATAAAGTGCCACTCAAGTCCGAGAGTGCGCTCATGGCAATTAGAGAACGATCCAGCTAGAATGTAAATAATATTTTACGTCTAATAATTTTGACACTATGCTTTACTGAGCACGTTCTTGAGCCGATAGAGATTCCGATCGAGGTTGCAGGTTATGAACCACGTTGCGAACACTTTCCAAAAATCGGCTGCGATGCGACATCCGACGTCGGCACCTGAGACTGACCATCGGAGACCGACAACCTTCCCTTTCTCGGCAATCGTTGGCCAGGAGGAGATGAAACACGGTATCCTGCTAACGGCAGTCGATCCATCAATTGGCGGCGTGCTCGTTCTCGGCGATCGCGGCACGGGCAAATCAACGGCCGTGCGCGGACTGGCGGACTTGTTACC
>JBCDBQ010000002.1:0-50548 GCA_039183375.1 Pseudomonadota bacterium
ACCGAAATCATCAGATGGCACAGTCAAGACGACGAGTCCCCGTTTGCGATAGCGATTATAGAGCTCCTGCAAGCCATCATACTGATGCGTGAACCCGCAATGTGACGCTGTGTTAACGACCAAGACGGGTCGACCGACGAAATCGGCAAGAACGTGCTCACCGCCGTCGATGTTTTCAAAGCTGAAATCGTGCGCGGAGCCATTACTCGCTTGAGCAGCTACTGGGGCTGTTCCCAACAAAACCATAAACAAGCGTCGGTCCATCTTGGGCTCCGCAGTCCTCTGTTCCAGATAAAACATGGAGCTCGAAACGCTTGTTTCCAGTCCTCTCGCGCGATGCCGCATTGTTGTAGCTCAATTGCGACATATTCTGCATCGAATAGCTGTGGGTTTGAAGAGGACGGCCCAAACCTGCCGTTCATTGGTGTGTCTCGATGCTGCGGTCGCTTCCCCGTTTTCGGCCATTCGCCGCGCCTGCTAAGTCCCAAGCCTGCACCGGGTCGAATTGCGGGACAAACCTGCCGTTCGGTCAGGCACATTAATTTCGCACCGATCCCGAAAGCCGACATTGGTCTATGCGTAGCTTAGCCAATTTCGGCATTGTCGTCGACTGCTACGCCATGCGGACTCAGGTCAATCATTTCTCCCAATTTGGCGAATCTCCGATCTTCTCAAGAAGGAAGTCGATAAAGACCCGAACCTTCGCGGTCAGAACGTTGGACTTGGGGTACACCAACCAGATCGCAGAATCATCGTCGACTTCGTAGTCAGGTAGAACGCGAACAAGTGATCCGTCGGTAAGGTCCTGGTGAACGCTCCAGAGCGAGCTCATCGAAATTCCCACGCCCGTCTTGGTCGCAATCCGCATGCTTGCCCCGTCATCGCAGACGACACGGCCTGGCACGTCCGAGGGTGGAAACGTGCATTCTGGCATGTCCCCGCTCGCTTTCAACCGCCTTGCCGGGCCATCTATGAAGACGAGAATCTGATGCTGGCTGAGATCCCTTGGATCAGTCGGCGTGCCGTGTCGCTTAAGGTATTCGGGCGAAGCGCAGAGGATGCGTTTGTCGTCGGCCAGCCTGCGCGCCCGAAGACTGCTGTCTTCGATTGCAAAGTTTCGAAGTGCCAGATCAAAACCGCCTTCAATCAGATTGGTCTGCGTGTCCGAGAGTTTAAGCTGGAGGTTCACTTCGGGATGTCGATCCAAAAATTCTGGAAGGATCGGGGCGATGTACAGCTGTGCGAATGTACTCGATGCCGCAAATCGCAGCGTGCCCCGAACTTCCGAACTACCATGACCCAGGGCCGCGCGCGCCGCATCTTCCTGAGCGAGAATTTCCCGGGCAAACGGCAAGAACTCTGCCCCTTCCAAAGATAGCGATACCTTACGAGTGGATCGATGCAGCAGATCTGCGCCCATCTGGGTTTCCAGCTTCGCCAAACGTGCACTTGCCACCGCAGGTGCCAGGCCGAGTTGGCGTCCCGCCGCACTGATGTTCAGAAGATCAGCGGCCATCACGAAGAGCCGCAACGCATCAGTGTCCATGTGATTATCTCCAAAATCCGGAAACTGGGCAGCAGAG
This sequence comes from Pseudomonadota bacterium, assembly GCA_039183375.1. Lineage (GTDB taxonomy): Bacteria > Pseudomonadota > Alphaproteobacteria > Rhizobiales > Hyphomicrobiaceae > Tectiglobus. Next base: position 1,584 of record JBCDBQ010000002.1, read on the forward strand.
ATGAACGATCAGCGGTCGAATGCAAGACAATTAATCGTCCCCCGAACCGGAAGTCCTGGGACATTGGCTGACGAACGCGGCGTTCCGGACCTAGTTTTTGTAGCGGGCGACTTTTTCCAGATAGTCCAGCACGCTTGCGCGTTCTACCTCGTCCAACTTGACGATCATGACCGTTCCCTTGACGAACCTTCGCGAGTTAGTGAGGAATTTGTCCAACGTTTCGCGATCCCAGACCGCTCCGGTTTCAGCAAAGGCACGCATGGCATTGGAATAGCTGTAGCCTTCGATGATTCCGACGGGACGTCCGATGATCCCATTCAGCGTGGGTCCCTGGGGCAGGACCACCGCCAATTCCGCTGGGGTCCCATCTTTTGGAAGGAATCTTTTCCAGGACTGTTCTTCCAGCAGGCCGTGGCACCGACCACAGACGTCCTGATAGACTACGGCACCATCCAGTGCAATCGCTGCGGTAGAAGGCAATCCAAGCACTACCGCTATGGCAGCAGCCCAACTTTGCATACGGTTCATGATCCGGTGTCTCCTGAAAAGGGAGCACTGGGCCAGGTATCAAACCCGGCCCAGTCGACTTCACACGGGACTAGGTTGGTGAGACGTAGCCGTAGCGGACGTTGTCGCGAATGCCATCCAGCAGGGCGAAGTCCGTCTTCAGCTTCTGGACACCGTCATTCATCATCGGCTCCAGTTCTGCCCGTAGATTGACCTTAAACAGCCGCGCCGAGTTGAGGCCAAAGATCGTGTTCTTCACATGCCCATCGGCATCGCCAAGCGGTTTGAAGCCGTGTTTTTGTTGCATGTCCTCGGGAATCTCCAGACGGCGCAGGGCCTCGATCTGCCATTGCGGTGAGCCATAGAAGACCGAGTCCGTGCCCCAGACAATCTTGTCGGCGCCCAGGCCCTTGATCAGCATCCCCAGCATGGCCGCCGCCAGACGTGGGTGCGTTACACAAGAGTTTGCGAAGGTGGTTCCCAATTCGCCATAGACATTGGTCACGCCGTGCTCTTCCGGAATGCGCGCCAGATCCGACGCCCACTTCAACTCACCCGTCGCTTCGAATTCTTCCAGCACCGGGGTCGGGTCTTCCAGGAAGGGCCGCATACCGGAATGGTAGATGATGAAGTTGATCTCGGGCCAGTCCTTGGCTGCCTTCGCGACATCCCAGACCGTGTTGTACTGCCACTTGTCCTTCCAGGACGTTTCATAGTCCGCGGGCATCAAGCCCTTGTGGCAGGCAAAGTTCGTCTTCCCGTACTTTACGGCCTTTTCGAAGAACGGATACATCAGTTCTTCATCATCCAGACGGTACGGGCGCTCGGTCGAGGCTGATAGCGGATCGCCAATCGTATACGCCTTCCAGCCGTCCATATGCGCGCCGTTTTCCAGGGCCTTGTCGACCTCGTCCATCCAGCCGGGCTTGCCCGGTGTAATGACGTGGTGACCGAACATCCGGCGGGTGCCCGCCAACTTGTTGACCATCGCGACCGTGTTTACGATCGCCTCGTTCGACACGAAGTTCCACGACGGATCATCGAACGGCGCCCCGGACAGCAACGCGATCTTGGTATCCGAGTTGACGAAGATCTGGCGCATGTAGTTGTCGAACTTGTAGTAGGCGAGCGTCAGTTCTTCGCCCTTTAGGTCCGGATTCCAGTTCTGCGAGGCATAGACACCCAGCCCAAGCAGACCTTCCTGTTCGAACCCGTCATGCACCATGTGGGTCTGGTCATCGAAGATGAATTGGCCGGCCAGGTGCTTGGCCCTTGCATCGGCTTGATCGGCATCCGCCGCCTCGGCTTCCGAGACATTGAACATCGACCCGAAAACCTCGTTCATGGCCAAGAAACCGGCGGCCATGCCGGAGGTCGAGCGCAAGAAGCTGCGACGGTCCATGCCGCGCTTTTTGCCATGGGTGTCGGCGAGTTCCTTGATCCGTTGTTCGACTTGACGCTGCTGCTTGGTTTGGGGTTGCGGCGTAAACTCGCCGTTCGAAATAATCTGGGTGGGAACCGGGGACTCGAACTCTAGATCCTCGGCGAGTTTCAGTTCATTAACGTCTACAAGATCTGGCATAGTTTCCTCCGCTGACTATTCCGCTGAATGCTTCGGCGTTTCGCTGGCTCTGCGCGTTTTTAGAATCGCGTCAGTCGAAAAAGGCTCGCCGCGAAGTTGTTTGAAATCAACAATGATAGAAAATTCTGCGTTACAACGCCTGAGCAACTGTCTCAGAGTGTCTCAATGTGTCTCACGCGACCGTACAGTTTCGTCGATTGAGACAGTTTCTGGCCAGCCCGCAAATTCATTCTTGCCGACCGCACCGCAAGGCCACACGACTTTCCTAATCAATTCGCTCAGCGATCAAGCTGACACTTTTGGGAGGTCTTTCGTATGACGCCATCGCGTGATGAACAGCTGTGGATGTATCGAACCATGGTCACCAGCCGCAGGTTCGAAGAAACAATCGCCAAGATATACTTTGAAGGCAAAACGCCAGCTTTCAACATGGCCGACGGCCCCATTCCGGGCGAGATGCATCTTTCGGACGGTCAGGAACCAGTCGCCGTCGGCGTGTGCGCTCACCTGAACGCGGATGACATCGTCACCGCGACGCACCGGCCGCACCACCAGGCCATCGCCAAGGGCGTCGATCTGGACAAGATGGCGGCAGAGATCTTTGGCAAGGCTACGGGTCTGTCCGGCGGGCGCGGCGGGCACATGCACCTGTTTGACGCCAACACGAACTTTGCCTGTTCCGGTATCATCGCCCAAGGCATGGGTCCCGCAGTCGGCGGTGCCCTGTCCCGCAAGATGCAGAACAAGCCCGGCGTTGCAGTGGCGTTTGTCGGGGAGGGCGCGGTCAATCAAGGGGGGTGGCATGAAGCCATGAACCTGGCCGCCGTCTGGAAGGTGCCCTTCGTTTGCGTCATCGAGGATAATGCTTGGGGCATTTCGGTTGCCAAGGACGCCTCGACCGCGGTTGCGAACAACGCGGACCGCGCAGCAGCCTATGGCATTCCCGGCAGGCGCATCAAGGGCAACGATCCCTATGCGATTTACGAAGCCGCAGGCGAAGCGATCGCGCGTGCCCGGGCTGGTGAAGGTCCGTCGCTGTTGGAAGTCGAGACATACCGGTTGGCCGGTCACTTCATGGGCGATGCGGAAGGGTACCGGCCCGAAGGCGAAAAGGACGACCTGTTCGCCAAGGACCCGATCCCGTTGATGCGCGCCAAGCTGATTGCCGATGGCGTGGCAAGCGAGGGCGATCTGGACGCAGTTGATGCCGAGGCCCTGGCCCGCGTCGAAGCCGCCATCAAGTTTGCCCGTGAAAGCGCGGACCCGGCGCCGACAGATGCGCTGACAAAAGTGTTCGCGGCCTGAGCGCGAGGGAGGGAAAGATGAACCAGACGAATGAGAGAAAACTGACCATCGCCCGTGCCATGGCAGAGTCGGTTGCGCAGGAAATGCGTGAAGATCCCACCGTTTTCGTGATGGGCGAGGATATCGCGGCATTGGGCGGCGTCTACGGCAACACCCGCGGGTTACTTGAGGAGTTCGGAGCTGAGCGGATCCGCGACACGCCGATATCTGAAACTGCCTTTATCGGCGCCGCCGTCGGCGCGGCGCAGGACGGTATGCGGCCCGTGGTCGAGCTGATGTTCGTGGATTTCTTCGGGGTGTGTTTCGACGCTATCTACAACCTGATGGCCAAGAACATCTATTTCTCTGGTGGCAACTTCAAAGTGCCGATGGTTCTGATGACCTCGACCGGCGGCGGGTACTCGGATGCCGGGCAGCACTCGCAATGCCTGTATGGCACATTCGCGCATTTGCCGGGGATGAAGGTGGTTGCCCCATCGAATGCCTATGATGCCAAGGGTTTGATGACAGCCGCCATGCGCGACGACAGCCCTGTGGTCTACATGTACCACAAAAGCCTGCAGGGTATGGGCTGGCTGGGCACGGAACCGGGTGCCACCGTGCACACGCCCGAAGAAAGCTATACCGTCGAAATTGGCAAAGCCAAGGTCGTGCGGGAAGGCAAAGACGTCACCATCGTCAGCCTTGGCATGGGGGTCCACAACGCCCTGAAGGCCGCTGCGACGCTGGAAGAACAGGGCGTTTCGGCGGAAGTTGTGGACTTGGTCAGCCTGGTGCCACTGGACCGCGATACGATCCGGGCTTCTGTTGCGAAGACCGGGCGGCTGATCGTCGTCGATGAAGACTACCAAAGCTATGGCGTGTCTGGCGAGGTGATCGCATCGGTGACCGAGCACGACATTTCGGTCCTGAAGGCGGCGCCTAAGCGGATCGCCTACCCCGATGTGCCGATCCCTTACGCACGGGTGATGGAGCAATACTGCTTGCCCAACCCCGACAAGATCGTCGCTGCCTGGGGGCAGATGAAAGCCGCTTGAGGCTTGAGCTCAAAATGATCTTGGACACCCAAGGGGCCTCGGCAGAGGCCCCGACCGCAGAAGGACTGGTCTGAATGGCAACCGATATCATCATTCCAACCGATCTTTGGGAAGAAGACGAAGAAGCTACCATCACGTCCTGGTTCATGAGCGATGGTGCTACGGTGACGGAAGGCGCTCTGGTTGCTGAAATCATGACAGCCAAGGTGCAATACGAAATCAACGCCCCGGCATCCGGCATTTTGCGGATCAAAGAGCAAGCCGATGCCATCGTCGCCAAGGGGGCGGTGATCGGGACGATCGAATGAGCGCTGAGGCGAAGATCGTCCCCTTAAAAGGCGTTCGCGGCATGATCGCGGACAAGATGGTCGAAAGCCTTCAAACGGCCGCGCAACTGACCCACCACGGTTCCGCCGATGCCACCGCGCTGTTGTCTGAAAAGGAACGCCTCGCCGAGGCAGGCATCAAAGTTTCCGTCGAAGACCTGCTGATGCTTGCAACGGTGCGAGCGCTGAAACAGCATCCCGATGCGAATGGGCGGGTTGAAGGGCGCGAAGTACATCTTTCACCCGCGATTGACTTGTGCGTTGCCATTGCTTTGCCAGGAAACCTGCTGGTTGCCCCGGCAGTCTTTGGGGCAGGCGAGATGGATGTCTCGGCCCTGCGCGCTGCCCGGCAGGACCTGGCAGCCCGTGCGCGCACCAACAAGCTGTCGGTGACCGAGATGACGGGCGGCAGCTTTACGATCAGCAATCTGGGCCTGACCCGGGTTGAGCATTTTACGCCGATCATCAACGCGCCGCAGATCTGTATCCTGGGTATTGGCAGGATGACCGACCGCGCCGTGCGTGGCCCGGACGGGGGGATCGAGCTTCGCCCCTTTGTCGGCCTGTCCCTGACATTCGATCACCGCGCTATTGATGGCGCACCCGCCGCCGATCTATTGACCACGATCTGTGACGAGATCGAGGGGATAAACGTGTGACCAGCACTGAGAATCGGGTTGCCTATGCCGAGGACGGGCTGGCGATTGAAGCAGAGATTTATACCGCGACTGGCGCCGCATCGGCGCTTTGGATGTCGGAAACTTCCGCAATCGTCTGCCCGAGATCGCTCACGCGCCGGGCTGGATTTGCAGAAGCTGCGCGCCAGTCGAAGGATCGTGGATGGCCGGTTTATCTGCGGCGTTCGGGCGGTGGCGCGGTGCCGGAAGGACCCGGTGTTCTGAACGTCGCGCTGGGCATGACTCAGGCGCGAGGTTTCACAATTGAGGCGGGGTACAGGATGTTGTCGGACGTCATCAGGGCTGCCCTGGGCCAAGATGGCGATCGGTTGGAAAGCGGGGACACCACCGGCAGTTTTTGCGACGGCGCCTGGAACCTGATGGTTGGGGGCAGGAAGGTCGCGGGTCTTGCCCAGCAGTTGCGTCCGCTACCCGATGAAAAGCTGCGCATTCTTGCCCACGCAATGATCCTGGTTGATGGCGATGTCGTTGAAGGCGCCGGGGCAGTGGACCGGCTCCATAAAGACTTGGGTCTGCCGACGATCCGGGCAGACACTCATACCACACTGGAAAAGTCGCTCAACCGTACAGATGGATGGACCGACTTTGCAGGCGATCTTTTGGCGGCGGCGCAGGAAGCCCTTGCGACACATGCAAGGTCAGGCATCTGTCGATCAGCCTAAGCAAATGCACGTCGAAAACAAAAATTTCAAAGGAGAGGAAACATGACGAACGAGACCATTCTGCTTCATCTGAAAGTCGGCGTCCCAGCAGACAATGCCGATGGTTTCAAGGCGTTAATGAATGAACTAGTGGCGGTCTCGCAGAACGAGCCGGGGACGCTTTGCTATGAATGGTACGCAACGGACGATGGCCGCACGTGGCATATCATCGAACGCTATGCCAATGGCGAAGAGGGCGACAAGCACGTCAAAGGTTTTGCCGAGAATTTCGCGGGCCGGTTTTTCGAATTGATCGATGGCTGTGAGGGCGTCGTGTCAGATAACGCCACGCCGTACATCCGGGGCGTGCTGGAGGGGATCAGCCCGCTTTACGTAACGCAGCAGGGCGGCTTCCACAGGTTCTAGGAATCGTACAAACGACGGCGTCGGGGGCTTTCCTGTTCGTCGTCAGGATGGTCGGGAGATGTTGAATAGCTTCATCTTCCGATGGATCGTCGCACGGCCGATGCCAAGTTTGCGCGCGGCCTGCGACACGTTCCATCGCGTGCTGCTCAGCGCGTCTCGGATCTGATCTTCCTCGCTATACGACAATGCATGCACCGGCCAATCCTGGGCGGCGACGACCAGCGTATTCTTGGTGTTTGGATCGAAGATGGGCGAGGATTGCAAATCCACCAACGAAATCCGTTGGCCATCCCCTTCCATCAAGGCTTGCTGCAGGGCGCTTCTCAACTCCCGCACATTTCCTGGCCAGGGGTATGAACGGATGGCATCCATCGCCTCGGGCGCGATGTCGATGGCATGATCAGCAAGCCGATCAGCAAGGGCTTGGGTCAGCACTTCCAGATCCGCACGTTGCTGGACTGGCGGCACGACGATGATGGCATTGGCAAGTAGGTAGTAGAGATCATCGCGGAACGCGCCGTTCTGCACCGCACTGCTTAAAGGTTTGCGTGTCGTTGCAATCACAACGAAGCCAGCGCCCGCCTTGGCCGATCTGTCCTCGCTTTCCTGCAGAAGGCTGCGCAGCGCGGCCTGGGCAAACTTTGGAAGCTCATCAACATTGTCCAGGATAAGCGTCAGATGATCCTTTTCCGCGCTTCCCAGAAGATCGACAATGCGCGCCTGTTGGAAGATCGTCTTGATGTAGGTTCTGTCCTGTTCGTGATCGCCAAGCGCGGCGCAGTCGATCGTTAGAACTTCACTTTTCGCGAGGTCCTTTGATGCATGCAGCGCCGCCAGCAAGGCCGTCTTACCGGTTCCGGACTCACCCTGGACAACGAAGGGTATCGCACGGTCCAGATATGCTTTTGCCTTGGTGATCTGATCTGAGATCTGGGAACTGCCCAAGGTGATATCTGACAAGGACGGGGCGGGACTGAGTGGGCGCGCCTGATCTGCCACGGGCGACTTGCGCCAACCGCGACCTGGGAAGAACTTTCTGTCGCTCAGATGTCGTGACAGACGAACTATTTGACCATCCCCGGTGCGAACATAGGGGGCGTGTTCAGGGATCCGATCCAGCGTGAATGAATCTGCACCAAAAAGGTCCGCAAACGAATGACCGACCAAATCGATTGTTGCGCCCAGCCCGATCAATTCGTGCGCCGCTGTTGTCGATCCGATGATCAGTCCGGTTTCGTCAACGGCCAGAATTTCGCTGTTGCGCAGGACATCCCCGGTCGCTGGTGAAGAAATGTTCACAAGCATGGCTTCGCTGAAGTGCCGTTCGAAAAGAACGCGCTGAATGCGATCAGAGGCAACGCCGAGCAATTGCTTGGCAAACATGTAGTCGGCGGCATTGCCCTTATCGACGGTGGCCAGATTGATCACGCCAATCATCTGATTTTCAGCATCGTACAACGGCGCGCCGGTGCAGGAAAACGGTCTGAGTTTCGAAAAGTAGTGCTCTTGTCCCCGCACGGTGAAAGCACGCTGTTGCGCGATCGCCATCGAGACGCCATTGGTCCCCGCGATCCGTTCATCCCAGCAAGAGCCGAGCGAGATGCCATTGCTCTCATACTCGGATTGCTGCGCGGCCTTGCCTTCGTGGCGCACCAGCACACCGTCTGCATCGGCGACCGAAAAACAATGTCCGGCCCTGACGGCGATGTCTGCAACCTGCTTGAAGATGCCCAGCCGACCGCCGGTCCGTTCGACCAGTTCTTCGCTTCTGGGTCTGACTTCCGACGATTGGAGCCGCAAAATCGGGCGTAAAGCATTCTGCGCGAGCCGGTGCGTACGCTCGCATCTTTCCCATGAGGCGCTTATCGCGCCTTTCTGGCCAATGTCAGACTCGTTCTCGGTCATCAGGCCGTCCCCTGCGATGACCATAGGCCAAAAAGGAGGGCTCTGCCATCTTCATCGCAATTGGTGATGCGTCGGATCGAGACACAAGGATCAAAGCGCTGCGACGATCCTGTTCAATTCCTCCATGACCGCCTTGGAATGCCCCGCATCCAACGCGGCGCCATGCGGCTGGCCAAACCGACCCGCATCGTTGTCGAAATACTGGCCCGACGCATAAGCAAACTCGGGCGATACTGCGGCCATGCATAGAATATCGGCCCCGATCTGAAGATCGTTCCCGGCGACACCGAAGCCTTCCTTGACCATTTTTGATGCAAGTAGAGAACCGGGGTTTACGGCAACAATGGTAGGACCATTTGGGTGGTCGCGGGCCATCTCTCGGCTCCAGATCGTGATGGCCAGTTTGCTTTGCGCATAGGCGGTCATGTCATCAAGCGCGCCTTTGCCAGCCATCGCGGCCACGTCGACGGGTGCTTGCGCGGCCGAGGACAAGTTCACGACCCGGCCATCAGATGGAATGATCGGCAAAAGGCGTTTGGTCAGGACATAAGGGGCGAACGTGTTCACGTAGAAGCGAACATCGTACCCATCCGCCGTCCGTGCCTGAGGCACCTTCAGCACGCCCGCATTGTTGATCAAAACGTCCAATTGAGAATGCTTATCCAGGATTTCCTGTGCCATTGCCTCCACGTCCGACATGACCAACAGATCAGCGACATAGCATTCCGGCGATCCCCCGACTTTGGCGGCGGCTGCCTCCAATTTCGGCGCACTACGCCCGTGCAGCAAAACCGTGTGGCCCTGGGCTGCGAGTGTTTCGGCGGTCAACAAACCGATGCCATCGGTGGCCCCAGTGATGAATATGGTCTTTGACATGGGTGTGTTCCTTAGCTTGCAAAGGCGGGCAACAGATCGTCCGACAGCCGCTTCATTGTCGTTTCGATATCTTCCCTGTTGAACCGCAGGTTCAGGGCGACGTGATTGATGCCAACGTTTTTCAGCTCTTGCAGGTATTGCGTCAGAAAGCGCGTTCCCGACTGGAACCCAAGATGAATTGGCCTTGGCGTCGCGTCCGGATCGTCCACCAGATCAACATAGAGCGATTGCATGACCGGCTTGTTCTGCAGATCCGCCTCGGCGATCTGCTGGCGGTATTCGAACACCAACCGTCCTTGGTCCGCCGTATTGCGGGGATAGGTCATCCAGCCATCCGCATTCCGAGCGATCCAATCCGGGGATTGCTGGCTGCCGCCGGTGATCAGCAAGGGCACCCTTCCACCGGTGGGCTTCGGCAACATGTCCATGCCACCTGAAAGGGTGCCAGCCGCGTTGGCAAAGTTTGGATAATCCTCTGCCAGGGCTTGGATGTAGTCCACGCTATCGCGGAACCGCGCTCCGCGATCCGGAAAGGTCATGTTCAGCGCCGGGTATTCTTCGGGCCGATCACCAGAGGCGATGCCCAGCAGGACCCGCCCGCCAGAAAGCGCATCGGCAGACGCCGCGGCCTTTGCGACATGGGCCGGGTGGCGCAGCGGCAGGATGACACTGGCAACACCAAGCGCGATCTCGCTGGTCGACGCCGCCAGGGCACCGAGATAGACGAACGGATCGAAGATTTGTCCGGCGTCGCCAAAGGTCGGCACATTGAAAGGCACATCGCGCAGCCAGAGCGCCGAGAAGCCCAAGTCTTCGGCCAGCTTTGCCCGTTCGATATGCCGCTCCATCGTTGGAACCGCGCTGTTTGGATAGGCCTCCAACGGCACAACCAAACCCAGCGTCAGACGGTTCGGTTTGAAAACCTCGCCATACGCACGGTTCAATGTGGGGAAAGCTTGCTGTTCAGATGTATCCAGCATTGGGATTTGTCCCTTTCGGCCCGGCCCACGATCAATATCTGACCAGCGTTCGGCTTTCGATGCTTTTGCGGATGATGTTGATCGTTTCATCCTCGGCAAGGTCCATGGCGCTATGGGCTATCGAGGGCCGTCCGCGATTGTCATAGATGTTAAAGATGGCGACATCATCGGGCGACATCCGGGACTGATAAACCCATTGATGCTTTTCACTGGCAGCGAGCCCCATGATGTGTCCCAGCCGATCCGGGTAGATCAGGTCCAGCATGATCCAGTCATCCTCGGCCACACTATCGGGCCGAACAAAGCCAAGAGGTGCACTGTTGATCGCATCACCTACGGGGCGCCAAACATTGATGAAGCCATAGTGACCTTCGCTCCATTCCCTGGCGCAGTCTTCACCTAGAATGTCGATCAGCCTTTGATGGGCACCGTCCACACTGTAATCGCTGTGTACATTTCGGGCCGGTTTGCGGTCCGAATTTGGGTCGTCAATGCGCACGGTGTGGTCGAAGACTACAACCTCTTTTGCACCCAGCTCTCGCGTCAGCAAGCCGGTCAGTTCTTGGTCGTAAGTGGCTTGCCAGTCTTCACCATTGGTGAAGGACAGCACCCGCGTCGGTGTCTGTGCAAACACCACAGAATCTGCATTGAAGGAAACGGCCACCTCGCCGCAGCGGACGTCCTTTACCTGAATGGGCGTCGCCACCAGTTCGGGCGAAATCAGTTTGCCGATGACACCACCGGCATCGATGTGGAACGCTTGGCGCTCGTCCTTGTGGACGTGATAGTTCACCTTGGCGATGCGTGGCATTTCAGATCTCCGGGAAAATGGGTTCAGCTTTCGTTGGCCGAGAAGGTAGGCATCGGCAACAACAGTAGAAACCACCGCATTCCGGGAACAGAATTCGGATTTCCGATATAATGTCGCGATCCGAATTATATTTGAAACCAGAATTCTGATGCGAGATTCCACGAGTTAAACTCAGAAATCACGAAAGTATATTCCGGAGCAGGCGCCAAGGTTTGCCCTGACACCTAGCAGACTAAAGACCCCCTCAACCGATGCCGCGGCAGTGCTGCGCCGCGGCCCAGATAGGAATTGTCTGATGAAATACGAGAACTTCCAAACCTTCGACGTCAAGGTCGAAGACGCCATCGCCACCGTCACCTTCAACTTCGGGACGGTGAACGTTCAAGGCCAGGAAATGTTGGCCGACCTGAACAGCCTCGCCATGCGGCTGGAACGGGACCGGAACGTCAAAGTCGTTGTCTTCCAGTCCGCAAACCCTGAAATCTGGGTCTGCCACTACGACACAGAACTTCTGAAGGACATGTCGACCGAGGCTGTCTCCCGCGACGAGGCACAGCTGCTGGATCTGCAAGCCGTGTGCGAGCGGATCTCGAAGGTTCCGCAAGCCACGATCGCCAAGCTGGAAGGTTTTGCTCGGGGCGGAGGCCACGAGTTGGCTCTTGCGCTCGATATGCGGTTCGCGGCCCGCGGCAAGTTCAAGTTCATGCAGATGGAAGTCGGGATGGGCATCCTGCCCTGCGGCGGCGGGGCGTCCCGCATGGCACGTCAGACCGGTCTTGGCCGTGCGCTAGAGATCATCCTCAGCGCCCGGGACTTCGATGCCGACGAAGCCGAGGCCATGGGCACGATCAACAAAGCGTTGGATCCGGAAGAGATCGGTGACTATGTCGATACACTGGCCAAACGGATCGCCCAGTTCCCGGCCGAGTCCATCAATGCCTGCAAACAGATGGTTTACGAATCCATCGACAAGCCGATCGACGACGCCCTACGGGCAGAGGCGTATTGGCTTTACCAAGCGACCAGCAAAACACCTGCGATCAAGCGCTTTACCATCGCCGATGACCAGGGTCTTGAACACGATATCGAAAACCAGAGGAACTGGAACGAACTGGTGATGAAAGTTCAAGAGATCGTCGACTAGATCAGTCCGGTGGCCCCGTTGTCTAATTGACCGCGGGGCTATACTCTTCCGACGCGTTGTCCAGAGAGATCTGTTGCCAAACTGCGATCTCCTTCGTGACTCAGCGCTTCTTTTAGAAACGAGCAACATCAGCTTTCGCGCAGTCGTCCGCGCAGCTGGCTCCCGACGACTGTCTGCTTTTCCTGCTCCGGCTGCATCTGTTGCGCCGCAGCGTTAGGAACAGTGGGCTCTCAGCTGCCATTCCCGGCGGCGCATCGTTCAGCGATCTCGGCATACAGTTGTCCGCGCGAATGGCTAGTTGCGGACATTGGTGCGTCGCGCAGCGAATGACAGGAGTCAGCCCAAACTCGCATCGGCTCACCGGCAATCTTAGCAGGCAGTTACCATTTGCTTCGGGTGCGAATGGTCGATGCTGCTACCCCTGAAGCAGACATTCACACCAGCGCGAATCCGTCGACCAAGTCGGGACGGAGCAGCTGGACATGCGCGAAAACCGACGTGGTCAGGCGCAATCAAACGCTCAGCACTTCAGCTTTTCGTTCCCATCGCCCGTTCATCAATCCTACACAAAAGCGATGCTGATACGTCAGAAAACCGGCAACGAACTGTCAAAGACTTCCGCTACCCAAGCGCCATTAGGGAACGGAGGTTGGCGTGCTGGATGTCAGAAATGTGACAAAGAAGTTCGGCTCGGTCACTGCGGTCAACGAGCTTTCATTCTCAACCAGCGCGCCCCAAGTCATCGGCATTATTGGACGATCCGGCGCGGGTAAGTCGACTTTCCTGCGCATGATGAACCGCATGACGGACGCGTCCGCCGGTGCAATCCTGGTCGACGGTATGGATGTGCTGTCGCTCAAAGGGCGAGCCAAGGCCGATTGGCAGCGCACGTGCGCGATGATCTTTCAACAATTCAACCTGGTGCCCCGCCTGGACGTTATCACCAATGTCATCCTGGGGCGGCTGAACCAGCAATCGGTTCTGCGCTCGTCCTTGATATTCTTCACCAAGGCGGAGCGCCATCAGGCGCTGGCGCTGCTCGACCGGTTCGGCGTGGCAGAAACCGCACTGCAGCGGGCCGAGACTTTGTCGGGCGGCCAGCAGCAGCGCGTTGCCATCTGCCGGGCGATGATGCAGCAGCCGCGCTTCATCCTGGCCGACGAGCCGATCGCCTCGCTTGATCCCTTGAATGCGCGCCTGGTGATGGAGGCGCTCCACCAGATCAATCGCGAAGAAAAGATCACGATCATCTGCAACCTCCACACGCTGGACACCGCTCGGACCTATTGCGACCGGGTGATCGGCATGCGCGCGGGCGAGAAGGTCTTTGACGACGTCCCCGAAGCGCTGACCGACCGGATGGCCCGCGAGATCTACGGTGCCGAAGCGGACGCTGCCTTCGAGGGCGCGATCACATCGACATCACTTAGCGGGCCCGGAACGCCTGCCGAACCCCGTCGTGTCGCCGCCGTTGTGGGCGGGCACTAACCCGGCGCCCCGGCGCCTATCCTTTAATCCAGGAGATTCCCATGCCCCACTTAACCGCTCGCGTCACCACCCGCATCGCGACGCTTCTGACCGCGACGACACTGGCCACTGCTGCCTTGGCCGTCGATTACAAAGGCCCGACCTTCGATCTGTCGGCGACCCAGCCAGAATTCCGCATCGGCTTCCTGGGCGATGAAGCCTCGCAAGACATCATCGCGCGCAATGAATGCCTGGTCGACTATGTCGAAGCCACCTTCAAGGTCCCCGCCAAGATGTTCACCTTCAAGGACTATGCGGGCACGATGGAGGCGTTTGCAGGTGGCAATCTTGACTACACCTGGTTCGGCCCCTCAGGCTATGCGGGCCTCTACCTGCAGAACCCCGATATCGGCGAGCCGATCATGACCCGCATGCAGCCCTCGGGCGATAGCGGCTATTACTCGGTCATGGTGACCCGTGCCGACAGCGACATTGAAAGCCTGGAAGACATGAAAGGCAAATCGCTGGGCTTCGCCGATCCGAACTCGACCTCGGGCTATCTGATCCCGTCGATCGAGCTTCTAGACAAATTGGGCGAGTTGGAGAGCTATTTCGGTGCTATGGGTTTCCAAGGCGGCCACGAGAACGGAGTGCTCGCCGTCTTGAACGGCGATGTCGATGCGGCGGTGACCTGGGTTTCGGGCGTCGGCGCCTGGGAAGAGGGCTACAGCTCGGGCAATCTGCGCAAGATGGTCGACAAGGGCATCCTCAACATGGACGACCTTCGCCAGATCTGGACTTCGACCCTGATCCCGAATGGCCCGGTCGTCGTGCAGAAGACGCTGCCGCAGGGCGCCAAGGATGCGCTTCTGGGCATGAAGCAGTGGATCCTGGAAAACGACCCCGACTGCAACGAGAACATCGCCAACGGCCTGATCAAGGCCTGGATCCCGGTCGATCATTCCTTCTACGAGGTGATCGTCAAGGCGCGCCAGGCAAAGATCGAGGCGGCCAAACAGAACTGATCCGGCAGGGTCGGACCCTTCCCGGGATGCGCGGGCTCGCCGCGCATCCCATCCCACCAGCTGAGACCCGCCATGGTTGACCTTCTGCCGACGCATCTGACCCATTTCGAAAGCGAGCTAAAGCGCCTGCAGCGGCGCAAATCGGCCTACACGGTGCTGGGCATCGCCATCGCGGTGGCTATCTCGGTGATCGGGATCAACATGGCCAATACGGCCAATGCGACCCCGTTCAGCCAGGGCATTGGCAAGATCTTCGACTTCCCGCGCGACATGCTGGCCATGGCCTACGAGCTGGGCTTTGTGAAATGGGTGGCCCGGGTGGGCGAGTTCGTCCCCGACTTAGTGCTGACGCTGAACATGGCGCTGCTTTCCACCCTGCTGGGGTTTGCGTGCGCCGTCGTGATGGCCTGTCTCGCCTCGCGCAACATCATGCCGAACCGCACCGTCGTGACGGTCACGCGCCGGATGCTCGATCTCTTCCGGTCATTCCCGGAGATCGTGATTGCGTTGATCTTCCTCTACCTCATGGGCAAAAGCCTGCTGCCTGCCGTGATCGCCATCTGGATCCACACGATCGGCGCGCTCGGCAAGCTGTTCTCCGAGGCGATTGAGAACATCGATCAGAAGCCTCTCGAAGGCCTCGCCTCGACCGGGGCGGGTTGGATCAGCCGCATCCGCTTCGGGGTGCTGCCCCAGGTGATGCCGCTCTTCTTCTCCTACGCGATCCTGCGCCTCGAGATAAACGTGCGCGCCTCGACGATCCTGGGCTTTTTCGGCGCCGGCGGGATCGGCCAGGCGCTGAGCACCATGATCCAGTGGCGCGATGGCGCGCGGGTCACCGCGATCTTCCTGCTCCTCGTGGTGACCATCGTGGCGCTCGACTATCTGAGCGATTGGGTTCGCTCGAAATTGGTGGGAGAACGCCCATGAGCACCGCCGTTCAGACGGATCTTTCGGCCATTCAGACGCGGGTCGACCGCGCCGCCGGGCGTCACCGCATTTGGTTCTGGGGGATCTCGGGCGTTCTGGTCGTCTATCTCGCGATCTCGTGGGTCCAGTTTGAGATCGGCTCGGTGATCGAGAAGTGGCGCCCGGATCGCGCCGCGCTCTTCGTACTCGACACCTATGCGCACAAGGACCATGTCACCATGCGCTGGAAGACGCCAGAAGACGTGACGGTCGCCTTCGAAGGCGGACGGCGCGAGATCTACGATCCCAAGCCCGATTGGTTCATCGACCAGGGCGCGGAGGGCCGTGTCGTCACCTTCGAGAACGGTGGCACGATGACGTTGCATGAGAGCCATGTCACCATGAATTGGCCCGAATACGCGGAGACGTTCGAATTCCGCCTGAACGCCGACAACAAGCCTTATGTGGTTGGCTATCAAGCCCGGCTCGACCAACTGCCCCAGTGGATGCGCCAGACCTCGAACAAGATCGAAATCCGCCCGTCGCTTTTTGAACGCCTACAGGTCGGGACCCTGAAGGTCGAGATCCACCGCTACCAGATCGGCTGGAAGTACTTCTGGTTCGATTTCGACAGCCCGCTGGAAGGTAAGGGTTTTTTCGACGGGATCGGGCTGATGTTTTCCAGCCAGCGCGTGGTGCCCGAGATGTCGAACGCGCGTCTCGTTTGGACCGAGTTCCGCGACAACGCCCTCTGGCAGCACGGCACGGTGCTCTATGCGATGCTCGAGACGCTCTTCATGGCACTGCTCGGGACCATGATCGCCTCGGCCGTGGGGCTGCCGCTGGCCTTCATGGCCGCGCGCAATGTCCAGCCGCTGATGGGGATCCGCTTTCTCCTCAGGCGCCTCTTCGATCTTCTGCGCGGGATCGACACGCTGATCTGGTCGCTGATCTTCCTGCGCGCCTTCGGGCCAGGGCTTTTCACGGGGATCTTCGCGATTGCCTTCACCGATACCGGCACGCTCGGCAAGCTGATGTCCGAGGCGATCGAGAACGCCGATGACAAGCAGCGCGAGGGCGTCCAGTCGACCGGGGCCGGCAAGATCCAGCAGCACCGTTTCGGCATCCTGCCGCAGATCATGCCGGTCTTCATCTCGCAGTCTTTGTACTATCTGGAGTCCAACACCCGCAGCGCGGTGATCATCGGGGCCATGGGCGCCGGTGGCATAGGCTTGCAGTTTCTCGGCGCCCTGCAAACCGGCAGCGACTTCGAAAATGTGGCCTACATGGCGCTTTTGGTCCTGCTCACGGTGATCGCCATGGATGCCCTTTCAGCACGACTGCGTTCTGTGCTGATAGGTAGTTAAGGTCCCGGCGATCACCCAGCTCCTCCTGGTTAAGCGTGTCCGACAGTTCGCAAGAGTCGCATCCGGTCTGAGTCCGTTGCTGGCGCAAGGTTGCCGACGTCGACCGGACGCACGCTGGGTCAAACTAGAGTCTGCTTTCAATGCTGCACTTGCGAAGCTTTTCCTGGTTGCTCGCCGCAGCGTCGGGCCATCCCGGCATTTCTTCCTGGTCTGCTTCCTGCGCGTTGCCGGCGTTGTATCCGGCCAATTAGAGATCGTAAAACTCGCGGTCAGGATTAGCAAAAGATTGAGATTTTGATCGGGTCGAGAAAGGCGATCTTTGAAGCTTCGTTCCAGCGGTGGTTACATGCATCGAGCATCGACGATGCTGGCAATCGGTTGATCCGAGTGTGAAGCGAGACAATAGAGCGATGCACCATGGTGCTTGCTTTGTCCGGAGCAAATTGTTATCCCTCGCCTTCTCAAGAGTTGTCGCTGTAAGCCCCTGATATCATTGGCATCTGTTGTGCGCGGGCGTTGTGTAGTGGTAAGACCTCAGCCTTCCAAGCATATGACCTGAGTTGCACCCAGTTGCATGGGGTTGCTAACTCTTTCATCTAGTTTCATTCTTTCTTGCACCACGTAGCATTGAGTTGCGTGTAGTATCATGACGTTACCTACAAAATACCTGCAAGATGCCCAAACTCACACAAACCTTCGCCAATAAGACACCATTCAAACCGTCGGGATCCGTGAAGCATTGGGACACGGAAGTTAAGGGCCTCGGCCTCTTCGTCGGCAAGCAGTCAAAAACTTGGTACTTTCAGAAGGACGTCGGTGGGGTGACGAAGCGTGTGCTGATAGGTCGTTTCCCAATCATCTCCGCCAATGCTGCAAGATCGACGGCACAGGAGCTTCTGCTGGAGATGAGTCGCGGACTTGGTAAGTCGGTGCAGCTTGATGCCCCAACGCTTGAAACTGCGATGGAGGCCTACCTCTCTCGGGCCAAGCTTCGCTCTGAGAACTATAAGTACCAGATCCGCATGCAGTTCAAGAAGCACCTGCGCGACTGGCTGAAGCTACCGTTGACCGAGATCAGCAAGGCGATGGTGGCGGAGCG
The DNA here is from genome assembly GCA_039183375.1 of Pseudomonadota bacterium. GTDB lineage: Bacteria > Pseudomonadota > Alphaproteobacteria > Rhizobiales > Hyphomicrobiaceae > Tectiglobus. The sequence goes on from JBCDBQ010000002.1 coordinate 19,689, forward strand.
TCATCGATCACTGCGGGCAGTTCCATCTGCGGCCAATCATGCCCTCAGGCAGTTCCGGTCAGTTTGGAACCATGCGCGGCGGATACATGATCTGCCGGAGTCTCCGACCATTGCAATTGAGTGGTACGCGGAGGAGACAAACGGCGACATTATCGACGACTTGCGCACGTGGGAGGCGGCAGTCTGCGAACTGCAGAACCCGATCCACAAAGCCTTCTATCAACTCTTGCTGTTCACCGGGTTCCGAAAGGCCGAAGCCTTCACGCTGCAGTGGAAGAACGTTCATGAGGATCGCATTCACCTGCCAATAACAAAGAACGGGCGCAGCTTCGATCTTCCGATCCTCGACATCCATCACGAGATCCTGGCACCAGTCAAAGGGCTCAGTAGAAAGTGGGTTTTTCCGTCGCCGCAGTCACACCAAGGACATATCACCAATCCTGAACGCTTGACCTGGTCGCCCCACGCACACAGACGAACGTTCGCAACCGTCGCCGTGGAAGAAGGCCTTCTCGAGGAGACAGTTGGGCGGCTCCTGAATCACACCCCGCTTTCGATCACAGGCAGGCGCTATGCCAAGCCATCATTGGATGCTCTGCGCCCCGCGATGCAGACGGCTTGTGATGCTCTGGAAGAGCGAAGCGGTTTGCTTCTTTGTGAGCGTGTAGGTGGGTAGTGAGTTCGCTTGAGAAATCGCGTTCAGAACCAATTTTTAATACATAAATAGCCCCAGCCCATACGCGGTCAGTAGGGGAATAATGAGCTTCATTTAGTTGCACGACATGACAGCAAATTGCTGTTAATGTCCATTCAGCAGACCGAAAGAGAAATCAAAAATGTACTCGGGAAAACATCGCTCGTCACAAACTGCACCCAAAATTGAGACCGCAGTAGGTCCCGATGGTAAAAGATGCTTGGTGCTCAATACAGATTTGACATCTAAGCAGATCCAACAACAGGTCAAGACAGTTTGTGAGGACCTCGCGGGCGAGCTTCGAGCCGGAACAAATCCGATTAGCGACTTTGTGATGACTGACTTCTGCCTTTCCAATCACAGCGCAGGTTCGGTGATCAATACAAATGCTCCGATATACCCAGAGTTTCTTACTTACGCTCAGGATAGCGGCGAGTTTGATGAAGACATCTTTCGGCGAATGGTGGATGCGACGCAGTTAACTCCGATCAAAGAGATCAGGAACGAACTGAGACGGATCAGGCAGCACGTTGACCGATCATCCAGAAACATAGAAACACCTGCGAGATTGAAGATCAGTCTTGATGGGCAATCTGGCACCGACGATTGCGTTCCCAAGAAAAGAAGAGGCCGCCCTTCTGGAACCGGCTACGCAGGTGCAGATGAGCCGATCGTTGAAGACATCATAAAACTGCTTGCAAAGCGGCCGGCGATTTCATCGGCGACGAAAGCAGCTGAGAAACTGTACGACGAGAATCCTGAAAGGTTTCATGGTGGTGGGACCCGGGAAAACATAATCAAACGCCTCGTAGATCGCGTCACTAAATTTTTGGAATGAGATGCCGCAGCTGCTGGAAACGGAGAGATCATTAATTCTGAATTTTTCTCCATTATTCTGAGCTGACTACATTCCCAATGCACTCGATGTTGCGACAAGCAATATGGAGGCATCACATGCAATCAAGTGAGGACAGGCTTCTGGATCGGCGTGAAGTCGAAGAGCTATTTGGCATAAGCAAGCGATTTCTGGAGGTTTCAGTTCAGAGGGGCGGCGGCCCGCCGTTCATTCGTATTGGCCGGCTCGTTCGTTATCGGACCTGCGATATCCGCACCTGGATCCAGACCAACCGAGTGAGTTCGATCTGACATGGCACGTAGGGTTAAATCAAACAGAAAAGTCTATGAGCGTTACTACACGGAGCAGCGGAACTGGACTATCAAGGTCCTGAGTGATTGTCGTCTAACAGAATCCGCTCGGATCATCGGCGCATACTGGGCTCAAAAGCACATGAACAAGAAAGATGCTTGTGCTTACGTCGGCTTGGAGACACTTGCGAGAGAACTTTCATTCTGCGCCAAGACGGCGAAGCGAGCGATCACTTCACTGCAGAAGTTTGGGTATCTCAAGTTCGTTCGACCTTACGGCAGGTCAAATGAATATCGTGCGATTGGCATCACGCCCATTTCGAATACCGGACCGGAGAGTCCTAGGTCTGGACAGGACAATGGACACTGCAGGGTCCGAAACCGGACTGTTGCGGCATCGAATGCCGGACTGTGGAGTCCACCTAACCAAAGGGAACCAAAAGAACCACCCAGAATGCCGTCGTCAATTTCACAATTGACCAGTCTCATCGAGGATAGATCACCGGTTGCTGCGTATCTCATTAAGGAAAAATGGGAGAAGATACTTCGGTGCCGGTCGGCAGCGACCGCATCAGCGATGATGAGAACTCGAGAGGATAGTCTAAAGATAGTTTCATTGGCTTTGGATGATGGACTTATAGACCTTGATGAGGCCGAGCAGCTATTGGAACAGGACGTGTCCCGCATAAGACGATTAATGTCCTTGAGAGATAGCAAGAGCAGAACTTAGGAATGCATCGAAGCCTGAAAGAGACAGGACCCCGCAGCCTCATTCAGATCTTTCTTCGTTCGTATGGGTCCTCCTGAGGGATTGGAGATACGGTGGGGCGAAGCATCCCGGTTCCGCAGTTGGTTAGAAATTTGGGGGTGCAACCTTTGCAACCCATGCAACCGTTGCCGATGCAACGATCCAGTAAAAAAGGGGGGCGGGTAAAACTCTGAAACCTTACAAATGCTAGACCCGCGTTACCCTCACGCGGAGATTTTTTTTCCCGTGACTACCAATTTTTTCAGTAGTGGATCGCGTCGGTGCGGTGTTGAAAATTCTGAAACGGGAAGCCGTCAAGTGGCGCTCGGTCTGCACCGAAAAGCGGAGTCAGATCAGAAGTTTACGACGAGGTGGTGATCGTCCGTCATCGGAAGCTCGATAGATCAGTTGTACGGTTAACCGATCACAACAGTGGTGCATTATTTTTCCCGTGAAAGAGCGCTGGTTCAATACAGGTGTTCGGGGCCGTTCTCCGTTTTGACATTGTAATGCGGGCAACTCACAGAGCAGCGGATTGAACTCCTCGATCACGCACAATTTGAGTGATCAGAACAACATAATTGGCGATATGAGCGGCTCCAGAACAACACCCCGTGCTCTGAACGCGCCCGCTATCAACAGTTTCAGTAGCTCTTCTGTGGGAACATAAACCACTTTTTCGGCAAATTATTGAAAAGTATGAGTTATCTTTAGTACCATGACTGATTGGACAGAACCGGCGTCGAACGTTGTGCCACCTCGTCCGGCAGACAAATTCAGACTTCTTTAGGTTCGCACCGTCCTGGATGCATGCATGCGGGAATATTCTGAGGGTGCTTGTGACACTCGGTAAATACACACTTGAGATACGCTCTCGGTGACGATCACGCCACAGGCACTTATTTGCCAAGTCTCCTGCCATCCCGCCTTACAAACCCTGCCTCACCGTGCGTGACGCACCCGTTAATAGAACGCTGCAGATCAAGACGCTGCGCTGTGTTGTCCCAGCAAATCAGGGCAGGTTTTTTACAATATGGAATACCCATGATTTTTGTGATCTGGCGCGTGATTGGTCCCGTAGCACTATTCTCAAAGGCCGGAGGATTGATAGCCCTCAACATCAGCGATCAGTCATCTTTCCTATGTGATGACCTCAAATTAAATGGTCCAATGACCAATAGGAGTAGAAACCATGACTGCAGTTGACACAATACTACGCGCGGGCCGGGCATTGCCGGATCTGCAACCGGCGCACTGGCTTCTTCGCGCGGCTCTTGCATCGTTCATAATCTACCAGGGATTCACCAAGGTGCCCCTTAGCGGGGATGACGCTGAGGCGTTTGGTGTTCACGTATTGATGTGGGCCAGCGCTGCCATGGGCGAGTTCCTAGCAGGTATATTGTTAATCGCTGGAGGGTTCACTCGCCATTGGATCGGTGACATCATTACCCGTGCGGGGGGCCTCATTTTAGCGGCGATCGTGGCAAGCGTCATAGTATGGGTGTACTGGGCGCCGCCAATAGACATTTTCCTTGGTAACCAGTTCCATCTTCTTCTACTGGTAGGCGGTTTGTACTTCCTGCTGCGAGGGAATTCTGCGTAGTCTATCCAATGCCCTAGGACAAAACGAAGGCCTACCGACCAAGCGGGCCTCTTCTCACTCTAGGTTGGGTCTCCGATCTGCGCCATTGTGGCTAGGCTTGTGGCCCAGTCCTCAAATGCATTTGTGGGCACTTGCGGTTGGTGTGACGCAAAGAAATATGCAGGATTTGGAGCTTGAAAACCCGACTAATTCGCTTTTCGCCTGTCCCGAAAGCGAACGGCAGACTGCCGTTGCTCGTCCTTTTGCACACAGCATTGCTCGGGAGTCAGCAACTGACTCGCCACAAATCCGCCGTACGTTCTGTTAATTATGTGTTTATGAGACCGAAATGACATAGTCGATCCTCGGCAAACCATTTTTAGAAGGCACGGCCTTCAAATTCGGCTTCAGCGCAGAAATGGTGTTAACTGGCCGTTTGGAGGCATCTGTTGCCATTCACCGCGTCAGCAATCTTTGCTGTCACATGGGGTGGGACAAAAGAACCGGTTGCACCTTCAGTGCTCTCGCGATGACGTAGGAGCTTATCCCGTCCATAACAACCGTGGTCGACGGCACTGTGTTGACTAGTTGCGACCTGTCGAGAAGGCCGTTGCTACGGTCTATGATTTTTTGGGTTTGAGTAGTTTTGGTGTCCAAACTTATAAAGCATCGGCATTAAGACGGATGCCCGCCCGATGTCCAAAGTAGTAGGCACAGGGGGGGGCATCCGCAGACAATCACTCGGTCGCAGATTTCGGGCCTGAAGCTCCTGCCCGGACGCCGACGCGCTGCGCGCGGCTGTTGTTCAGTTGTGACATTGTTTGCTGGATATTCAGCCAAACCAACGCAAGAACGACCACTAAGGTCAGCAGTGCCAAAAATGGAACTAACCCTGCATAGCTCATGTCATCACACCTCTTTGCAGTGTTCGATCGCAAGACCATACCCGCGATCGTCTCGATGCTGCGGCGCACAAACTGGCGTGTGCATCTAGGCCTACGCATCCATCTGGCCGGACGGACACATAGTAAAAACGTAACGTTACAACAGGTGTACGGGCGGTTCTGGTGCTTGGATCACAAGTTTTGAATGACGTATCTTTTATTCCGCACTGCAGAAAAGGACGCGAGATTTGCTTGACGACATAGGTCCGGTAGCAGTGCGGATTTTTGCTCGTCTTCGAGAAACGGTTTTCGTTTTTTGTTGAAAGCGCGGAGGCCTTCCAACCAATCCTCGGACTGTGTTTGTTCGTGTAGGCTCATCGATTCTGGTACGTGGTCTTGAGCCTCGGCAATTTCCATGAGCCGTGAGTTCAGAAGTATTTTCGTCTAACTGCAGTTCAAGAGATCACGGGTGATTGCTCATTCGTGTCTGAAGTGCGATGACCATGCGGCGTTGATGCCGGCACTCTGAGCAGGTTGGCGCAATATCGATTGACGGACATGTGGATGCCAGGAATGATTGAAAAATCAACCCAGAATCTTGAACACCTACTGGAGCAAGATGAAGTCGAAATGAGCGTGGTGATTTCGAACCCGCACATGCCTGACAATCCAATGATCTATGTCAGCGAGGAGTTCGAAGACCAAACGGGTTACGCACCGGAAGAAGCGATAGGTCGTAATTGTAGATTTCTGCAGGGGCCAGGAACAAACCCACATGCGATCGACGCCATCCGACAGGGGCTCAAAGCTCGGACCCGTTTCACGATCGACATCCATAATTATCGAAAGGATGGAACGCTGTTTTTGAACAGGCTCCGTATACGACCGCTGTTCGACGAGAATGGAAGCTTGATGTACTTTGTCGGTGCTCAGAATCCCGTCGATTAACGAAAATGATTATTATGCCTCTGTCGCTCGCTGCCTGAATTACAACAAAAACGTCCACGGGAGCGCAATTCATGATGTGCGACTGTGCCCTGGAGGCGCGACGGTTAAGTCAACCCAGCAGCTCTCTGCACGTCTCCAATGAGTCAACCAATCTGTCGACATCATCGATGCTGTTGTAAAGTCCAAAAGAAGCTCGACAGGTTGCATTGACCCCAAGGTGCTTCATCAGAGGCTGAGCGCAATGGTGTCCTGCGCGTAATGCCACGCCTTTCCGATCGACGATTGTCGCGATGTCATGAGGGTGGGCGGGTCCATTCAGGTTGAATGAGAAAATCGCACCTTTGCTGGAAGAGCGCCCATACAGCTCTAAGCAGTCAATCGCCTCAAGTCGGTCTTTGGCATAATCGCGCAAAAGCGTTTCATGTCTGGCAATCTCGTCCATCCCGATCCCAGTCAGGTAGTCAAGCGCCGCGCCCAGTCCGATAACTTGGACAATGTTAGGCGTACCAGCTTCAAACTTCATCGGAGGATCGTTGTACGTCACGAGATCTTTCTCGACGGTCCGTATCATGTCCCCACCACCCTTAAAGGGCTGCATCTCTGCGAGCCGTTCAGACCTCGCATAGAGCGCACCGGAACCAGATGGACCATAAAGCTTGTGACCCGTCACAACGTAGAAGTCACAATTCAAGCCACTGACATCGACTGGAAAATGGGCAGCCGCCTGACAACCGTCAATTACACTGACAATGCCGCGCGATCGCGCATACTCGCAAATCGCCGCAACATCGACGATCGTCCCCAGAACATTCGACATGTGGGATAGAGCGATGATTTTCGTACGTGGTCCGATCGCGCTGATCACAGCGCTCGGATCTAGGTCGCCGTTGTCGTCCACATCGATCCAGCGAAGGATCGCCCCGTACCTTTCGCGCAAGAAGTGCCATGGGATAATGTTGGCATGGTGTTCCATCACCGACAGAATGATCTCGTCACCGGCCTCGATCCGCGGCATCGCCCAACCGTATGCAATCGTGTTGATCGCCTCTGTACCGTTTGAAACAAAAACGATTTCATCCGCCGCGTGCGCACCAAGAAAAGCAGCGACTTTTTCACGAACTGCTTCGTACTTGTCTGTGGCGAGATTAGAAAGAAAGTGCAAACCCCGGTGTACATTGGCGTACTCGGATGCATAGGCATTCGACACTGCGTCAATGACGGCCTGTGGTTTCTGCGTGCTCGCCGCGTTGTCGAGGTAAATTAGGTTCGATCCGTGCACATCACGGCTAAGGATCGGGAAATCCCTGCGCACTGAAAGTAAATCGAATGCCATGCCGTTTTAGGCCTCATCTTAGAGTGCTAGTGTCAGCCCCAGTCGCAACGATGATGCAATTGCAGTCAGGATCTAGGGTTGTGACATTCTCATTCCGAACCCCGCATGTAGAGCTGGTGAGCAATTTTGAAGATGGATGTCACGCTTTGACGCACCTTAGGTACGAGCCCAGTTGCGATAGTTTCGGTGTCACTAGTTCGATGCGTCCAGTGCTGCGCCAGCGCGATGCAATTCCTATGTTCGACGACCTGGAAGCCTTTCTCACCGCGCAACTGAACCGAATCTCAGGCAAGTCCGAGCTTGCCAAAGTCATCCGTTTCGCCCCTGGCGGCACGTAGAAAATGAGGGGATATCTGTAAAACGGTTACCTGGAGCTCGACAATAATTATTCGGAAAGGTCGATCCGATGTGCGGCCCTGGGCCGGAAAAGTCACCTCTGCATTGGCTCCGACGGCGGCGGTGACGCCTCAGCCGCCGCCTATACACTCATCGAGACCGTAGAACTTAACGGCGTCGATCCCCAAGCGTGGCTCACCTAAGTCCTCACCCAAATCGCGGACCACGAGATCACACGCCTCGATGAACTCATGCAATGGCGTTACGCTAAATCCACAGCGTAAAAGACAGTGCTTCGATCTCGCCAGAGCGGCCAGACTGCGGTTGCTTCGTTATTGAGACTTGCGCTGGGATCCCACCTGTATGCCATCCGTGCAGGATCTAAATGTCATATATATGTCCAAAAAGTCGATTGTTTAAGGTCAATTCACGGGTGTGATCGATGTGTGAGGCGACGTTTGGCCAACCGCTTCTAGGCCCTCCAACAGAAACATGGTCCGTCGCGATCCTCATCGATGCGTTTGAATAGTTTTCTGTGGGCGCCGGAACAGAGCACCCGGCACCCATGTTGACTTCGTGCTGTGGGCGGCTCAGGCCAGGAACCCGTCCGCTTCGGCCTGCTCCCAGATTGCGTCCCAGACCTTTTTGGCTTTGCCCTTTTGTTTCACCTTTTGGGCTGCTGCCAGATTGTCCATCACGCCGTCGCTTTTGCAGATGATCAGGCCAACCATGCCGGTCGCGACGTGGGGCGTACACTTGTAGCCGTAGAACCCAGGCTTCTCGATCGTAAGAGCAAAGTCCTTGCTGGGCTTGCTCTTCCACTTTTCGACACCGTCAGGGATCATCCCTTTTATCGATTCTGTGTTGTGGCCCTTGTTGACCGATTTGAACATCAGCTCGGTGCCCGGCTCTATAACGGAAATGAGCGGCTTGAAAACATTCCGCGATTTCTTGTTGTCTGGGTCCTTGTTCAGCATCTGAATTACATGGTCATCTGCAGACGCTGGAAGCGATTGAGCTGCCAGCAAAGCAGCGGTCGACACGATGAGAGTTCGTCTGAGGAGATGTGTTGAAAAATTTTGCTTTCAATGCTCAGGACGTCCGCTCTGTGGAAAGAGGGTACGCACTGTAGGATTAGGTCCTGCGATGGCGGTGTTTTGAACGGCCCTTGAAATGATCCATCAGGCCACAGTGCGAGAAAGGGCGCATTGCGATCAGAGCGCCGACAGGGCGTTGACCAGGTGGTCGATGTCGGCTTCGGTATGCAACGGCCCCGGAGTAATCCGATGCATCCTGGCTTTCTTGGATGCAATGGCTCTCCTTCAAGTCCGACTACGGGTTACCGCCAACGTCCTGGCCGGTCCGGAAGACAAAATTCGATGGCATTCGTTGCCTGAGCGCGCGCGCTGATTTTGCAGCTCCGGTTGCGCCGGGTTCACCCAGAGCGGAAGCGATGAAGGAGGACAGCAACCCAGACCCAACAATTTTTGTAGTTTTAGAGTTGGCAGTTCGAGAGATCGAAACCTTGGATTTAGGTCGCCAAATGCACCGCCGTGCACTCTTCAAACGGACTGACAATTGGCAGGGTACCTGACTGCAACCCTAAATGATGCCTTCAAACTCAATTTCATACTGTGCGGAGGTGTCTTGGCGGTGACCACAAAGGACATTTTGGTTTGCGCGCAACAGTAGATCTTGGTCTCACTAATTTGCTTCCATTTCCTGCCGCATGACCTTGAGGTCCTCTGTATCAACGATTAGGCGGACTCCCAAGGCGCCACTGTTCTTTAAAACTGGGTATTTCCGCAGATAGATTTCCAGCGATTGGATTTCTTGATACGCAGCGCAGGCCATGACAATGCGCGTCATGAGCCGCTCCTGAGTCTCGTAGTTGCCATCACGTCCGAGACGATCGATCTCTGCGATGAGAGGGTCATAGTCGAAGACTGCGTTCATGTTGTCAGCTTCAATAAGTACGAGAGATGGATCAATTGCGAGCGTCATATCAAGAAGATGCGCCGTGGGAACCACATCCCCCGGCTTGTAGGTTCCGATGTCGGTGTTGATTTCAAGTTCAGTCAATTCGACGGTGCTCAAGCAAGTCATGGTCAGCTTTCCTCTCTAAGTTCGATTGGAGAATTCTGTGGACGACGATCCGGAAGGGTTCTGCCTGATGATGTAGCGTCATCTTCGTCAGCGTCGTCATTGCATGTTACGTGCGAAAAGCGCTTCAGTTCAGCTGTAAGGCGCTGCTTGTACCGCCTCTGCTTGCGTCGAGCCTTTGCTGCCGATCCTCGCCAACTCTCCCGTTTGTCGAACACGAGGTCGTCGACATCATCTGCAACTACGACCAGATTGGCGTCGTCTAAAGATGTTCGCTTTGTCGGTTCCCAACGTTAAGTCTCAATGTGTCTTCGGCAGGGGTGCGACACTTATTGCGCCAAACCAGTGATTGCTGATTGAGTTGGTGAAGGTCTACGCGACCTTCGATGATATACCGACAGAGCTCAACGCTGCGGACAGCCTGATCATAAGAGAGGTTTTTGTACGCAGGGCGTGGGATAGTATCATACCAAACGCCGCCACAGATCGCATCCAGAACAATGCGCTGGAAACAATGATCATTCCGCACGGGCCAAGTGATCCTGGGATCGAGAGCCATCTTCGGCATGACTTCTCGTGTAAGCTGCAAGTACTGCGCAACAAGTTCATTTTTGCGTACTTGATGATCTTCCATTGTGGTCATCTTTGAGATTGGATATGAATTCATTGGCTATTCCACCGATCTTAGAGGCGTATTCTGTGCACTTGCTTTGTAGAGGCCACATTAGAATTGCTGTGCCGGTGCGGATTCCCGCTCTGGACACCAAAACACTCGACGTGGGTCTGGCAAAACTCAAACCACAACACTGAGCCGGTCAACTGCACGCCGATAGTTAAGATCCCCAGATCAACCCATGGTCATCTGATCGAGAATGGCGACTTTGATCGCTTCACAATCCGGTCGGAGCGTCGCAACGGTTTAGCGGGCCAACACAACGTCCTTCTGAACGTCGAGGTCATTCTCCACTGCGTCTACCAAGTAACTGGCAACATCAGCGCGTGACACCAGTCCGTTGCGCCATTCATTGGTTTCCCGCAGGACTTGCATCCGACCAGACTTCGCACCTTTTGTCAGGATCACCGGGCGCGCAATGGTCCAGTCGAGATCGCTTTCTAAGATCAAACCTTCTTGGCGGTCCTTATCTGCATATGGTTTCCCCAATACCAATCTGTGGCCAATCTTTTCGAGCGTGCTCATAGCGGTTCGCGAACGCCCGGCACCAAAACCGGTGACTGCCACGAGTCTGCATACCTGAGCCGCGTGCATGGCATCGACGAGGACTTTTGTAGAGTCCGAGAACAGCGTCTCTTCCTCCCACAACATGGCGAGCCGTTCTTTAATCCCGAGCGCGTAGATCACAGCTCTGACACCCAAGACCGCGTTCGTAACGGCCTCTAAATCGCGCGCATTACCAGGCACTGGCGTGAGCAGGTCATCAGCCATGAGCTTTGAAGCCCCACGCGCGAAAGCGCGTACGGTTAGACCTCGGCCCACTATCTCTTGAACGGCGCATGCCCCAATCCCGGCAGTCGCGCCCATCACTAAGATGGGTGCCGTCAATTCAATAAATCCTCGAAGAGCTCGTGGTGGAGACGGTGCGCAGATCTATCCTGCGCTCGCGTTTGAAGCCGCCGGTTCCGCGCAGGATCATCAGCGTCGGCAATCTGTATGTTAAAGTGACCAGAGTCGCGCAGTTGATCTGAGCGCGACTGGTGAGTTTGCGGGCGGTTCGGACCGTGAAATTTTTTTTCCATAAATCCAAACATAAGCCATTGAGCTAAAAAGTCTGCCGATCACAGGAAAATTCATTGATCCGTTTAGATTGTAACTCCGCGCCTGATTTCCACTAAGTAACTGAAAATAAGATGTTATGTCGATGGCAATGCTGGCGGATTTTGTCGTGCCTGCAAGTCCTCGCAACCAGCTGGAGTGCTGCTTGTCGTTTACGTAAGCATCACGAGTTAGTGTGGTTACGCAACTTGCCAAGTGGCATCTGGCTGCGCGGCGGATTGCGTCACAATTATGATGTTGAAGCCTGACGGATGACACCGATCTACCTTCGCACAGAACGCAAGGAGATCTCTAATGACAGAGCTTACGGTCGGACAATACGACCTGATCTATAACGCTTTCTCGTTTGCCTTCGCTACACTCGCGGCGGCTACGATTTTCTTTTGGCTCGGGCGTGGCCAAGTCGCAAGACAGTACAAAACTGCACTCACAATCACGGGGCTGGTGACGTTTATCGCAGCCTATCACTACCTCCGAATATTTGACAGTTGGGACGCTGCGTACGACGTCGTCAACGGTACGGTCACTGCAACAGGTGTCGCGTTTAACGCTGCGTACAGGTACGTGGACTGGTTACTTACAGTACCCCTACTGTTGATCGAACTCATCTTGGTGATGGGGTTGAGCCGGCAGGAAACCGTTAGCCGCGCTACGCGTCTCGGTATCCTCGCTGCAGTGATGATCGCGCTCGGATACCCGGGTGAAGTCGCGGCCGACGCAGGAACACGTTGGATTTGGGGCGGGCTCTCGATGATCCCATTCCTTTGGATCGTCTATGAGCTCTTTGTCGGCTTGTCGAAGTCGATTGAAGATCAACCCTCCGACGTTCGCGGGTTAGTCAACGCAGCACGCTGGGTGACTGTCCTCAGCTGGTCGTTTTACCCGGTTGTTTACTTCGCAGGCGCTGTTGGGCTCGGTGGAGCCATGGCAACCACCGTCGTCGAGGTGGGTTACACGGTGGCTGACCTTACGTCCAAAGTCCTGTTCGGCGTACTGATCTACATGATTGCTGTGCGGAAAAGCTCTGCAGCCCCGAGCGCAACGACAGCAGCTGTGCCGGCTGAGTAACCTGTCGAAAGAACGCGCGGGGTCGTAACCGACCCCGCGCAACTTCTCCTCTCACGAAACACCTCTTGGAGTGCAGCAATGTCTGGGCAGAACAGGAACGGCGTCTCAATGGCCATTATCGAACGCGCCATGAGGGAGTGTTTGGGGAGCGGCGAAGTCGCCAATGCTGCGATTTGGCACCTCTCATCAGGTGGGTCTCGTGTTCGGGCGCATCTCGCAATTGACGCGGCACACCGTGCAAATCTCTCTCAAAGCGTGGCGACCTCTTTGGCCACGGCATGCGAGTTGTTGCACAACGCTTCACTCGTCCACGATGACCTTCAGGATCACGACACTCACCGTCGGGGACGGCCTGCCCTTTGGGCAAAGTATGGGAAAAACACTGCGATATGCGCTGGCGATTTGATGATTTCAGCAGCATTCGCAGCGCTGTGCACCCTTGGGCCAAAAGCATCGTCAGCCGTGAAACTAGCACATCGCGCAGTCGCAGAAACGATCCGCGGGCAGGCCGAAGATTTGGCGAGCAAACCTGACTGCAAGCCCGAGCAGTACATGGCGATTGCAAAGGCGAAATCCGGGCCCTTGCTCGCCCTCCCGCTTCAGCTTGTGCTGCTGCAAGTGGCTGAAACAGAGACCACCATCGAAGCCGCTTACATCACCGCAAGTGATGTTGCTCTGGCGTATCAAATTACAGACGACTTAACTGATCGTGACCGCGACCTGAACGCGTTATCGCCCAATGCTTGCTTGTCGCTAGAGGCAGCGGGTCATTCCATCGATGGCGCACGACGCCATGCCAGGCATCTCGCTTGCGATGCATTGCAGATGGCAGAAGCCGCTTCTTCGAAACTTCCCTTTGGCGTCGGGTGTGCCCTCGGCGTCCTCATCGGCTCCCTTCAACAAAAAATTCTGGAGATACCCAATGCCGCGTGACACGGCCTTTCATAATCGACCCACCGCCATTGTTGCCGGGGCCGGGCTTGGCGGCATTGCCGCAGCACTCCGGTTGAGTGCCCGCGGCTACGACGTTCATATTATCGATCGGTGTGAGAGGCTCGGCGGGCGGGCGCAGGTGTTTGAAAGAGATGGCTTCCGCCACGATGCCGGCCCAACAGTCCTCACTGCCCCACATCTCTTCGAGGAGTTGTTCGCACTGTTTGGCCGAAGACTGTCAGACGAGCTAAAACTCGTTCAGCCCGATCCCTGGTATCGTTTTCGTTTCGCTGACGGCGAAACGCTTGATTATGGGCCGACTGAAGAGCGAACCGAAGCAGAGATTGCACGGCTCTCACCCGGAGATGTCACGGGTTTTCGGCGTCTCGGTGATTGGTCGAAGCGCCTGTATGATGTTGGATTTACCGGCCTTGCATCCTCGCCTTTTCACTCACCGCTCTTTATGGCGCGTCAGATTCCAGACCTTCTACGCCTCCGAGCGTGGGAAAGCGTGTGGACGATGGTTTCTCGTCATTTAAAGGATGATCGGCTGCGGCGCGCCTTTTCGATCCAGCCACTTCTCGTCGGGGGCAATCCCTTTGACACAACATCAATCTACGGAATGATCAACCACCTGGAGCGACGCGAAGGAGTGTGGTTTCCAATAGGCGGTACTGGCGCTCTGGTCGATGCTCTTGGTCGCCTGATGCGCGACGAAGGAATAGAGATCACTCTCAACCGAACGGTGGAGCGGATCGAGGTTGCTAATGGTAAGGCGATCGGCGTTTCATTGGACGACGGGCGGTTCGTCGGAGCCGATATTGTCGTGTCGAACATGGACCCCATTCATGTCTATCGTGAGTTGCTACCACAGGGATCGGGAAACAGTGTAGCCCGCCTTAGGTCGCGGCTTGGTCGGCTCTCGATGGGCCTGTATGTGCTTTACTTTGGCGCTCGGAAGGCTTGGCCCGGCGTTGCCCATCACACAGTATGGTTCGGTGATCGATATAAGGAATTGCTGTCAGATATCTTTCACCGCAAGCATCTAGCCGAAGACTTTTCGCTTTACGTGCACCGACCAACAGCAACAGATCCAAGCTTTTCTCCTGACGGTTGTGACAGCTTTTACGTACTTTGCCCAGTTCCGAACCTTGCAGGTGGTCAGGACTGGTCGATTGAAGGGCCGCGCTTACGCGATCGTATCGTGACCGCTCTCGACGCTACAATGCTGCCTGGGCTAAAGGAGACGATAACGGCAGAGTTTGAGATGACGCCAGAGGATTTTCGCACAGATTATCTGTCGGTGAACGGGGCGGGTTTCTCACTGTCACCGTTCTTCTCACAATCTGCTTGGTTCCGTTTTCATAATCTCGGAGAAGGCATTGGCAATTTATTCTTCGTAGGCGCTGGCACACATCCAGGCGCGGGTCTGCCTGGTGTCGTGTCGTCTGCGAAGGTACTGGACCAATTGGTCCCAGAACCGGTTGCAGCATAATGGAAAAGGAGTCGGCTTACAAAGTGATGGCGCGACACGCGCGTAGTTTTACACCGGCGTCATGGCTGTTAGCCCGACCCGATCGCGAAAGGATCGCACGTCTTTATACACTCTGTCGGTGCGTCGACGATCTAGCTGATATAGATGGTAGCGTTGCAGCAGCAACGCGTCTGGCTAACGTGAGTGCTGAGGTTCGATTTGGTTCGCCGAAAGACTCTTTGGCAATTGAAGCGTTATCGCTGTTCGAGAACAGACCCAGGGCAAGAGATGCTTTCGTCCGGCTCGTTGACGGCGTTCAGGGCGACATTGGAGCTGTCGCGATCCCGGACAAGGTGTCGTTAGAGCGCTATTGCCAAGCCGTCGCCGGAACAGTTGGAATAATGGTCTGTGAGCTCTTCGAGGTGGGGAAGCAGCACCATGCGGCTGCCTCTTCGCTTGGCCGTGCGATGCAGCTGACAAATATTTGTCGAGACGTTCTTGAGGACGCACATGCCGGGCGACGATATCTCCCGGGCGACCTCTGCCCACTTTCGGCGGATCAAATCGCTTATGCGACGCTAGAGGCCCGCAAGACGGTGCGTAATTCAGTTCGCTACTGTCTGACCGAGGCAGAAGGGCTTTATGATATCGGTATCCGCACTTGCCCCTCTCTGCCACTCCGTCTCCGCTTAGCAGTCATTGTGGCCGCTGCTCTCTACCGTGATATTGGCCGTAGTCTACTACGCACCGGTGGAGATCCAATGCTGGGCCGCGCTCGACTTCACCTAGGACGCAAGATCTGGGTCGCGCTCCTCGCTCTAGCCCGCACAACACTTTGGGGCAGGTGCACGTCCAGGGTAAACGCTCATGCCTGACGTCGACGTTGCAATCCTTGGTGGTGGCTGCGCTGGATTGAGTCTCGGCGCACGACTTGTGGGAAGTGGTGTCTCATTCCAAATTATCGAATCACGGACAAGCTATCACAATGATCGTACTTGGTCATTCTGGCGCACCGGGTCCCATCCTTTCGAAAACCTGATCCGGCAAAGTTGGACACGCTGGAGCGTCGCGGGCCCTGGCGGCGTTGTTGAACGCAAGTCAAGCTCGATGCCGTATCAAACGTTGGAGGGCGCTGCGTTTTACACTGCGATGCGAGAGAAAATTGCACGTGACACTGCGGGAGGTTTGTTGCTTGGGGCAACGGCGAATCAAGTGGCGACCTGCCGGGAAGGTATGCGCGTGACAACCTCTGTGGGTGAGTTGAGCGCACAAAGCGTGATCGATACTCGTCCGATTGAGCGGCGTCCCAGCATCGGACAGTTTTTTGTTGGACAAGAGATCGCAACCAGCCGAGCTGTTTTCGATACAGAGACAGTGCAAATGATGCATTTCCGGAACGGCTATAGCAACGGTGTAGATTTCTTGTATTTACTACCGTTTGCGCCGGATCGAGCGCTGCTCGAAGTAACGTCCTTCGCTCCCACGTCGCCTGGACAAGACATTATGCAGTCTTGGCTGAACGATGAAATAGAGCGCCTAAACACTGATGGTTACGATGTAATCCGAAGCGAAGCTGGTGCTCTGCCAATGGACGTAAACTTTCGTGCGGCACAACAGAAAGGCGTGGTTCATTGTGGACTCACAGGTGGTGCTGCTCGCCCTTCCACAGGATACGCGTTCCAGCGCATTCAAGTTCAGGCTCAGACACTCGCGGCACAGCTTATAAATGGCAAGAAGCTTATGATCCCACGAGATGACACGGTTCTGCAGGTCATGGACGCGACGTTTTTGCGGGTACTCGCTGCAGCCCCGTCTCGTGGCCCAGCGTTGTTTAAGTCGCTATTCGAACGGGTGGCACCACATCGGCTTGAACGGTTCTTATCAGGATCGACCCTTCTTAGAGATCGTTTGGCAGTTGTGGCAGCGTTACCGCCGCGCCCATTCCTACTTGCCGCTGCCGGTCTGCGCTAATGGTCGCACGACCATGGCAAGCAGGCCTGTTTGTGGGAGCCGTGGTGGTGTTCGCATGTGCCGTCGTCTTTTTTAAGCCGAGCACAACAAATCAAGCGCTATTGCTCGCGCCAGCCGTGGCCATCTTAGGTTTACCACACGGCGCATTCGACTTGCCGTTAGCACAACATCTCTGGCCGCTGAAAGGGTGGTTAGGCTACTTCCGCTTCATTGCTGCTTATTTGGGTCTTGCGTCTCTCGTTCTGATTGCCTGGCTTACCCTGCCCAAGTTAGGGCTAAGCATATTTCTACTATACTCTGCAATCCACTTTTCAGCCGACTGGGACGACCAACCGCGGATATGGCGGATCGCTGGGGGGCTTAGCGTTCTTGGCGCGCCGACGCTCCTGGCTACTGGTGCCGTAGAGCGTGTTTTCTCGATACTGTCCGATCCATCTACGGCATCAATCCTTGTGAGTTGTTTGTCTGTTGCGGGATGGGTGGGAGCCAGTCTCGCAGTCGTTACATGCGTAACCCGTCCTGTTCTACGGCCAATGATAGAGTTGTCCACACTTTGGATAGCGGCTGCGCTCCTGCCTCCTCTCGTTTTCTTCGTAGCCTATTTTTGCTTTCTTCATTCGCCACGGCATATGTCAGAAGTTTGGTTTGATCTTCGTGATCAACCTGGTGCGCTGGCTTCAGCTGCTGCCGTGACAATTATGACTTTGATTGCAGCAGCCATCGCGTACTTGCTCCTCAGTGGGCCAGCAGACGTTGCTATCCTGAAAACAACTTTTATCGGTCTCGCTGCCTTGACCGTCCCGCATATGTTACTGCTGGAGTGGAAGTCGGCTTGTTCGCGCCACAGACGTCTTTAAAGCCTGTAGCCTTTGCTGTTTCAACGCCGAAGCCATGGCAGCCCATCAAAATTTTTGACGAGTTTAGTGCGAGTGCAAATGTGCGAGCGTTCTCGGCGTTGAGAAATTAACTATGTTGTGCTTCGTTCGTATGGCGATCATGCTCTAGATTTGTTTAATTAATTATTCCCGATCCACGCCTCCATTGAACGCAAGGCCTCGCCGGATCGGCCGAACGAGCCATATCTGCCAGCATGCAAATCTTGCGCTTCAAATTTCTGACTGTAACCGTTGCTGCTGTGTTGGCCTTAATTTCCTTGTTTCGATTGGAGCAGGCTCGGTCAGACATCGAATCGGAAAGGCTCCAATTCAGCGATACGCCCGTGACAATCTATCGAGGTGCGAAGTCTATATCGTCCTTGGTCCTCGTATCCCACGGATTCTCCGGGTCGCGTCAGATGATGGAGTCGATCTCGTTGACACTGGCACAAGCCGGTCACACGGTCGTTGCCTTTGACTATCTTGGTCATGGGCGAAACAGAAACGCACTATCCCCAGAAATCAATAGCTTAACAGGTGCCACCGAGGATCTGATACAGCAGACGCTTGAAGTCGCCTCCAAAGCAAAGGCGCTGACCGGGCTTAAGCGTGTTGCGTTAGTGGGTCACTCGATGGCCACGGATGTCGTGATCCGTGCAGCGGAACAGTTGCCGAACGTCGACGGTGTTGTGGCAATTTCCATGTACTCAGAGGCTGTTACACCAAACCATCCGGATCGTTTGCTTATCGTGTCAGGCGCTTATGAGACGCGGCTGCGAGCCGTAGCACTGAATGCCCTGGGCCAGCTCGGCGATCGCCTGGAAAACGTTACGATAGCGCTTGGCGACGTCGAGCGGCGGGCCGTCGCCGCTCCGTGGGTTGGACATGTTGGGGTCTTATGGTCCTCGGTGACTGCCAGAGAGACAGCTGCTTGGTTGGGCGAGCCGACCGAACCTGTGAGCACCGGACTTTGGATTGCGATCTTGCTCGGTGCCATCGTGCTCCTTTTTCATCCGGTTGCATCACTGCTACCGGAAGCTCCGCTCGAACCTACACCACCACTCCGCAAGGCCATTATGGCTTCAGTTCTTCCAGCGCCTATAGCATTTTTGGCTGGTATTTCTGGGTTGTCCGTCCTTGGCTTGGCAGGGTTTGGGGCCATGGCCTTGTGTCTCGCGACCTGGGGGGCGCTATCTCTTGCAATCCTACGTCCCAAGATGCGCGTCAGCCTGCCGGGGATTGCGGCGACGCTGCTCGTTCTTGCTTGGGGGTTGGCGCTCTTTGCAGTCGCGCTCGACCGGTATGCGGCGGCTTTCCTACCTACGGGCCCGCGTTTAACACTAATGGCGATCTTGTTGCCGGCAACACTTCTGTTCGCACTAGCGGATCGTGCATTGGTTCACGGCCGCCATTTAGTGCTACGGATTTTCTTACGGATACCATTCTTCGCAGTTCTGCTGAGTGCCATGGTGATGCAGCCCACCAGCATCGGAATGCTGTTTACCGTTATTCCAGTGCTCGCGCTATTTATGCTTGTGTTTGGAACGATGGCGGGCTGGGCTGCTAAATGGGTTGGGATTTTGGGGCCAGGGATTGCAACAGGTGTAATCCTTTCCTGGTCGATTGCCGCGTCGACACCATTGTTCAGCGCATAACGGTCACGCCCCCGCGACAAACCGTGCTGCAATAGCTCCCAGACAAACTGGGAGCAGTAAGGCCAGTGCAACCCATATACGCGCCTTCTTTCGGAAAGCATTTCGACTGCCGTCTTTTTCATTCATATGCGTGAACTAGGGCGGTGAGAGCAATTGTCGGTTACACGTTTCGTCACACGCAACGCGTTTCTCGCCGGCACCAGGGGGCAACGTATTCCATCTGTTGGAAATCCAATGCAGCCTCCCATTCGTAAAAATCACAGATACGAAGGAAGAGGAACGCAGGTGATGCAGATTGACATTCAACGGCAAATAATTGCGTTTGCTAGGCATTTGAGTTCTTGCAGCGAAGATACATCCGCGTTTGACAAGGCGCGCGATAATTTGTGGCTAGATCACAATGGCGCACCGACGGATGCGGGACGTGACCTGGTTGACGCCTTGACGGCGCAGCGTGGAACTCGCTCAGTTTTCCATCAGATTGCATGAGTGACAGGTGTCTTAGCATTTTCAGTGAGTAGTGCGTTTCTTGCACTGCGGAACGATCAAACCCATTTCACCTCTGCAGCCGACGGGCTGATCTCGCAAGCCAAAGTTGGCAAGCACAAAGCATCTTTTGAAGGTCAAGCTAAGCATGAGGCTTTTCGTTGCCATCGGAGTTCTTATGCATCATGACCATTACCTCGGTGCCGCATTTATGAGCCAACAGCGGAGAGACAACCGAGACGGCCAATCGTCCGCGGGTGGTTGTTTGAACCTGGAAACATGAATGAGCAAGCTTCCCAGCCCGAGCATTGGAGTGTGTAAATTTAGGCGAGAAGGTCACTGCATTGGTTGTTCCATGACCAGGAGCCAGAAAAAAACCTTCAAGAAACTCAAGAAGAAAAAGAAGCGACGTGAATTCATTAAGAAGCTGGTGGAACAACAGACCCGTTTGGGAAAATATGATGCGTGGGCCGGTGCCTATCTTCTTAAGTGTTCAAAGAAAGGCTCCGATCCACGGCGTGTTGGGCTAGGATAGATGGGCGCGAAGGAACCATGAAAACTTTTCGTGCGTGTGTCCGCGGCTGATGCAGAGGTCCTCTGTAATGGTGTCACCATGGCGTGCTGCCAATTCGCCGCATCCCGCTAGCGTGGATGCAAGGGTCTCCTGCGCTGCTAGCATTGTCGGGATCATTTCTTTGTCTGACGCATGGCCATCATGCTCGTCGATTTTCGAACGATTCAACGTACCGGAAAGCTTTCCTTCAGCATGAGCGCCCAAGGCTTTCACTCGCTCGGCCAAATCATCCTGGGCAACGAAGTGATCCTCGTAAATCTTCTGAAAAAGATCATGGAGTGTTCCGAAGGTCATCCCAGTCACGTTCCAATGGAAGTTTTGTGCCAACATTGTTGTAACTGCAGTCTCTGCTACGCTTTGATTGAGTGCGTCGGCAATTTGGGTGGTCGCGTCGGGCGCCAGGTTCTTAGCGGTTTGGGTCATCTCATCTGCCTCGGAATTAATATCCAGTGGGTGCGTTTTAGATTGGTTCCAGCGGCGAACTAATCCAACGCCAATGAATGACAACCCTCTATTTAGAATTATTCTAACTGGAGTGGGCGGACGCAACTCCGTTGGCCAAAAAATACATTGTCTGCCGTAAGTGCTTTGGAACGCGAGAGCGTATGATAAATTCTGCGCTTAAGTTGTCCTAGTCCCGAAGGCAAACAATCAGTCTGAGCAGCCACGCTTCATCGTTACTGATATGAGAGACACCGGGGCTGAAAAACGTGACTGAGCGCCTCAATACCTGAGCGAGAAATTGAACCAACACCCTGGCATAGACGGTATGAGAGGCGACCGGATCAGTGGACAGTATGTTGCAGGCCTTTTGGATCTCTGTCCGAGCAGAGCATCGGCATTCCAGTGCGGCGACCCTGATGTGATTCAACACGTCTAAAGCACTTGCAGAAAAATCCGCATAATCTCGCGACATATTGTCCGACACCGCAGGGCCAACTGCGAGGCAATCGAGTTGAGTAAACCGCTGCATTTGAACTGCCACCCTTATTCTTGATAAGAATTATCGGCTTTTCGTCAAAATGCAACAACATACGCCTAGGAATTGCTTGGACCACGACCCCGATTAGTGAATTGACTATCACGAACGGCGTATATGGATCGCGGGCTCGAAGCGAAGCCATCGTAACCATATTCGGCGCACTGATTGCTGAATTCGCGCTCTGTAGAAGCAGATTCGCGTCCACGCATTCGACCTCATCGGCTGGGATCATGTTTTCGGGCTAACCCCCGATAACGAGTTAAAAAAAGCCAATAGACTAATAGGCCTTCATTCCTTCGGATATCCGCTAAGGCGTAACTCGTGGGGTCGGATCAGGAGATTTGCCGAAAGCAGAATGCCGCACCGCTCTGGTTATCGAAAAACTACAGCTAATTCCAAGAGCGTATGGCAATGGTGGCATCGAGCTATGGACTACAAAGACTTCTTTGCGGAAAAACTTGAGGCTTTGCGTGCCGAGGGGAACTATCGTGAATTCATAGAAATATCGAGGCAGGCAGGCCAATTCCCACTCGCAACCCAAATGAAAGCGCCTTCATCTAAGAGTGTCGTGGTTTGGTGCTCGAACGATTATCTTGGTATGGGCCAGATGCGCGCTGTTTGCGAGGCCATGATGAAAGGAATAGATCGGACGGACACCTGCCTGGATGCCGATGCGGAGGCTAATCATCTGGCAGCCGATCTTGCAGAGCACCACCAAAAAGAAGACGCGGTTCTCTTCACGTCAGGCTATCTCTCGAATTACGAAGTTCTCAAAACACTTGGGCGCCAACTTCCAGACTGTGTCATTCTTTCTGATGAGCGCAATCATGCATCGATGATCGAAGGCATTCGCGCGTCAGGAGCAAAGAAAAGGATCTGGCGTCACAACGATGTTGCTGACTTAGAGAGCCATCTTTCCAGGCTTGCTCCAAACCAAGCCAAGATAATTGCATTCGAATCTGTGTATTCAATGGATGGCGACGTCGCGCCTATCCCGGAAATCTGCGATGTGGCTGAGCGCTTTGGCGCTTTGACATATGTCGATGAAGTTCATGCAGTTGGCATGTATGGCAATCACGGTGCTGGTATTGCAGAACAACTCAACTGCATGGACAGGCTCGATATAATTGAGGGGACTCTTGCCAAAGCATATGGGATTGTTGGTGGTTACGTCACAGCGTCGCGCACGATATGCGAATTCATCAGGCAACACGTACCAGACAACACGGAAGTTTTCTCTCTTCCTACGGGGGCTTCTGCTGCTGCACGAGTATCGCTCCGTCACCTACGGTGGAGCACCTATGAACGAAAGAGACAAAGACAAGCGGTCCGAGATCTCCGCCAAAAGCTGGATGCCGCAGGAATTCCTCATATTGAAAATCCGAGCCATATTGTGCCGGTCATCGTTGGTGATCCTGTGAAATGCAAAGCACTGACGGACGCGTTGCTCTTCGACTATGGGATATACGTTCAACCCATCAACTATCCCACGGTCCCGCGCGGAACTGAGCGATTGCGGATCAACCCCGGCCCGCTCCATACGAAAGACCAAGCAACCGAGCTGGTGAATGCGTTGTCGACACTATGGCGTCAACTCGGTCTATCCTGCCAAGCTGCATGAATGTATTTCCTCCCCATTGGTCGGGAACAAAGCTCAATCGAAAATCTGGACTATAGGATACTATTTTGCAGGTCGTTTGGCTGAAACGAGATTTACGGGTTGAGGACAATCGGGCGCTCGCGTTAGCGGCGGAACAGGGCGACGCTCTGGCAGTTTATATTGCGGAGCCCGAGCTCTGGCGGCAGCAAGACATGTCGGGTCGGCATTGGGCTTTCGTCGCGGAGTCGCTCTGCGATCTCCAGGACGATCTTCTGTCTTGTGGCCAAGCTCTCGTCGTCCGAACTGGAGACGCAATCGACGTTCTAACCGGGTTGAGAAAGCAGGGCATATTGTCAACACTCTGGTCGCACGAAGAGACCGGAAATGCATGGACGTATAAGCGCGATCAAAGCGTCGCTGCGTGGTGCCGGGCGAACGGGATCCGTTGGCATGAAGTTCGCAATCATGGAGTTCAGCGCCGTCTGGCGTCCCGCGACGGTTGGGCCAGGGACTGGGATAGATTCATGGCGGAACCGATCATGCCCGCGCCATGTCTGAAGCCGCACATGATCGATCCGGGCAGCATTCCCACTGCGCATGACCTAGGTCTTGCGCCTGATCCATGTAATCAACGCCAAGCTGGTGGGCGTCGCGCGGCGGTTGCGTGCTTGGAGACATTTCTTGCCGAACGTGGTGAAATTTATCGCAGTGCCATGTCAACACCGCTTGAGGGTGCCAGTGCTTGTTCTCGGCTGTCACCGCATTTAGCCTGGGGAACGCTTTCGGTTCGCGAGGTGGCACAGGCCACGTGGGCGCGGCAGCGCGATCTCAAGGAGAGGCCCCCGGGAAGCGTCAAGAATTGGCGCCAGTCGCTGAAGTCCTTCACTGGGCGGTTGCACTGGCATTGCCATTTTATGCAAAAGCTTGAGGACGAGCCACGCATCGAGTTCGAGAATTTTCATCCGGGATATGACGGTCTGCGTTCCAATGCTTCTGACGATGACCGCCTTCAGCGTTGGACTAATGGTGAAACAGGGTTGCCCTTCGTGGACGCCTGCATGCGGTCTCTGCGGGAAACAGGGTGGTTGAACTTCCGTATGCGCGCGATGGTAATGGCCACCGCCAGCTATCATCTGTGGTTGGACTGGCGTTCACCGGGGCTACAATTAGCTCGGATGTTCACCGACTATGAACCTGGTATCCATTGGAGCCAGGTTCAGATGCAGTCCGGCACCACTGGGATCAACACGATTAGGATCTACAATCCGGTCAAGCAGGGTTATGATCAGGATCCAACAGGGGCTTTCACCAGAACCTGGGTGCCCGAGTTGGCCGACATTCCAGACCGGTATCTGCAAGAACCCTGGAAGGCGGATAACGCTGATGCGGTCCTGGGCAAGCGCTATCCAGAGCGGATCGTTGATCATGTTGCGGCTGCAAAAGAGGCACGTGAACATGTCTGGGCGGTTCGTCGCGGGCCTGAGTTCCGCGCTCAAGCGTCAGCAATCCAAACAAAGCACGGTAGTCGAAAGGCGGGTATCAGAAATCGCGGCAAGACTGGAAAATCGCCGCCAAGAGCGCAGTTAAGCTTGCCACTGCCGGAGTAAGCCAATGAAAATGAAAAAGAAGTCTGATCTTCCGACCAAGTCCTGCGCGGCGTGCGGACGCCCTTTTGCGTGGCGTAAGAAATGGGCGAAGATTTGGACCGAGGTCAAATACTGCTCGGCGAAATGCAGGCGCGCCTCATGAGCGATCAGCGCACGCTTCCGGGTTTTGCAGAACAGTCAGAGCATCCGGCGTTCGTGCCCTCGCGGGCGTCGGGCCTTTCACGATTGGATCGGTTTGTTGCCCGCGCCGGTCGTCATTATGCGAGCAACCGGAATTATGACTACGGGCCCGAAAAGCGAGGGAATGTCTCCTGCCTTTCGCCTTGGGTGCGCCACCGGCTGGTGACGGAGGAGGACGTGTTGCGTGCCGTGCTTGCGCGCCACGCGCCCTCGACTGCAGAGAAATTCATTCAAGAGGTTTTCTGGCGGACCTATTTCAAAGGATGGCTCGAACAGCGGCCAAGCGTCTGGACGGCGTATCAGAATGGCGTCGCCCAGGGGCTTCGCGCACTCGAGAAAGATCGGGTCATGGCGATCGACTATGAAGGCGCGATCGAAGGGCGATCTGGCATTGATGGATTCGACCAGTGGGCACGAGAGCTTGTCGCAACCGGCTATCTGCACAATCACGCCAGAATGTGGTTTGCCTCGATCTGGATCTTCACGCTCCGCTTGCCCTGGGAACTCGGCGCTGACTTTTTCCTCCGCCACTTGATCGATGGCGACCCCGCCTCGAACACGCTCAGCTGGCGATGGGTGGCCGGGTTACACACGAAAGGGAAAACCTATCAGGCCCGGGCCTCAAACATTGCCAAATACACGGAGGGGCGGTTCCGCCCGGAACATCAGCTTTCCGGTTCAGCCGAACCTCTCATCGAGGAGATTGAACATTCCCGTCAGCCAATCCCAATCGCCGATGTTCTGGATAAGAACGATTTCCTGCTCCTGGTGACCGAGGAAGATGGAAGCATTGACGCGCAATTGCCCCGCGCTCCGGCCGCCGTACTTGGGCTTCTGGCGACCAAGGCACGGTCACCACTTCTGATTGGCGCTGTCGCGCAGGCGTTCGCCGACGGCGCCGTCAACGATGCGGTTGATCGTATCGGAGCGCCGTCCCGTATGGTCCGATCGGCTGAGGATTGGTCGATCTCGATCCTCGACGCCGCCAAAGCCGCCGGTGTCTCGACAGTCGTCACGAGCTACGCCCCGGTCGGTCCGGTTGCCTCGCGTCTGAAAGCCGCCGCGCCGGTGTTGCGAGATGCCCAGATTACACTGAAGCAAGTTCGGCGCAGTTATGACGACCTTGCCTGGCCTCATGCCACCAAGGGCTTCTTTGCTTTGAAACAGAAAATTCCACAGGTTTTGCAAGGTCTCGGTCTCGCAGGGTAAAACCCCTCCAGTCAGCTGGATAGATGAGCGTCTAACATCCAAGCGAACTTCTCATGGTTTTGCTTGCGTTGGATTGCGAGATCCTGAGACAGCAAATCGTCATGCCGTTCGGCGGCCCGGTCGAGATCACTGAGTGTTGCAGTAATCGTGGATTGGTCCGACGCCAGTTTGCGCAGCACTTCTGTTGCAGGTATTGGGCCCCCGCACTCTTTGACCTTCGACAGATTTAGCAGCGCTGCCAAGCGGCCGTCGACATGGGCCACGAGCGCCTTTATACCCTCCGCGAGCGTATCCTGCGCTTCGAAGTGATCGTCATAATTTTCCTGGGATAATGCGTGCAGCGAGCCGAACGCCATCCCCGCGACTTTCCATTGATAGTTCTGCGCCTTAATTGTCGTGACGGCGGTTTCGGCCAAAGCTTGGCTCAAACCGTTAATATTCCGCTTACGAACGCCCACGTCTTCGTCAGGCGGTGGTCGCCCATTCACTACGATAGAAACTGCCAGAGATAATGAATATCTGGCCTGCTTTTTCGAAGCTAGAATACCGCTTTGCAAGTGGACGAAGCGTAATCCAAAGAAGTCTTCCAGATTTAGACCGCGAATAGCCTCGACTTCATCGCTAGGATAGGTTGAAAGACGGCGCATCCAAAAAGAACAATTTGGTACGATCTACGTCCGACATTGATCGAAAGGCGGGGGGCTCAATTTGGAGATTGGTGAGCTAGCGTAATTTTTGCGGCGCAGCATCGTCAAGTCGGGCCTTGCCTATCCAAACTTGAGGGTGAAGGCGAGCATCGAAATGACCGGGACTGCGGAAGGGTTTGCACGACCTCGAAGTTTGTTCAGAGCGTCTTCTACGGTCACAAAACACTTCGTATTAATAGGTGCAGTGCATTCACGTTTCAACTCGGTAATTCATGGTTTATACGGCACGGTTTTTCCCAGAACTCTGCATCAACCCAAAGCAATGATAAAATGTCAAATCAAGATGTACCTTCGTCTGCAAATCAAGCGCACGCCTGACGCTCACCACGCTCACCACGCTCAGCCTGCAATCCGATTCAGCCTGTGTGAACCAGCGACGCAAACAACCGCGGGTCATGGCTGGTCTGCGAGAATGTCTCTCCATGAGTGAGGATCGACACCGCATCGTGGCTGTGGAGCGATTCCTGATGGCTAGCGATCACGCGGAAATCCCCAACGCGTTCATCTCCCTCCAGCGCTTCGCTTAGCAAGCGGACAGCGTCCTCGACAAAGATTGGGTTCGATGCGTTGAGCTCAGCAAAGGCCTGTTCGTCCTCACGCTTGACCATGACCTGCGTCTCCGTGGGGATTGCTACGTTGCAAAGATCGATCACGTCCTCGATCCAGAGTGGACGCTCCCCTTCGACGATGACAGAGATGCGGGCAACCGACCGTTGCGAGTGTGGGGATGCTATCTGTCCTCGGGTAATTCGCGCATGCTCAGAGAGCTCCAATGAGCAAGGGCAGGTCGAGGAATAGATATAGTCGACATGTAGAATCCGCATGCTCTCGCCGCCACGAAGCACGCTCTCGAAGGAAACGTCGTAATACTGATAACCTTTCAATCCGCTGCGCAGCGACGGCCGCATCATCGGATAGCGAAACGAAAGTTGGAGCCGCGCATCCGCACTCTCGAGATCCTGGAGATAGCTTTTGAGCACGGCCTCGATACGCGAGAAATCGAACGTATTGCCAGCATGCCCATAGAAAGATCGCATAATACGGCTCATGTTGATGCCCTTCTTGGCGGCATCGAGCGAAACTGAACCTGTAACCGATGTTTCAAGGCTCAGAAGCCCGCCATCGCGTTTGTGATAGTCGAGAGGCAGTCGAAAGTTCGATATGCCAACATGTTGAATCGGGACGCGTGCGCCCTTGATGAGGCTTTCGGGCCCGTTCTGTAGATCGGGGAGTGTCGATTTGTAATCTTCGTCGGCAATGAACTCCGCAGGGTAGCGCCGACTGAGTGTGAGGTCACCAACTTCGGGAAGCCTTGAAAGCCCGAGCGCCGACGCTTCCACCGGTGCATAGGCGATAAGACGACGGAGAACGTCCAATGCTGTCTGAGTTTCATCGGGTGATGGGACAAGCGGAGACGGCTCAATCTCTGAAGCTTCAGTGGCGACGGTGGGGACAATCATGTTCATGGCTGATCTCCGAAACAGGGTCAAAACCGGCTGCAATGGTCGTGGGACTGAGCGATCACAAATTACCGTGTAGGTTTCATGGCAAGCGAACGCTGATTTGGATCAGATATTCCGTCTAGCCTTCTAGATAGGAGAGCTAAGATTGGACTTGATTAGAGGGGCATGAACTAGGCCACGAAACGATAACGACAAGGGCTCGTCGTCGGGCAACATCGACAGCCCGAATGAGTTGGAAGACTTCAAATGCCGTCCGTTGGATTGCTGTCCTGAACAATCACGCCAAAGCGCCGGCGCGACGCACTCTAAAGCTTGTCAAAGCCCCCTATGTTTTGTTGTACCCATGAAAATGAAAAAGAAACCGAACCTTCCGGCGAACACCTATGCTGCGTGCGGGCGACCATTTACTTGAAGAAGAAGTGGTCAAAGGTATCGGAGGAAGTTCGATACTGTTCGACCAGATACTGACTCGCATTATTAGCGATCAGCGCACTTTTCCAACTTTTGCAGATCCCTTGGAGCGTCTGACCTTCTTGGCCATGCGGGTGGCGGGCACATTTGGGTTAGGTTGTTGCTCGCGCCGGCCGACACTACGCCAGCAATCGGAACTCAGATTTCGGACCTGACCGGCCCGGGATTGCATACTACCTCTCACCTTGGGCAAGGCACCGACTCGTGACCGAGTAGCACGTATTGAGCGCCGTGCTCGCACATCATGCGTCTACGGGATGCCGCGTTGGCGTTTCGGGACGCGCGATTTACAGTGAAACAGTTTCGGCGCAGTTATGACGACCTCGCTTGGCCCCAGGCAACCAACTGGTTCTTTACCTTGAGGCAGACGATTTGGAACGTGCTGAAAGGCCTCGGCCTGGCGGGTTAAAGGTCTTCGAGAACTGCGCGCGCGCTGTCCAGATATGCAGCCTTTTTGTCGTCGCTCATCTTGTCCCACGTTCGATAAACCTGCCCGAGACGTGGGTTTCCGCGCAGCTGGTCTTCGTTGCGGACAAGAAAGTCCCAGTAAAGCGGGTTGAAGGGACAGGCGTCAGCGCCGGTCTTTTTCTTCACGTCAAAGCGGCAGTCCCTGCAATGGTCCGACATCTTGTTGATGTAATTTCCACTGGCTGCGTAGGGCTTCGAAGCCAACAGGCCACCATCCGCAAACTGGCTCATACCGATTACATTTGGCGCCTCGACCCATTCATAGGCGTCGGCATAGACGGCAAGGTACCACTCATGGACCTGGTGCGGATCGATACCCGCCAACATGGCGAAATTACCGGTCACCATCAGGCGTTGGATGTGGTGGGCATACGCCTCATCGCGAGTCTGCGCAACCGCTGCGGCAATGCACGCCATTTCGGTCTCGCCCGTCCAATAGAAATCGGGCAATGGACGGTCGGCATCGAAAAAATTTTCATCGGTGTAGCCTGGCATCTTTAGCCAATAAATCCCGCGGATGTATTCCCGCCAACCGATGATCTGGCGGATATAGCCTTCTGCAGCGTTCAATGGCGCATGACCATCGTAGTACGCACGCTCGACTGATTGGCAAACTTCCAATGGATCCAGAAGGCCCGCGTTGATGTACTGTGCCAGGACCGAGTGAAAGAGAAACGGCTCGCCCGTCAGCATGGCATCCTGATAGTCGCCAAAGCGGGGCAATGCCGTGTCGACGAAGATTGATAGTGCCTTCAACGCATCGTCGCGCGTCACCGCATAGCAGAAAGGGCGCAAGGTGCCGAAATTGTTCCCAAACCGCGCGTCAACCAGATCCAAAACCTTTGACGTCAGGGCGTCAGGTTCGACTTGGTATGGCTGTGGGATCAACAGATCGCCCCGGGCAGGCTTCCGGTTCTCGGCATCGAAGTTCCAGCGCCCGCCCACGGGCTCATCGCCCGCCATCAGCAATCCGGTCTTTCGGCGCATGTCTCGGTAGAAGTACTCCATCCGCAGCTGCTTGCGGCCTCCCGCCCAATCGCGAAACTCCTGGTGGCTGGCGATGAAGCGTGTGTCTTCCAGAACCTGCAGATCAACGCCCTGCTTCACAGCCCACTCCGTCAATCCAGTCTTTAGACGGTGTTCACCGGGCTCGGTCATCAGCACGCCGTCCGCTGGGGTATCACGAAGAGCACGCGCGATCTCACCGCTGAGCGATCCAGTGTTGTCTGGATCATCTATTCGAACATACCGCACGCGCCATCCCGCACCCGACAGTTCCTCAGCGAAATGGCGCATGGCAGAAAAGACAAAAGCGATCTTCTTCTTATGGTGCGGCACATAGCTCGCTTCTTCAGCAACTTCTGCCATCAAAAGGCTATCGGTTGCAGGATCTCCCGCGCAGAGCGACGAGAGCTGTTGCGAGAGCTGGTCGCCCAAAAGGAGGATGAGCCGGTTGGTTTCCGAACGGAGCTGATTTTCGGTCATTCAACGCGATCTAGAACTCGCGTGCTGGATTGCCATCATGGGTGGCGCACGTGACCGCCGCAGCGTTCCGTGCGACAAATCGTCAA
>JBCDBQ010000003.1:0-45218 GCA_039183375.1 Pseudomonadota bacterium
CATCCGACTTGACTACGATGCGCAATACATCATCCATTACTCCAGCCCAGCGGCGCAGAACTCTGGATCGCTAAACAGTGCCTTTGGCAATCTCGACTCAATTCAGCAATTGGTTGATGCGTTCCCTGCCAAGGTGGCAAAGGTTCAAAGACATTGGCGTGACTTTATTGAGCGCAAGCGGAAGGTCGGTAAGAAGATAGTTCTCTGGGGTGGCGGGTCTAAAGCCGTTGCATTCGTGACAACGCTTGGTTTGAACGACGAACTTGCTAGCATTGTGGACATTAATCCGTTCAAACAAGGCAAGTTCTTGCCTGGCTCAGGTCACCAGGTGACTGCCCCAAAGGATCTCAAAAAAATTATGCCTGATGTCGTGATCGTTATGAATCCCATCTATGTTCCGGAAATACGAAAGTCGTTAAATGAACTTGGACTTGCTCCAGAGGTCGTAGCGGTATAATGGAGCTAGCAAAAATGGATACTCAGACCGGGCAGGTTTCTAAGGGTACATCGTGCCAAGTTTGTGGAAGCCATGACGTAGTTGTCTTTTTCGAGCAGTCAAACGTCCCGGTCATTTGTAACCAGCTGTTGGCTACTGAGGACGCGGCCAAAGAGGCAAAGCTCGGCGATGTGAGCCTCGGACATTGCGCGCATTGCGGTGCAATCGTGAATTACGCGTTTGATCCTGACCGGCTTGACTATAACGCGAGTTATGACAACGCACTTCACTTCTCAAACGAGTTCCAAAAATTTGCTGATCGTCTCGCAGCGCGATTGATTAATAGCTATAACCTAGAAGGTGAGATGGTTGCTGAGATTGGCTGTGGAGATGGCTACTTTCTCAGGCTATTGCTGGAAAGAGGTATTGGTTCGGCAATAGGCTATGATCCATCGATGAGTAGTGGTCGATTGGAGAAGCTGCCACAGCAGGATGGCCTCACGATAATTCCAGAAGCGTTCGGGCAGCAAGAACTTCCAGACACTGTAATGGCAGTTCTGTGTCGACATGTTCTCGAACATATCCCCGATCCCGATCCATTTCTGTCTGCTATCCGCTCGACGATTGGTGATCGTTCATGTGTTACATATTTCGAAGTTCCAAATGCTCGTTGGATGCTAGAGAGCGATAGTCTATGGGACGTCATTTATGAGCATGTAACATATTGGACGCCTGAGGCCCTGACCTTCGCCATGAATCGAGCTGGCCTACATCCATTCAACGTGGAGACTGATTTCAATGATCAGTACTTGATGGTTGAGGCTAGTCCAGCTGTTCCAACAAAGCCATTAGAATTGGATCATGCCACAACTGTTCAGCAGACGCGGCAGACAGCTATCGCGTTCGGGAATTCAGCGTCTCGCGAGCTGCAGATTTGGCAGGAACGGCTTAGCGAACTTAGCGTCGCAGGTGGAAAGGCTGTTTTATGGGGCGGGGGATCGAAAGGCGTGACATTTCTTAACACGGTACCAGCGTCAGCCAAATCTATTGCGGCGGTTATTGATGTAAATGACCGCAAGCAAGGGATGTACGTATCAGGAACCGCTCATCCTATTACTGCGCCGAATGATCTGGCAGAGATCGCGCCGCAACTCATTCTGGTGAGCAACGAGATTTACCTGAATGAGATCAAGGCAATGACAGCGCAGATGGGATTGGAGCCAGAATTTCTGACTATCGCGGGTTAGCCGGAATACTTACTGACGCTTTGCGAAGTATAGCCACGAGCTACGGTGGGCTGCGTTACTGGCTGCGATCTAATCAACTGACAGGATCTAACCCCTGCCGAAGTCGTCTTCGACACGTATAATATCATCTTCGTCGAGAGTTTCGCCAAGCTGGGTTTCGATTATGATGAGATCTTCTTTGCCGGTGTTGGCCATCCGATGATGAGCCATTTTTGGTACAAAGACGGACCCATTTGAAACGAGTGGAACTTCATTTCCATCAATTGTTGCGACACCGGACCCCTGAATGCAGGTCCAAACTTCGTCCCGACCGCGGTGGTATTGCAGAGACAGTCTGGCACCGCTCTTAACAGTGATGCGTTTCACGGCGTGACGCTTGCCCACATCAACGACGATCCAATGGCCCCAAGGCCGGGAATCTTCCTCGCCTATCCTATAAAGAACCGCCACTACTGCCTACTCCAACTCTGAAATCATATGCCGAGCCGGTGGGTTTAGCTTGCTCGGTAACCCCCGAAACATAGAGGGCAAGTGAATACTATGCCACTGAACTGTGTCACAACACCAATGCAATGCGAATGCCATCCGACATACAGAGGCCGGTCCCTTGGGTTCACTATCCCCTTCAGGCCGTACTACAGAACCAGGTGTATGAATTGTCTCCGATTTCAGCACTGGAAGAGCTATAAACAACAAATAATACAGGGTTCAGCGAGCACAACACCTTGTTTAACGATTAGTAAACGCTCTCAAGCATGTCAATTCAGAGCAAAGTCCAAGCTGCCTATTTCTCCGAGTATTCCGGCCTGATAACTCTGGAAGGTTATGCGATACTCAGAACTCGGCTTTTGCTGAGAGCCGGAATACATCTCTGCTGAAACTGTCGTTGGCTGTGGAGGAATCCCGCTCTGTGAACGAGTAGCCCAACGACAAAGTTGTGTGGCGATTGAGAGAGTATTCCAATGTTGCATCGAAGTTGTTTCTTAAGATCGTGTCGCCGTCGTCAAAAGTACTTTCATTCGTGCTGCCGGTAATCCCGATCTGCAAATTGCTTGTTGGTGTTATGTCAATTGCGAAGCTAAACACTTCACTTGTGCCTGTGGCACCGCCTTCGGCAAAATTGACTCCCTCTTCGCTCCGTTGCCAGGTTACTCCTAGCGTTGCTATTTGAAATGGTGACCATTTGAGGCTTGCCTCATATGTTGGCAACAATCCTTGATCGCCGATGCGCTCGTCATGAAACCTCTCATCCAAGGCGCTGAACTGAAGGTTGAGTTCCAACTTGGAAGTAATGGCGAAAGAAGTCGTAATGCCTGCCTCGTAACGAGTGGCATCACGGTCGAGTTCATTCTCAATGTTGGGACGTCCGCGGACTTCATCAACCGAAGCCTCGAAAAAAACTATAGTCTGTAGTCTCGAAGAGAAATTGTGTTCGATCGACGTCCTCGCGCGAACCGTTTCCGTGTCGCGGAAATCTTGATCTGCTATGCCGCCATCAATAGTTCTAACGTCGTTATAGTCTCGATTTTGATAGTTGACGCCGAATGAAAGTTTACCGCGTTTCATCTCTCGCTCAAGCGCGACAGATGAAGCTGATGTAATCCGTTGAATTGGCTCGGCGGCAGTATCGGGTACGTCCGTATCCGGTTCTCCCGGTAGCTGATTTGACAAGGCTACCGAGCCAGAAAGTACAATTTTCCAAAGCGGCGTTAGTTCGTGTGAGTGCTGTAAACTTGCATTGCCGTTGACGAAAGAGTTTTGCTGAAGATCTGTGTAGTCGTTAGATGTAACCCCCGCCTTCAGCTCCGTTGTGCCACGGGCGCGTGCGTATTCCAACGTCAAGCCTTGTCGTGTAATCAGAATGGTATCTGAACGTGGATTGAACGCGGAGCGAAACACATTCGAGTCAAACTGAAGTGCAGCCTCAGTCTCGCTCGCAATGGTCAGCGGACCATATTTAAATAGTTGCGCGTGAGCAACACTTTGAAGAGATAGAAGCGTAGCAAAGCAGGCGCACGCGCCAACCACAATGCTCCACCATTGGCGACGCACATTGTTGCGCTTTTCGATCAAGCGTTGTTCGCCCCCGATGATCGCCATCAAATTCTACTTCGCTTTAAGCTAGAGAACTGCGGTAGAACTGCGGTTCTAATGTGTAAATGCTGTGCACCACAGCTGTGTGTCAGATAGTACGGACCCCCGCCGTACAAGG
This sequence comes from Pseudomonadota bacterium, assembly GCA_039183375.1. Lineage (GTDB taxonomy): Bacteria > Pseudomonadota > Alphaproteobacteria > Rhizobiales > Hyphomicrobiaceae > Tectiglobus. The sequence goes on from JBCDBQ010000003.1 coordinate 3,896, forward strand.
CTGTATTCAAATGATTTACAATTCCCTACACGGTTAAGATAACACAAGCTGACTCTTCTAGTAAGTGCAAGTGAATAGTATCGGTGCTGCCGCGCAACAGGCGGTCTTGAATCTTTAGCTTAGCGAAGGCGTCTGGTTCCAATTTCGTCAGGTTCATGGCATTTGGATTTGCAAGGGCACTACGAATCGCATCACCTCTACGGATATGTTTGAGGTTGCAGGTTTGCATTGCGTGTTAGTTCAGCATCTAGTCCGACCACAATTCAGGTAATGATGAGCGAAACAGACACAAAGTGAGCCATTTTAGACACATACTGGCCATTGGTGCCTGCGTGATAGCGCTGTCGGCATGTAGTGCACAGCAATCTTATCGGTCGTTTGATCTCTCCATCTACCGCTTAGCGCCTGGTGATGCGATCCGGCTGAGAGTCTTCGACCAGGAGCCAATTAGTGGTGAGTATGCAGTGGCGACAGATGGAGCCGTATCTGTGCCGCTTGTGGGGCGCGTGCGGGTCAAGGGATTGTCTGTCAATCAAGTTGAGAGCCGTATAAGGGGGCGACTGACGAGTAGCGGGGTGATCGTTGAACCTCGGCTTTCTGTGGAGGTAGCAAGGTATCGGCCTTATTATGTCCACGGTGAGGTCGGTGCCTCTGGGCAGTTTCCGTTTGTCGCTGGATTGACTATTGAGAAAGCAATCGCAGCCGCTGGCGGCTTTACGAAATTTGCTAGCAAGCGGCGATTCAAGGTGGTTCGTGAGGAGCGCGGTGAGCTGGTTACTCTGTCCCTGACTTCACTAGATATGGTGAAGCCTGGCGACACAATCACGGTTTCCGAGCGGTTCCTGTAGCTATGTGGTTTTCAATTTTACATACCTCTCTCATCCGCTGGAAAGTAAGATAGGTGTTTGAGGCGCTACAACTAATGCTTCGTCGCCTGCCCTTCATCAATGACTTGATTGTTGCGTGGTCGGTAGATGGATCAGGAAGGTTACTGTATCTCAGGCCGTTGTGACGCTACATAGCTAGCTTCTAGCTCGCGATTTGGAAATACACGATCGTATGCAGCCAGGAGGCTTGTTTTTTCACTGTTCCAATTAGCTATCTGATCAAACCTTTTAATTCCGAGATCGGCATGCCGATTGCGTAGATCTTCGTCATTGAGCAGGATCGCGATTTGAGCTGCTAGGTTCAGTGGTTCGTTGTCATGTGCGTAAAGTGCTACGTCCCCGGCAAGAATTTTGCTCTGAGTTAGCTCGAATTGGACAAATGGAATACCAAGAGCCATGTATTCATAGAGCTTGTTCATTGTGAGCTTATCGTTGAAGGCATTCTTGGGATCAGGGATCACTCCAATGTCGAAAGTTGAAAGTGCACTAAGAAGATCGTTATCTGTGAGATAGCCGGTGAAGGTGATGCAGTGGTCGACGCCGCGGTTCTTGGCTAAGTCTTTCAAGTTTTCAATCTCGGTTCCACGCCCAACGATGACGCACTGCAAGTCGCGGCGGGTCTGATTTATGACGAGCTCGTGGATTGCCTCAATCAGGAGATCGACGCCATCCTGCTCCCCGATAATGCCGACATAGCCCACGACGAAACGATTGCCATTTCTAAGCCCATCATTGGGTTCTACACGCTTGAAGCGGGTGAGATCGGGAACACTCTGGACGACGTACACATCATCAGGTGACATCTTACCTCGCTCGACGGCAATCTTCTTGAATGTTTCATTGGTCGCTATCGAGATGTCAGCGACGCGAAATGTTGCACGCTCCAATGTTAATAAAAGACGATAGAAAAAACCCTTCTTGCCAAACTTTGCTTCGTAGAGTTCAGGTGAAACATCGTGATGATCGAAAATGAATTTCTTTCCGAAAAAGATTCGAAAGAACACACCAATTAAGAAGATTGTGTCCGGAGGGTTGCAGGCCTGAATGACATCGAAGCCAAGCTTGAAGTACACGCGCCAAGCCAGGACAAATTGCCAAAACAGCGCGATTGAGTATTCGACAGCATAGCCCAAAGCGCCGCTAGCCTCTAAAGGCATGGGGTGGCGAAATACGTGTATGCCTTCGAGCAGTTCATATGAAGTATTGAAGCCAGCGCCCTTGGGGCAGATCACGGAAACTGTGTATCCAGCATCGCGAAGCGCGCGTGCCTGCTGCAGAACGCGCCGGTCGACAGGTAAAGTTAAATTTTCAACTATAATCAGTGTGCGGCGGCGCGGCATCGCAGTCTTGCCCTGCCCCTGATGTTTCTTAGAACTAGGCGACGGATCAAGATTCCTGGAATCAGGCACACTTCCCCCTCCGTTCCACTTAGAACTTCTTCAGCTCAGACGGTTTGATGAATAAATTGGCAGACAAGGTGTTGGAGCCGTTTACTTAGGGCCAAATCACAGCAGAGAATACAAAGTAGGAGTCGATGATTAGGGTTCAGCCTCTGGCTGCACAATTGGTTGCGTTATAATTGGTTAACGATAGACGTCAAATGTTTTGCAAATTCAGCCTGCGGTGCAATTGACTGATTACTGGTGCGATAAAGCTGTTCGACCATGTCGGTTGATATCGAGAGGTGAATTCTTTACTCTGGAAATAGTTCACTCGTGGCGACGTAGAATTTCACCATCGTCATGTCGTAATCATCATGTATTATTCATACGCTCTGGATGCTCGAAGTTTTGCGTTGATGTTCCCTTGGCTATCTTGTTGTGGCTCATCGATTGAAGCTGTTGCATTCTTCTGGCGAGTGACTGGGCCTTGGTGCGGTAGGATTGGTTTAGTATGCGGGGAGCTCTACAGTGAACGCGTTCGATTTTTGGGAGTTCGCACGGAAGGTATGCCGCAATTGGTTGCTAGTTCTGCTGTTCACTATTCTCGGGGCAGGGTTGTTTGGTGCAACCGTCAGCTTCTGGCCCGATACTTATGTTGCGAGCTCGAAGCTTATCTATGACCCAGCAGAGACGAAATTAATATCTGAGAACTCTGCACTTTCGCCTTTGACGAGACGTTATTACAAGTCTCTTGCGGAAGCAGAAATTATTCAATCTGACGCTGTGATTGAGCGGGTTGTGTCTCGGCTAGGACTAGCAAGCAACGAAGCTTTCTTGAACGGTTCCGCGTGGAGTTTGTTTGTCGCTAATGTAGAGGAGGCCGTGACCTCCATCTTTCCGGAATTTCGAGGAAGTTTATTCGAACCGGAGATCGTCTTGTCGGAGCAAGAAGCGCATCAATATGCTGTCGGGCTAGTGCGCAATGGCTTGGACATCGAGATGAGCAAGCTCACCACCATCGTGACAGTGACCTATCAAGCAACTCAGGCCGAGCTTGCTTCTCAAATTTCCAATGCTGTTGTCGAAGCCTACAGAGAAGTCACCCGTGAGCGAAAGACCTCGGTGGCGGAGAGTGCGGGCAGTGAGCTTCAACAGCGACTAGACAATCTTCTACCCAAGATCTTGAGGATGGAAAGTGAGATTGTAGAGAAAGAGAAAAAGTTCGGTATCGATGGTAATGGTGCCGCTGAAACTGCAGCGACTCTCGGGAAAGAAGGTCGGCGGATTCAAAGCGAGCTAAACGAACTATCCGAGCTTGAAATTGCCCGTAGTGAGCAGCTGGCACGGGGGGCGGGCACAGCCGTGAGAGCCACTCGCTCTGATGAAAATCGCAACCAAGGCAATAATTCCCTTGTCTCCGAGCTGCGCACTCAGTTGACAGATGCTCGCCGTAAACAAGCAGACCAGATCGCACGGTATGGTCCAAAGCACCCTTGGGTGGCACGAGCTCGCTCTGAGGTGCGATCATTGCAGGGCCAGATTAGATCAGTACTCAACGAAGATTCGCAAGCACTCAAAGGTGAGCTTGAAAGCATAAAAAAGCGACGGGAGCGGTTGTCTGCACGTTTGCAAGACATCCAAACAAAGTTGGGCGCGACGCGCAGCGCCACGATTGAGTTGGAAAAGCTGAAGCGAGAAGCGACAGCAACAAGACAGATATACGTATCTTTGCTTTCGCGGCGTAAGCAAGCCGACGAAATAAAGCAGCTGCGGACAGATGATATCCAGATTATATCCCGGGCCACTCTGCCTGGAGCTGCATCTCGGATCAAACCGCTAGCTATCGGAACAGCTATCCTGCTTGGGCTGGTTGGTGTTGGCTTGCTGAGCGCAATAGCTGCCGCATACTTTATGACTAATCTTCGTTCCGCCGAGGAATTTCAATTCGCCTCAGGCGTACCGACTGTGACGGTAATGCCAAGAGTGCCGGGGCGAGGGTTGAGCGTTAGCTCTATTTCCGACTCAGCCTTGTTCCGGAGCGCTATCGATCGTCTCCGGGTTTTTCTTGAGCCCCGCAATAACAACTCGGTTGGCCGAATTGCACTCTTTAGCTCAGCGAATGAAACCGCTGGAAAATCAGTTACGGCACACGCCGTTGCGCACCGGGCTGCACAGGGCGGAACAAAGACCCTGTTAGTCGACTTTGATCTTGCGAGCAAACTTCGAACACCGCCATTATTGGAGCGCGATGGGAAGAAAACCGATGCAGTCGCAAAAGTTGACCAATGCAAAGATACCCAATTGATGAAGGCCTATTACACACACCCTAGCCTGCCATTGGATATGACTGTTATGGGAGACGATTCTTCGAAGAGCATACTTGAGACGTCAGGTGCAGGCGCCGTGGAGCGCTATCTTGATTCATTGCGATCACGTTATGAGCTTGTAATTATCGATGGCCCGCCGGTGTCTTCAGCGCCTGACGCAATGCTTCTGACGGAGCTTGTTGATGATACTTACGTCGTTGCAGTCTGGAATAAGACCAGCAATAATACGCTTCGCAAAATGGTCAAGAAGCTCAATAGTTTGCCAGGCAAAGTAAAAGGTGTGATTGTGAACCAGGCTTCTGAGGCTTATGTGAACCGTTTTAATAAGGTTTAGCTCTAATTGAGATTTCGACTGCTTCAAAGAGTATATTGATCATCTGGCTTCGGCCGATTAATCACGAAACAAACTGTGAATGTTTTATCATTTTGTTATGTGTGTTGAGTCGCATTACATCTTAATTGGTGCGCCAAAATTTGAGAGTTTAGATTGTCGCTGCAAGAACCCGTCACAGCGCGTCTAAATAAATTCTATTTGCGCTCTTGCGCCTTCTCTGAACGTTCTATGATCGAGTTTGGCTCATCCAGAATCCAAATCCCGGAAGCAAGTAGGAAGATAAAATAAGTATATAGCACTTTCCAGAAATTGACCGTCCAACCGACGATATATAGACCAGCGAGGCATATCAGGAAGCCTTTGCGGTACTGCGAAGCGCGCGTTCCAAGTCCACTCTTTCGGGCGATCGCGATAAAGATCGTCAGAAAGAAAAGATGTAGTAGTAATCCTGCCGGTAAACCACTCCGAACTGCGCGTTCAAGCCAGAACATATCAAGACTACTACTATGCATCCAATAAGGGCGCTCCCATTCGCCTTGGCCGACGCCGAAAAGCGGATTGTCAAGCACTGACTGGCTACCAAAGTCCCAGATTCGGATGCGATTAAAGGCAGTGTGCGTATTGAATGCAAAATAGGAAATGAAGATTTCGGGCGTTGAGCGATTTGCTACGAGTTCGATAGTGAGTATTAGAGAGGTAATGGCGCTCGTTAATATGAGCCATCTAATCTTTAAAGCGACAAGTAAACGATCCCAGAAGATTAGAAAGCTTTGAGCTAGAATAGCTGTTGCTGGCCCTGAAGAGAGCGATAAGAGAGCGGTTAGGCAAATCAGAGCCGTACTTATCAGGCGCTTGAAAATGGAGGCACCGAAGCCAATAACGTAATATGTCAGTGCTAGTGCGCTGCCGCAAAATACACCGAATAGTATCGGGTGAAGCATCACGCCTTCAACGCGGTCTAGTCCCCAGCGAGGCTTTTTAATAGCATCAAAACCAGAAAACCAGATGGTGTTGGCTGCATCCAGGAGAACATTGCGGCCAGTAGTAGCCTCGATGACTGCGAAGGGAAGCATCGCGCAGATCAGGCAGAAGAGTAAAAAAACCGTCGCTCGGAATTCTTCAGCGGATCGAATGAAACAACGAGCTACTAAGAACGCACCGAATGTTTCAACAAAATAGATGCCACCCGATTGAACTCCTATATCGAAACCGTGGTTTGCCCCAAAGCTAACTGCTACCCAAGCGCACAACATCAAGAGCGTTATGTCCATTAGGCGAATCCGACCAGCCCATCCCATTATCCACATGAAGAGACAGGGTAGTATCAGCGCCAGCAAGAGGATTCGATTGACGGTGATCAGGAGTGGCCCGACTTGGAACAAGAAGGGCAACGTCAACGAGATTACAAATAGCGTAACAGCCAATGGTGGCATACTATTCGACTGGGTGGATATGCTGCTTGAATCAACAGTCTGAGACATTTTCTTTACTCAAGTGGCGCGCGATTTTTCCGGCGAAGCCGTGTTCTGCTGAGTAGATAACTAACGCGCAATGATGCTATCACTGCTGTTGTGTGGAAGCGAATTGGGAAGGTCTCGTTGATCCTGACCCGGAGCTGTCAGGCGGGCAGTCCGATGAAGGATCGTGATGTCTCAGGTTGTGCTACTGGTAGCGCTTATCCAGTATTGGGAGCGGCTATCGTGATCTGTCCATAGTCGGCTATAGCATTGAGAGGCGTATATCAAGTGATTGTTTTTGGCTTATTTTGAGTTTTGGAATCTGCTGGAAGTGGTGCGGATGCTATCTATGTGATCGAATATCGCTGTGAATTGTTCTTTTGCTTGCTTGATGACTTCGGGGAGTTTGTTTTTCAGACTATAGGCTATCGTATCACGAGCAAGCCATACGCGCCAAATATCTTCAATGCATGCGTCACTGTCACGATCTCTCGGGTCCGTTACACAGTTCGCTTGTCCACAACAAGAAAAAACGCCGAGTGTCTTTTTGCTATAGGCTATCGCTGCCGTTGGCAAGCCCGATGACAAACCGGCGATTGTCGAATGCATTCGGGTGCCGCAGAAGAAGTCGAAGTTTTGGATTACCCATTTCATTTGCATGGCATTGTAATGTGTATCTAACACGTAAATTCTGTCTTGGCGGTTGAAATGCTTGGCGACATCTTTGCACGCTTGTAGATCGGACTCGTAGTGACCGAGCGGTCGCTGAACATGAGGCACTAAGACAATACGCGTTTCACTTTGTTGAAGAAACCGGTGAACTACGCCTTGGATGACCTTATGATAGTCCGCCCGAAGTCCAAAAGCCTTTTTGCCGGCATCGGCTTGATTGTGTATCAGTCCGCTCACGTTGAGGCCAATGACAGGGTGTTGTGACCTCTCATTGATCCAGGCAACCAAGTGTTCTGGAAGTTGGTGTGGTGCTTCCTTAGGCAAGAGAAATGCAACGTCAACGCCTTCTAGATGGCGGCTTGGGGCGAATTTCTCGCCCGCAAGTAATTTCAGTGTTTCAAAACTTTCGTTATCACGCGCCCAGGCCATGCTGGAGCGCCGCACGATGTCCTGAGCAACGGTTAATGATGTTGGGAGTTCGAATGGTCCGTAAGTTTGCGGCAGTAGGATCAAAGGTGTGCCCATTCGTAAGGCAAGCTGCTTTGCCTGAGTGATTGCTTTGAATCGTTTAAGGCCATAAATGTCCGAAAAGCTGTCGCCGCCACTGATGTCCAGCATTGCATCAGCATTGGCCATTTCTTTTACGCCTGGGTTTGCCAACCCTCCAAGAGCAGCGCTAACACGCATGTTAATCAGGCTGTCAGATCGATAAAAACGGCGAGAAAAATTGGCACCAATTCTTTTGTAGTGAAATGGTTTGCCTGCAACCGAGGCGGTATCCGTTCGCACTCCAGCGTCGAAATCGAAAACTGAAACCGCCGCATTTGGATGCCGTTCGGCTATAGCGTTAAGGGTTGAAAGGAAGAGAGCCGAGACGCCGAGGTTTGTATGGTTCGGTGCGGCCCCGAAAAGGCACAGGCGTACGGGTTTTTGCTTTTGTTGCAATGAGACCTCTCCCCGATGTCTACGGTTGGGCTTGTAGTTCACGATTATTTCGGGCTGCGTTGTAGTGAATATGGCGTTGTATTGATGGTGATCGTGGCAGTTCGTTGACAGTTTTCCAACTACGGCAAGAGTACCGCACCGACATTATTGCCCAATTCACAGGAGCTCAACAGCGCAAATATGTGCGCTTGTCATATCGAATTCTACCTTGGTGACAGTGCGCTGCGGCGATCTGGATAACCTTGGAGGAATAAGTGCTCGTCGGCAGATGTGTTTCTGCAGTGATTTCCTGGCTCAAACAAGCGCGAGAAAAAGTTTTGGTGTCATAGGGTTGGAGAAAACTGTAACACTATCGTAGTTACTCTTATGTGTTAGTGTTGTCGGTAGTCTGCACCTGCTTCTGGAGTGCCTATGGGCCGAATCCTGAAGCTTATACTGTGGGACATGGATTCGCGTAAGGTTGAGAGTAAGGTATCCAATTCCTTGGAGCAATTGTGGCTCGTAAGCAGGCGAGGTTGCTGGATTACTGCCACGAGCGTCATCTGATCTGCCTCAGACCAGTTTTCATTCAGAGTTGTTTTCTCTCGCAATGAGAAGGTGATCATCAGTGAATCTGAGTGTTTACGAAGTGCGTTTTGCAATCACGGGTGACAGTCGCAAACTACGATGGTCGAAAGTGATATTCTCCCTAGCCTATGTTTAGAAGATATCCCCGTTAGATATGTTGGTCGTTTGGGTTGCATCGATGCTCTCGACATGCCCACTCTCCAAACGCGACGGGTTCGACGTAAACCATCTTGGCACCAGCAGCGCATGCTGATTGACGCATTACTTCAGCCAACAACTCTGGCCCACTGTCTGATCTCATAAATGCTGAATTGTCATGCAGGATGCGCATGTCCTTTATGGCGGCGATGTCGGCTGCTAACTGACTTGTGTTAACTTTAATACGGTCTTTTAGTCGAATACTGGGCTAGATGTCCTACTTGCTGGCTCGTGACAACGCCTTCGCCGACAGACTTGCACTATGATCAATGACCGAACAGTTTGCGATCTGTAACAGGGGTTTTGCAGCTTGAGCTGAGTCACCCACAGTCCTGCATTTGAGAAATCATTCCTTAGGTGCTAGTGCCGGCGAGCCGGGTTTTCTACCGGCTATCAAACAAGGAATTCGTGAGGTGATAATTTTGTGTCGAGCATGATCTAGTGTTTGACACTCCAACTGAGTTCATCGGTTACGAGCGCTGTGGGTGAAAGGATCCAAACGATGCGAATCTCCGTTGCTATTATCAACTGGAACACGCGCGAGATGTTGAGGGAGTGTCTGACTAGCCTAACTCTCAACACTGGATCTGGTGCAAGTATAGAACTTGTGGTTGTCGACAACGGTTCAGCCGACGGCAGTGCTGACATGGTAGCTGCTTCATTCCCTACTGTATCCTTAATCCGAAATGACGAGAACCTTGGTTTCAGTAAAGCGGTCAATCAGGCTTTTTCTATTTCCACCGGTGACTATTTCCTCCTCTTTAACAGTGATGCATATGTCGAAGACGACACTTTGACTGATTGTGGCGTATTCCTTGATGAACACCCTCAATTCTCCATACTTGGTTGTCGTGTGACTTACCCGGACGGGTCCCATCAGAGCAGCTGTTTTCGATTTTCCAGTTTAAGAGGAATTGTCCTCAACTCGCTGTATCTTTCGCAAGTTTTTCGGACTTCCTATTTTTTGAACTGGGATAGGTACGGTCATGCTGATTGGACCAAGCCTCGTGAAGTCGATTGCGTAATGGGTGGTTTTTTGATGGTGCGCCGTTCGGTAATCGAAGCGGGTGATCTGCTAGACTCGGGATATTTCATGTATGGTGAGGAGAAAGACCTTTGCTACCGGCTCTTCATGAGGGGGTTGAAGACCGTCTACTATCCCAGCGCGAAGGTTGTGCACCTTCATTCCGGTAGTTCTCGCAGGCGACCGGAAGTTTCAGCCTGGGTATATGAAATGAAGAGGCGTGCGATCCTAAGGTTTTTGTGGAAGTGGCGAGGACCAACCGTGGCATGGTTAGCCAATATGATTATGACAATCGACTTGTTTCCAAGAGGCTTAATTTGGGGCGTAGGAGATATTGCTGCTGTAATTCTTCGAAAGGGTAGCGGCCCCGATCGCATATTAAGATTGCGCGTCCTTCGTTTCCATTTGGCAGCAATCTTTGCTCCCTCAATGTTTGCGCGAGAGTGGGGACCTGACCATTGAGGCGTGTTCTATGCAATTGCTAGGCACTATCGCGCATTGTTCAACAACTGAAGAAGTTGCTTCGCTAGCTCCTTGCGATTCTTGATTCCAATGATCCATGTGCGATCGACATTTGAGGTGTCCAGCCCCGTCAGCCTGTAGCACTGATTTGACCATTTTCTGCTAACGTCTCTGGCACTGCTGGGCACATATCGGGGGCCTGATGCGGGCGAATGTGATAAGTCTTATATAAGTGCTGTCAGTCGGGTCTGATGGAGAGAGTGGGTGAGGCAGCGAGATGCCTAAAATGGGGTGGGGAAATCCTGTGAGATCAGTGCTTCATATCTCTGCTGATTATCCGGATGCCTATTCGCAGACTAAAACCAAAGCCATCTTAAATTTGGTCTCTGGAACCTCAAAGCTTCGCCACCGAGTTTACTCAATAAACCGGCTGAACGGATTTGGCGGTGTTCAAGAGATTGGGCGCTGTGGCAGCTTGATCACGTTGATTTATCGCGCGCCGGGCTACGGTTTGTTTCTTGAGAAATTTCTGAACGTTCTGGCGGATTGGATAGTTGCGGATGTTCTGAGGAGTGAAATTCAGGTTGATCTAGTGCACGCACATAAGTTTACAATAGAGGGCATTGCAGCAAATCGGATTTCCCAAGCCCTCGGATGTCCTTATTTATGCACGCTGCGAGGCAATACCGATCAAAAATACCTGAGATTTAAGCCCGAGAAGCATGATACGTTTCGGCGTGTTGCTGAAGAAGCAACACAGTTGTTGCCAACCTCGCCTTGGATTGCGCGTGACTTGAGTAAAAGACTGAAGCTTCATGAGTTGAAAACGACGGTTTTGCCGACGATTTCTGCTTCTGACAGAATTATCCCTCCGTCGCTTGAGTATAGTAGGCTCGTCACAGCCTTCCATTTGGATTTTTGGCGCCCGAAAGGCCTTCCTAATCTTCTGAAGGCATTGCAGACGTTGAAGCAAGACGGATTGGAGGTTGAACTCGATATTCTAGGGGGGGGCGCGGATGCGTCAGTCTCTGCAGTTCGCAAATTGATAATGAAACATGGCCTTGATGGACAGGTGAGGCTGCTTGGAGCAGTGCCTCATGATGAGATTCAGGACCGTCTTAATCGTTACGCTGCTTTTGTGTTGCCTACGCTGACAGAGACGTTCGGCATGGTCTACATTGAAGCATTGTTCTCGGGCATACCTATTCTCTATTCGGCAGATCGTGGTGTCGATGGGTATTTTGACGAACAAGACATTGGCATACGTTGTGATCCGGACTCGGTTACTAGTATCACCGATGGATTGCGTAGGATCTTGAGACGAGCGCCAGAAATGAAGGATGCGCTTTCCGTGATTCAACTCGAGGGTGAGCTGGATCACTTTCGTAAGGATAACGTGTGTAGGACTTATGAAGACCTGGTAGCTCAGCTTGCAAAGCCCAGCGAAAACAATCCGGATAATTGGGTTGAGCAATGATGTTCTTTCTCGGATTTGTATGAGCTATAGCAAGTCTTGGCGTAGTGGCTTGGCTGGAGTACTAGAGTATATGGTCCCTTTTCGTGGGAATCTTACTGATGTCAGCGTTAAGCACTCGCCGAAGCGGCGGACATCGGAGAACAGTTGCTCTCATGGCTGAAACAGAAAAGGCCAAAACAACTGTAGTGATCGATAAGCGACTGGTCTTTATCAACTCAGCAAGTTCAATCTTGGCGCGGCTGCTCAATGTGTTTGTATTGGTATGGCTGTACCAGTATCTACTAACACGACTCCCTCCAGATGAGTTCGCCATCTACCCGGTCGTAGCAGCTGTTATGGTATTTGCACCAGTATTCTCTTCGCTTTTCAAAACGGGGGTGTCCCGCTTTGTCATTGAAGCTTATGCCCGCTCCGACGTTGATCAGGTCGTGAGAATAGTATCCTCAATTTTACCTGTGATCGTGCTCGTTTCTGCCGTTTTTCTAGCTCTCGGGCTCGCTTTTTCCTGGCATATAGATCACGTGCTGACAGTGCCAGCCGGCCAGACTTGGGATGCTGGTCTTATGCTAGGCTTGCTGGTTACAAGCTTTACTCTCAGGATGATGTTGCTTCCCTACTCAGTTGGCTTTCATGTTCGTCAGCGATTTGTTCTCTTGAACCTGATTGAGATCGGCCGCGATGTTCTGCGTATGGTTCTACTTCTAGGTTTACTAATCCTTGTTAGTCCGCGCGTTCTTTGGGTCGTTGTCGCCACTGTTGGCGCTGATGTTGTGTCGCTGGTTCTGATAGCCGTCCTATCCCGCAGGATGCTGCCGATTTTGAGGTTCAATTGGAGTGCGTTCCAATGGGCATTGGCGCGGAAACTGATGAGCTTTGGGGGATGGTCAAGCATTGGTCAGATCGCCAACATGTTGTACGTTGGCTCTGGAGCGATCGTGCTTAATAAGCTTGGCACGCCCTTGGATGTCACAAACTACCACCTCGGATCGGTCTTCAATCGTCAGCTTCAAAGTGTTGTCACATTGGCGGCTGTTCCGGTGCAGCCAGCGCTCACTGCGATGCACGCAACGGATGAAGTCAGACGCCTTGGCAATGCATATCTCCGCGGAGGGCGTTATGCCTTGTGGGCGACTATGATCGTCGCAACTCCCCTTATCATCTTTTCGGATGTTTTGATTAATTTGTACGTTGGCGACAACTTTATGGATGCTGCCGTTGTCATTACTTTCTTGCTGGCGTCATACCCCATTCTACAGGCCAACGCTATGTTGCCAAGGATCGCTACCGCCATCGGGCGCATTGGCCTCTTTGTATCTGGATCTCTGGCTGTGAATATTATTTCGCTGGTTATAATGATTGCGCTTGTTGGCCAATATCAGTTGGGCGCGGTCGGAGTAGCAGCGACTATGTTCGCTTCAGTTGTGTTATCGCATTCGCTATTCTTTGTCCCTCTTGGTCTGCGCTTGGCTGATGTGAGAGTTGCCCAGTTTGTCGCGAGCACGATTGTTCCAGGACTAATGCCAGCTATCGCTGCGACCGCGGTGCTTCTGATCTACAGGTTATTCGTTACTCCGGAATCGTGGTTGCTTGTCGGTATCGGAGTAGCAGTTGGCGGTGGGACGTATCTAGTAGCACTTCTACTGTTCTGTCTTCAGCCTGATGAAAAAAGGAAACTAGGTGAGTTGTTTACCAGGATGGCTCTACGAACTAGACGGTGATCCAGAGCCCTCTTATCCGTTGTCCGTATCAACCTTGTAAAGAGGTCCAACGTGCCAAAAGTATCGATCGGCATGCCCGTTTATAACGGACAGAACTTTGTTGGCCAGGCAATAGAATCTATTTTGTCTCAGACATTTCGAGACTTTGAACTCGTCATTAATGATAATACCTCAAGCGACGCGACGTCAGATATTTGTCGCGAATATGCGGCGCACGACCCGCGGATTAGTTATCATCGACATGCGTCTAACATAGGGCCGGCACCCAATTTTAACGATGTATTTCTGCGCACCGGCGGGGAGTATTTCAAGTGGGCAGCACACGACGACATTATTGAGCCCAGTTATCTTGAGGAGGCGGTGGCGGTTCTCGACCGGGAGGCAGACGCCGTTCTTTGTACTTCGCGCGTGCGCGTCATCGATGAAGATGGAAATGTTTGTGATGACTATGATGGAACGGAAGCCTACTTCGATGTGAATGACGTGGTTAAGCGGTTCGAAAACGTTATCGCGTTTCATCGTACTCGTCAGTATGAGATCTTCAGCGTTATTCGCCGATCCGCTCTTGTAAAAACGAATCTGATTGGGAGTTACAAAACGGGCGACGGGGTGCTGCTTGCCGACCTCAGCTTGCGCGGTCGTTTTGTGCAAATTCCAGAGAGGTTGTTTTTGCCTCGCCGGCATGCAACGCAGTCCCAGATGCACATCAAGAATGCGCGCTCTTATTCTGAGTGGTTCGATCCCGCCAATCGACAGCGGCTTATCATGATGCCTTATTGGCGGGTCCTCGGAGAGCTTCGCAAGGTCGTGGGCTTGTCCGATCTGTCGTCAGACTTAAAGGCGAAGTGCCGAAAGAAGATTGTAAGGCAGGGTCTGAATACTTGGCGACAATTGCGCGGTGACATAAGACGTGTTCCAGCCCAGCTTATTCGTAAATCATTGTCAAGTTTTGCGCCACTGCCGCAGCGCGACGATAAGAATTCCGAAAAGCAAAACTAGCTGTTGGAACAGGTCAATTGGTTATTCATGGGTCATTGCTTGTACTTCGGAGCGGGTTGCAAGACAGTATTGAGACCAGGAACCAGCAGTGATGAGTGAATGGCACCAATCCGACAAAGCCAGGATGCCTGATCCATTGGAGCGGGTTCTAAAAGGTGACCTGTGCAGCGGATGTGGCCTATGCGCTGCGATCACCGATGGTCAGAAGATTGAAATGGGATTGACTAAAGTAGGATATCTTCGACCGAGGAGCAATCGGGCACTTTCACAAGACCAAGCTAAGACTTTCTCTGAGGTCTGCCCTGGGCTCTCTTTGGAACACACACCTGACGTTCCCAAGTATCATTCACTTTGGGGACCTATTGTGTCTGTCCACACGGGTCAAGCCGCCGACAGTGAATTGCGCTATACGGCGTCATCGGGCGGTGGGTTGTCCGCTCTGTTAACCTATCTCTTGGATAATGGCAAAATCGATTATGTGGTGCAGACCAAAGCTTCACCAAAACTTGTGATCGGCAACGTTACAGTTTTAAGTCGGAGTGTTGATGAAATACGTTCGGCTGCTGGCTCCCGTTATGCCCCCTCAGCACCGCTCACCAACATTGCAAGTCATCTTGATGCTCCAGGACTGTTTGCATTTGTTGGTAAGGCTTGTGATGTTGCGGCCTTGCGAGCGCTAGGTCGGAGAGATGAGAGAGTTGCGGAAAAGGTCGTCTGTCTAATCTCATTCTTTTGTGCCGGTGTGCCGAGTCTCACAGGAGCCCGCATGATTTTGGAGCGGATGGGGGTCGCGGAGGATGAGGTGGCTGCGTTTAAGTTTCGCGGCGATGGATGGCCCGGTTACGCGACTGCAACGCTGCATAACGGCCAGAAGCATCAGATAAGTTATAAGGAATCCTGGGGAGTCATTCTTAGTAAGCATCAACAGTTTCGGTGCAAAATCTGTCCAGATGGTACGGGTGAATTTGCCGATGTCGTCTTTGCGGATGCTTGGTATCCATCCAATGATGACTATCCTTCGTTCGAAGAGGCTGATGGGCGCAGCCTAATTATTGGCCGGACAGAGTTGGGCCGAGGTCTTCTCGAGAGCGCCGTCTCTTCTGGTTGCCTTGAGACAGAACCATGTCATGTTGACGAAATAGAGCGTATGCAACCAGCCCAGGCCCGGCGAAAGAAACTGGTTTTATCGCGGCTCGCAGCTTTGCGATTGTTGGGTCGGGTAGTGCCACAGTTCAGGCGCCTGGGTTTGCACGAGGCAGCGCGGTTAACAAGTTTGTTTGCGAATGCGAAGAGCATGCTTGGGTTGATCCGCCGGTTGATTGGAAAGCGGGTTTAAGCCACACCGTTTATGACATAAGCACTTGGTGGATTAATGATTGCGTTATCCTCAGAGAATGAACGGCCTAATCCAAAAATACAGCAACACGCTTTTTCGAACGGCTCAACATATGGCAACTATCGTGCTAGCTTAGATTAATTGAGATGAGTTTATCTGGTGATCTTCATTTATGTTCATAACTTCTTAGACTACTGCAGATGCCATTGGCTTTGCCAGTCATGCGATGTGTTTGACGCTGAAAGGAAGTTTAAGAAGCTATGGTGAAGGTTTCAGTGATACTTCCAACCTACAATCGAGCGAGGTCTCTCGTGCCCGCCTGTAGGAGTGTTCTCGATCAATCGGTACGGGATTTAGAACTCATTGTCGTTGATGATGCGTCACAAGACAGCACGCACGAGGTGGTCGAGCGCCTCGGTGATAGTCGCGTCCGTTACATTCGTCATGAGCATAATGGTGGGGCGTCAGCGGCACGCAATACAGGGCTGGAGGTTGCAATCGGTCAGTACATTGCTTTTCAAGATAGTGATGACCTCTGGCTTCCGGGAAAGCTTGAGCGTCAAATCAATCAACTGGAAGGACTGCCGCTGAGTGTCGGTGTAGTGACTGGATCAAAGATTCGATATGGCCGCGATGCTGCTGGCAATTATGGATCCGGTCGTGTTTCGTGCGCACCACCGCCTGAGAGCCGTCTCGATTTGGAGGAGGATCAGGTTCGCAAGTTTCTCACTATTAATCGCATTAGTCTTCAGAATGCACTCTTTCGGCGTGAATGTCTGCCATACTCCCGCTGGTTTGATCCTTGTGCTAAGGCCAACGCAGATTGGGAGTTTACCGTGCGATTGGTGCAGCATACGAAAGTGTTTGAGGATACTGAGCCTGTTGTCTTGGCCTTTATCTCAGAGGATAGCATATCAAGGAGCGCAAAGAAGAAGGCTCTGGGGCTGCTCCGTATTTTAAAGAAGAATCGCGAAGTCTATATTAAGTACGATGACCTCTACGCTAAACACATGCTGGAGTTGAGCCGCATTATGTTTAAACGAGGCAATTATCGTTGGGCCCGGAGATTTCTGCTAGGAGGTCTACGGCGTCGACCGGCCGCCGTGGTAGATATTCTTGCCTCCGGATGGCGCTATCTTAGAAGTAGATTATTCGGCACACGGCGAGCTGTGAACTAGCAGCCTCTGTCAATTCCAAACTTGCAATAGTTGAATTAGATATGAACCGCCGACGCCTCACCAAAGGAAGCCAATTTGAAGTTCAATCAGCGCAAAGTGTTGACAATCGCAAGACAGCATTGAGGCAGTTGAGGTATGCCCTCGGCATCCTTAGGTACCTTTGGCGCTGCATTTACTATTTGATGTACTCATATGCACCAGCGTCATACCACTTACCCGTACGACGTGGTTGACCGGCAATGTCCTTGCTAGGTAGACGAGGTAAATCTCTGCCAACATAAGCCCGTGTTACTCCGGCATTTATTGCGAGACTTCCCCGCCTCAGCCGCAGATCGAGATTGGCTGGATCAATAAACAACTGGCGCGGATCTCGGATGTGGGAATTTCCAGCAACGAAAACTCCAGTGCCCGTTTTCTGGAATTTGTGACCAATGTTATTGATTACCCAACTAGCTAAGGGATCGCGGCCATCCTTATGACGGCCGATCATGATGCGTGATGGTCCGGGCTTGCGGGGGTTGGGATCATAAACCGTATTATGAAGGATAAGAACACGTTCGCCGCCGTAAACCGTAATGCCGTGCCAATGGTCAGCTACCACCACATTGTTTTCGATCCGCCAGTCAACGTACATACCATCGAAAAGTCCAATCCCTTGCATTTTGCATGGAAAGCTGTTCTCCCCGGGTATAGTTTCCAGAATTTTATTTGCAACTAGCTTCACGCCAATGACCTTGCCGCTACCAACCTTGCCATCGGTACCTACTGACCAAGACTGAAAACCATCTCTGTGTGTACCGTCGATCGATATACAGTTCTTGATGGTATTACCTTGGTAAGTCGAATAGTTCCCGAGTCCGCGTATCCCGTCACCAGAAAAATGAGAGATAGTATTGTTTAAGACGAGAGAGTGATCGGCCCCAATTGCTATTCCGAAGCGGATATTGCTGATGCTGTTATCTTCAATTCTAATAGTTTTGCCACCCGCCTCTATTCCGCTAATTCTGTTGGCTTTCCAATGATCGAGTGTCCAAGTTCCACCAATTGGTCGAGTCTCAACCTTGCTGGCTACAATTGCAATTGCCTCGCTATTCGTATCGAAATGGACAAGCGTGCCGACTGTCTTTTCCTCTCCGACCTCTCTCCAAATATGTAGGCCCTCGAAACGAAGCCGCGCAGAATTAGTGACCTTGAGGCTTGTCAGTTGTGCTTTGTTTGCCCCTGCAGCCTTAACTACTATTTGCTTCTTGGGTTTGAGATTGGAGATCAGTACATCGGCGTACATCCCTGCCTGTAATACAACTTGACTCGCTTCATGAATTTTTTCTGTCTGTTTCAGGGCGTGCGATATAGACTTCCAAGGTCGGGATTGCTTGCCATCTGCCTCGTCACTACCAGTCCGGGGATCGACAAAAAACACATTATCCGCGGAGACTTGCTGTGCAGCCAGTTGCGATCCGAAACAACATAGACAAGCTACGATTAGTGCAATTGCCATGATCTGTCTCATCGGCACCTGTCCTGATCAATTGTTGGTGGTTAATCGCGCACGTGTACTAGGCGGTTGAGCCTTATCGCTTAGAGATCTGTATGGCCCAAAACTCTTTGACTATACTACTATGTCGAACTGAAAAAGTGGGTCAGTCAGTTCTAGTGAGTTCTCTCCCCGAAAGACGGCAATTAATTCGTCCTCTCCGGATGCCTCGACAAGGTAGAGCGCAGAACCAGACTCTAATTCCGGAGGCGATGCTGAAATCTGGTAGTCTGATTGCTGGCCCGCGAGTTGCACCGTATCGACAGTTCGATCAAGGTCCCAGATGATGGCATAGTCTTGATCCCCATTTGTTTGTGAGTCGCCATCATTATAGAATACCGAACCGCTTTCACCGAGCACGAACTGATCAGCGCCCGAACCGCCGACAAGTATGTCAATCTCTCCGGCTCCTGGGTTCGCACTCCCTACATCGACTGCGTTGATAATGTCCGCGCTGTCGCGACCCTGGATTATGTCGCTGCCAGTTATCTCGTTGACTTGGATATTGCCGACGGTGAAATCCCAGAAATGAGGAATGAACGCGAAACCACCAGTGATAGGTTGAGTGAAGCTCTGAGTAACTTGCACCATCCAATCCGTCGGCTGTGTTGTGCCAGATTCCCAGACGCTTAGGCTATACTGACGATCCAGCCCATTAATCTGTTCGACGGCGACACTGAAGTCGTAAGTGGAATCAACCTGGAAGTCGAAGGGACCGGTGCCGCCGAGGACGTTGCTCCAGTTATCGTAAGCATGAAGTTCGATGCCAGGGCTGTTGAATGGTCCGCGGAAGA
This sequence comes from Pseudomonadota bacterium, assembly GCA_039183375.1. Lineage (GTDB taxonomy): Bacteria > Pseudomonadota > Alphaproteobacteria > Rhizobiales > Hyphomicrobiaceae > Tectiglobus. The sequence continues at coordinate 23,187 of JBCDBQ010000003.1, forward strand.
AATAGGCAGCCTCCTGAAAGCCATAGTTTGGTTGTGTACCCGTCTCTCCGTGGCCGTTCCAGAGCATTGCAAGTCCAAAACCGCCACCATGTACATCTTCTGGATCTTCGGCTGTTACATCATGGAAGGTCAGAGAGAAATCAATTTGATAGTTGTCCCAGGTCTGATCACCGATGGTGATAACGCGATCGTAGCCGGTTTCAACTGGACGGGCGCCAGCTGATGTGTGCGACCACAGTCCGTCGACTACTTGGACTGCATCTTGTATGTCGACGACGCTTGACCAATCGATGGAGTAGTTTGCGGGCCAAATGGTTCCACTCTCGTAGTCAACGAGCACATCCTGTGTGACCTGACCGCCGCCTACTAGGTTGGCTTTGATCGTAACAACATCGTCAGTCTGAGTGCCGTCGAGCTCGCTATAACGAATATCTATGTTGAAGTCACCGTCACGCTCTAATCGCCGCCCGTCAGGCATGAAAGTCAGAGCACGATCTGCTCCACCATTCAACGAATAGGCAAGAGACGCTACTTCAGTCGCGGACACATTTCCGAGAATGTTGATCCATTCCTGTGCCTCTCCAGGTAAACCAAACGTCTGTTCTGTGCCGTACCAGACATCGATCAAATCACGGACCTGCACGTTGACGTCTGCCGTATCGGTATTATTGCCGTCGCTGATCGAATAAGTGAATGTGTCTGTGCCGGAAAAACCTTGAGTCGGCGTATATGTCAGTGTGCCGTTGCCATTATCGACAAGAGTACCATTCGTAGGCTGTGTGAATGAGTCTAGTGACAATGGATCTCCATTTGGATCGCTGTCATTCGCAAGAAGGTCCGTAGTGACATTCACTGACAGTGCAGTGTCGATCCTTATGGAGAGTGCATCGTCAACAGCAATCGGTACTGTATTTATCCCAATGCCATCTTCTGTTGAAGGAGGAGCTGAAGAATCAAAGAAGTAATCGACCTGAGCTGTGAAACCTGGCGCATCTGCGGCGCTTGCAGCAAATGGACCAACTGAGCTGACATTGAGCGCCTGTGTAAAACTGCCCGCGACGGTCCAGACTGTTCCATCGGTTGAATATGACATCGTCCAAACATCGCCCGCTCGATCAACCCGTATAAAGGGCGCAGTGCCGCCTGGAATTTCCACATTGAACTGGGCGCTTGGTGAACCGTTGAGGGTTACCGCAGCAAATGCGTTCAGGTCACTACCATCATGAAAAGTATCGAAGCGTATCCAGGTATCGGAATCTTCCTCTACAAGAATTCCCTGAATCTGGAAGCGAGCGCTTGGTGTCGACAGGAAACCTGCTTCAACTTGAAAGTCAGAATCTGTAATCGCCTGCAACGCTCGGGCGGAATTATTAACTGTCCAGATGTCGAAGTTGCCCGTTGGTGTAGACAGCGTCAAGTAAGCTTCCGGACCATTTACGTCGAGGCTATTTGTTGTTCCGGCTGGCCCGCCTACGGTCCAAAAGCTTTGCAAAGTGGCGCCACTGAAATCATCCGAGATGATCGTCGCTTGCGGCGAGGAGACGGCGATGGATACGTTTGCCGTGTCGCTACCGCCATTACCATCATTGACAGTATAAGAGAACGTATCCGTGCCAACAAAGCCCGATGTTGGGGTATAGGTGAAAGTGCCATTACCATTGTCGACTAGCGTGCCGTTTGCTGGCTGGGTAAAAGAAGAAATAGTCAAAGAATCATTGTCAGCATCAGTGTCATTCGCGATGAGATCCGACGCACCATCGATTAGTAGGGCAACATCTTGGTCTGTCGCAAGCCCGTCATCAAGAGCTATAGGTGAAGAGTTGATTCCAGTAATCGTCCCGTCTTCATTGACAATAGGCGTGGCGGTGTTCTCGAAATAATCTAGTTGTGCAGTATAGCCTGGCGTAACTCCGTCCTTTGGAGCGCTGCCAGTGAATACGCCAACTTGCGACACATTCATGGCATGTGTTGTCGTGTGAGCCGAGATCCAAGTGAGTCCGTCCGCCGAAGTCTCGAAGTTCCACAGGTCACCGGTGCGTGTAATGCGGAAATCTCTAACGGTACCGCTCGAGATAGATTGAAAGAGTTCGAAGTTGGTTGAGCCATTGTCGATAACGCCGACAATCAGTCGGAGTGTGTCGTTTGACGTGTAGGCAATATCAAATCGTACGAAGTTCTGATCGTCCTCGACAACAAGAAGCCCGTGCTCGGAGAATGTTTGATTTGGTTCAGTCAGAAAGCCGGCGCTGATCTGAAAGTCTTCATTCGCAGCACTCTGCAGGAGACGTGGTGTCGTCAGGAAATCAGAGGCGCTGACCGGAACTCCGGCGGGGGATTCAATTTCAACGAAGCCGTCTGTAGCGCTGGTTCCTAGTTGTGCCGAGCCAACAATACCAAGAAAGCTCCATGCAGGGTTAAGGGTAGAACTTGCAAAATCATCTGAAATGATACCCGAATCCGGTAATGCGACTGCTATAGATGCAATCGCCGAATTGGTTCCACCGTTGCCATCATTGACTGTGTAAGTGAAAGTGTCTGTTCCAATAAAGCCTTGCGCTGGCGTATACGTTAGCGTGCCGTTGCCGTTATCGATGAGACTGCCATTCGTAGGTTGCGTGAATGACTCCAATGATAGAGGGTCTCCATCCGAGTCGCTGTCATTCGCGAGAAGGTCCGTCGCGATACTGACGGCTAATGCAGTGTTTGCTCCGGTTGACAGAAAATCACCAGCAGCAAAGGGGATGTTATTTGTGCTAACGCCATCTTCTGTCAAAGGCGGTGCCGAGGAATCAAAGAAATAGTCGACTTGTGCCGTAAAGCCTGGCGCGTTTCCTGTGCTCGCACCAAATGGACCAATCGAGCTGACATTGAGCGCTTGTGTGAAGCTACCCGCAACAGTCCAGACCGCCCCATCCGTCGAATACGACATCATCCAATCGTCGCCCGCCCGATCAACCCTGATGAAAGGTGCGGTGCCAACTGGAAGCGCAACACTGAACTGCGCGGTTGGCGAACCATCAAGTGTCACCGCAGCAAACGCGTTCAGGTCAGTACCATCATGGTAGGTATCGAAGCGGATCCAAGTATCGGCGTCTTCTTCAACCAGAATGCCTTGCATTTGGTAGCGGGCATTTGGTGTTGACAGGAAACCGACTTCGACTTGGAAGTCAGAGTCCGTGATTGCCTGCATCGCTCGGGCGGAGTTATTGACTGACCACACATCGAAGTCACCGGTCGGCGTCGAAAGTGAGAGATAGGCTTCCGCACCATTCACGTCGAGACTACTTGACGTTCCAGCTGGGCCCCCCACGGTCCAAAAGCTTTGTAATGTAGTGCCACTGAAATCGTCAGAACCGATGGTCGCCTGTGGCGGAGAAATGGTTATGGATGCACTCGCTGTGTCGGTTCCGCTACTGCCATCGCTGATCGTGTAAGTGAACGTGTCTGTTCCGACAAAGTCCTGGGCTGGTGTGTAGGTTAGCGTACCATTGCCATTGTCGATAAGACTGCCGTTAGTTGGTTGCGTGAATGAAACCAACGATATTGGATCGCCATTCGGGTCGCTGTCATTGGACAATAGGTCGGTGGCAATACTGACTGTGAGCGCTGTATTCGCACCTGTTGCGAGTACATCATCAACAGCAGTCGGTACTACGTTGGTGCCAATGTCATCTTCCGTTGCAGGAGGTGCCGATGCATCGAAGAAATAGTCGACTTGTGCTGTAAAACCTGGCGCGTTTCCCGTGCTCGCACCAAATGGACCAACGGAGCTAACATTGAGGGCCTGTGTGAAACTACCGGCAACGCTCCAGGCGGAGCCATCGGTTGAATACGACATCGTCCAGATATCGCCCGCTCGATCAACCCGGATAAAGGGCGCAGTGCCGCCTGGGATTTCCACATTGAATTGGGTAGCTGGCGAACCATCAAGAGTGACCGCAGCAAACGCGTTCAGGGCACTGCCATCGGAAAAAGTATCGAAACGGATCCAGGTATCGGCATCCTCCTCAACGAGAATACCTTGGATCTGATATTGGGCGCTTGGCGTTGATAGGAAGCCGGCCTCAACCTGGAAGTCAGCATCATCAATCGCCTGCATCGCTCGGGCGGAGTTGTTCACTGTCCAAACATCGAAGTCACCGGCCGGAGTAGACAGCGAGACATAAGCATCAGTGCCATTGACGTTGAGGCTACTTGTTGTTCCCGCAGGCCCGCCAATGGTCCAAAAGCTTTGCAAACTGGCGCTACTGAAATCATCTGAGACTATACCCGCCTGTGGCGTTGAGACGGCTATAGATGCGACTGCTATATCGGTTCCACCGTTGCCGTCATCGACAGTATAAGAGAATGTGTCTGTGCCAATAAAATTAGACATTGGGGTGTAGGTGTAAGTGCCATTGCCATTGTCAACCAATGTACCGTTAGTTGGTTGTGTAAAAGCGGTGATACTAAGGGCATCGTTGTTGCCATCTGTGTCGTTGGCAAGGAGGTCGACGGCAGCATTGATCAGAAGAGCAACACCCTGATCTGTGGTAAAGGTATCATCAAGAGCAACAGGTGAGACATTCAAGGCATTCGCACTGAGGCTCGCTATCTCTGCTGTCCCTAAGGCTGTGTCATACAACTTAGCCTCTGAAATCTCGCCGTCGAATGCATCACGGAGCTTGTCTGCAATTCCATTGCCGCTGGCCCATTGGTTTGCGCCAATAACAATGGGCTCATCGTTGCCTAGCAATCCACCCGTGTAGAGATCTGAGGCTTGCTCAGCTCCGTCGACATAGACTTTGAGTCCGGCAGTCCCAAAACTCACGGCGACGTGATGCGCTTGACCGGCCGTTATAAGCGCACTGGTCGTTGCAACATAAGTCGTAGTTGTGTCTTGAAAACGCGCAACAATTGCGCCGTCTTCAATGTAAATGCCGACGTGGCCGCCATTATCAAATCCACTCGAATCTTTCGAGAGTAAAAACCGCCGTCCGTCGATCGCGTCTGCGGTGAATGTAAAGGCGAATGTTCCGTTAGATAAAGAATAGCCAGTTTCGTGCGTAAGCACCGGGGCCTGCGCCACTAAGCCAGTAAGGATATGTGGGCCAGATTCCAGCAGGGGTGAAGGTAGGGAGGAGTCGGTAACTGTTATGGTCGCGCTGGCTTGCGCGGTCCCGCCATTTCCGTCGCTGACTGTGTAGGCGAAAGTATCTGATCCCACAAAGCCAGTGTTGGGAGTGTAGGTTAGGGTGCCATCTGCGTTATCTATCAAAGTTCCATTTGTCGGCTGGATTGATATTGCTGCGATCAAAGCATCGCCATCGATATCCGTGTCGTTGGCTAGTAGCTCGGTATCCACATTTATGATCAACGGCGTGTCTGATGCTGCGCTGAGAGTATCATCACCTGCCAAAGGCGCGTCGTTGATTGGGTTCACCTCAATTGCGGCGGTTGCTGAAGCGATGCCGCCTCGTCCATCGTTTACTTCGTACGTGAAGCTGTCAGTTCCGTTGAAGTTTGTGTTTGGTGTGTAGTTAAACTCACCATCGCCATTGAGAGTAAGTGCACCATTGGACGGGCCGGAGATCACCGATAAGGTCAATGCGTCGCCATCAAGATCCGTGTCGTTGGCTAGAACACCAGTGGCGGCCGCAATATTGAGGACCGTGTCTTCATCAGTGTTGTACGTGTCGGCCGAAGCAGTCGGTGGGGTATTCGCCGGATCTGAGATCGTGATTGCTACGGTTGATGTGTCGGTTCCACCGTTGCCATCATTGACTGTGTAAGAGAATGTGTCGGTGCCAATAAAACTCGAATTCGGAGTGTACGTGTATGTGCCATTGCCATTATCGACCAATGTTCCGTTTGCTGGCTGCGTGAAGGCGGTAACACTTAGAGTATCGCCGTTAGCATCGGTGTCGTTGGCAAGGAGGTCAACGGCAGCATCGATCAGAAGAGCAACGCCCTGATCTGTTGTAAGAGCATCATCAATCGCAACAGGCGAGGCGTTCAATGCATTCGCACTGAGGCTCGCTATATCTGCTGTTCCCAAGGCCGTGCCATAGAGTTGTGCTTCGGAAATCTCACCGTTGAATGCATCACGGAGATCATCTGCAACACCGTTGCCGCTGGCCCATTGGTTGGCGCCGATGACGATGGGTTCAGCGTTGCCAAGTAGGCCGCCGGTGTAGGCATTTGAGGCCTGTTCAATTCCGTCGACATAGATTTTGAGCCCAGCTGTCCCAAAACTGACGGCAATGTGATGTATCTGACCGGTCGTGATTAATGCACTGGTCGCTGCAACATACGTCGTTGTGGTATCCTGAAAGCGCGCAACGACCGTGCCGTCTTCAATGTAAATGCCGGCGTGGCCTCCGCTATCAAATCCGCTTGAATCCTTTGACAGTAAAAATCGCCGCCCATCGATCGCGTCGGCGGTGATCGTAAACGCGAATGTTCCGTCAGATAAAGAATAGCTGGCTTCGTGCGATAGCACTGACGCCTCTGCGACTAACCCGGTGAGAACATGCGGGCCAGATGCAATCAGGGGTAAAGGTAAGCCGTCCTCGGTAGGTGGTGGACTTGCTGCGTCGAAGAAATAGTCCACTTCGGCCGTAAACCCAGGAGCAGACGTTGTGCTACCCGCAAACGGTCCGATCTCAGTTACACTCAATGCCTGTTGAAAGCTTCCAGCAAGTGTCCAGTTGGCACCGTCATTGGAGTAGAGAAACGACCAGAAATCACCTGATCGCGTTACGCGCAGAAATGAAGCTGTGCCTTCGATCACCGGCACGTCTATGCGCGTGCCTGGAATACCGTCGAGGGTGACCGAGGCGAATGCGTGAAGTTCAGACCCGTTGGACTGCAGGTCAAATCTGATCCAGCTGTCAACGTCTTCTCGAACCAGGATGCCTTGCATCTGGAACTGCTCGGTAGGTGTTGATAGAAAGCGCGCCACGACGTCGAAATCGGTATTATCTACCGATTGTAGGGCGCTTGCGGATCGGTTTGCTGTCCAAACATCGTGGTCACCAGGAGAGGTCGTCAGAGTCAAGAAAGACTCAGAGCCGGATTGTACTAATCCACTGCTTGTTCCAGTCGGACCTACGAAAGTCCATGCATTAGACAGAATGGTGTCGTCAAAATCGTCAGAAATGACGGGCATAACTAATAATCCATGACGCTAAAACAAAGTGTTGCTAACCTAGTTCTTCTACTCAGATTAATCAATTATTCAAATTTGCTCATTTGATCTGCCAGTTAGCTGATGTTGTCAAAACCAATTCGTACTTTTTTGCTCGACACGTCGCGCGGATAAAAGCGTAAAATCCGACTATCACATTGCTGAGTGTGTGCTGGGGTATTCTTAGCTTTAGAGTGTTTGGTCACACAGCAGAGTCTCAGCTAGCTGTATTTGTACGCGAAGCCGAGATTGCCAGAGTAGTTTCCGTAGCGACAACTCAAACATTTCAGGCCTGTAATTCAACTCTTGAGCAAGCAGCAGTTGTCATTCGTAAGCTTTTCCATGTTGAGCTTCGGTGCATCCAGCTTTAAGCACTACGGTGATCAGCTTGGCTGCTGAGAGATGAAGGTGAGAATCCAGATCGCCAATATGCGGCTACTTTTGTGAGTGTTTATCATCAGGAAACTGGAAACAATCATGCTCGCAGCGGAGCGGACTCACGGCGTGGCCTACTGGTTCGATTTAAGCGGTCTACTTTCGATGTTGCGAGTGGCATTGGATATACATCTCTTGTTTGATCCTTTCTCTTGCTTTGGAGGTTGCCAGGCTCCTTCCTAGGGAACCGTGTACGGTTGTCAGATTGCTGACGCTTGCTAGCCATCATCAATGATTGTGGCAGCCAACAAGCTTATCGATCCGTGCTTCATGATCGACTGGTTTATATCGCTGGTTCGTAAAGTGAGCTACTTGAGTGTCAAGCTCCTGTTCGATTTCGACCTGATCCATCGAACAGTGGGTTTTCGAACGCACCGAGTATAGATTGTGGCGATTTTGTGGAAACGGACAGACTGGACAAGACGGATATGACCCATCAATTCAGCCTAACATCCTTTAATCTATAAAAAAAATTGGTAGCGGAGGAGGGACTTGAACCCCCGACACGCGGATTATGATTCCGCTGCTCTAACCACCTGAGCTACTCCGCCCCTACCATTTTGCTGGCATTTATCGCATCTTAGTGTTCGTTGAATTAGGGCCTAGCAATTGAACTATGTCATGCACTTTTGCAGTCGAGCCTATGCCTCACGAGTACACTCACCTCGAGAGCATGGGTACGCAAGGGCGCTCTAGTACACGAGTGATCTGAGCATGTCCAGGGGATTGTCTTGTTTCTGATCGTACTTGGACTGAACAACTCACTAACGCAAGCATGTCGCGCCGTGGCGCGGTACTCGAAGCTTCTCAAATGTGGAGCTATTTATCGCTTTCCAGTGCTGCGCACGCGCTGCACGTAGACAGCCCGGAATGGATCAGATTGTCGATCCAGATTGTTAAATGTGGCGAAATGGATTGGTTGGCGTGTTAACTGGTTGCAATTGGCTGACCACCTTCTTCTGATTTGTCCAGATCTTTTGCTGGTTCATGGTCAGTTTCTCCCGCCAAGCATTGCTTCCTTCTTCCACAGGTAGTCGATCGTCAGTCGCGTTAAGCAGGCGTTTGTAATGGCAGTGTTGAAACGATTGCTCGATGATAATCTTTGGCTTACCAGTCATTAGAGAGTCTCACATTTGAGACGTCCGTCCCTAAGCTTTGTATCAAAGGCCTTAAACTTACCATTCCCCGGCGCGAGCCAGGTTCAGTGTTGGGAGTTCAACCTTGTTCCTCACGTTTCACTAGGTCGTTACGCGAGAGGAAAGTTCTGTGCTTGATCATTCGCAGAGGAAAGAGGAGTTTGTTATGTATCGGTAGAAGAGATGTGGAAGTTCCAATCTAGGGCACAAAACATCTTTTTCTTAGTTGCACCAATGTGGCTTCATCTTCTGTTCGCGGGGGCCGCTTAACAAATGCATTGTTGTTCTGCCTCCCGTCGGCCCTCCAACTGGGATGGCTTATTGGCAGTGAGATATCATTTTTAGGTGGAAGCCTATGTCGCGATCGACAATGGCAACACTAGAATTTGTCTATTATCGCAAACAAAAAGGATTTGTTGCTCAATTATTGGCTCATTGCTGCAAGTCCCTTCGAGCGACTAGCTCAAGTTATACCCATGTCCTGAGCAATTCTGCCTTGCGGTGCAATGATGCGTTGATTGAGCGAGATCTATTTTAATGGTCAAGGTCTCAGTTATTCTACCAACATATAATCGCGCGCACGTCCTATCGGATGCTTGCAGAAGTGTTCTTTCCCAGACTGTCAAAGATATTGAACTCATCATTGTTGACGACGCCTCTCAAGATGACACCAAGAAAGTCGCCGATTGTCTTCGTGACGCCCGTGTTCGTTACATCCGACATGAGCGCAATCGTGGGGTGTCGGCGGCGCGTAACACGGGATTGAGTTTGTCACGCGGATTGTACATTGCGTTCCAGGATAGTGATGATCTTTGGCTTCCGGGGAAGTTGGCACGTCAGCTTGGACAACTTGAGACTTTGCCTCGAGATGTTGGAGCTGTAACCGGATCAAAGATTGTTTTTGGGCGTGACTCTTCGTGGAACTATGCACCTGGTCTTGTAACTTGCGCGCCACCACCCGAAAATAGGATGGAGCTGCAGGAGGATCAGGTCCGAAAGCTCCTAACCCACAATCGCATCAGCGTCCAAAATGCTCTTTTTCGGCGTAGCTGTTTTCCAGGCATAGAGTGGTTTGACCCCTGCGCTAAGGCGAATGAAGACTGGGAATTCTCAGTGCGCTTGGTCCAGCATACGAAGGTCTTTGAGGAAATCGATCCGGTTGTTTTAGCCTTTGTGTCAGAGGACAGCATCTCGAAGAGCAATAATAAAAAAGCACTCGGACTAGTTCGCATAATAAAGAATAATCACGACTTATTTCGGAGGCATCATGACCTTTACGCACTCCATTTGTTGCAGCTGGGTCGCTTGATGTTCCGCTGCGGAAGATACCGCTGGTCGGGGCGCTTCTTGCTGAGTGGTCTCAAGCGCCGTCCCGCAGTTGTGGTTTCTCTACTGCCACAGATTTGCCGTTTTGTTCTCAAGAGGGGATTTGGTCACCTGCAAGGCATCTTTTTGACATTCAACGCTCGTCGCCGTCGACCAGGCATTGTCAGGAGGCCTTAGCCTACTCGGCACCCGTCTGCCTAGATGCTGATATCCTCGCACATTGCCTTGTGGCGCGCAGAATTGATTGCTCTTGATGACGGAGTGCGCTTGTAACGGGTGGCGATGTTGGTGTGCCGATGCCGTCCGATTGCATATGTTGTCGGAGGCTTGGCGGACAGTGGTTCCGACTTGGCTCTGACACGGTATTGAAGGTCGGGTAATGGCAGGGCGCCTCAAGCGACTTCAGTTGCGAGGATGGACGGCGACCATAACAGGTTTACACTTGTAGCATTTGCACAGAACCGGATGTGGATATTGAAGACAGTTTTAAATTTTTCCTGTTAAAGCAACAAAGCGATCCATTTGGTCGGTGAAGAAGGCTGGGTCGCAATGGTATATTGCCGGAAAGCGCAAACCAGAAGTCTCCGCTGTCCAAGTTTAACTTCTAAAAAAGAAACATAAGCATTAAACAGATGCTACATCCCTTGAGCTACGTATTCAGTTCGTCCGCCACGATTGGGGTGTATCATCCGCAAAACAGTCGAAACGGACTAATGCGAAGGTGATGGGAAAGTGCCATGGCGATTGCAATTCCTGCCGAGGTAGCGATCAGTCGGCATCGCAGCAAATAGATACGTGGCTAGTGATGACTTTCTTCGCCGAGCGCGTGCTGTAAGACAGACAATTCACATATTCTGTCGTCCTTGCTCTGGGGCACTTTGTGGTTTGCCTAAATATAATTCACTTGTCACGCATTGCGGAGATGGCTCCAGCTCTCCAAAAAAACGATAACTTTCGGACACAGTTCTCAATCCTCACGCATGGCGCGACGGAATTGATCGGTCAAAGGGCTGACGAGATAGCCGAGGACTGTCCGGCTTTCTGTCTGGATGAAGATACTTGCTGGCATGCCGGGCACTATCGGTCGTCCACCCAACCGTGAGAGTTGGTTCTCATCGAACTCAATGTAGACGAGATAATGATAGTTCTCCCGACGTTCGTCTGAGACCAAATCCGCGGAGATACTTGTTACCTTGCCATTCAGCTCAGGTGTTGTTCGTTGATTAAAACTTGAGAGCCGAATTGAAACTTTTTGGCCCTTTTCTACCTGATCGATATCCTTTGGCTCGAGGGCGCCTTCCAAGATAAGTTTGGCATTCGATGGAACTATCTTCAGCACTTCCTGGCCGGGCTTTACAACGCCCCCGATAGTGTGAACTCGCATGCCGTGGACGCGACCTTCAATGGGTGCGCGGATCCTAAGCCTCTTCTTGTTGACATCGGTTCTCGATAACTCAGCGCTTAGTCGACCATATTCGCCCTCAAGCTCTGCGAGTTCGCGTTTCGCTTTTGCCAATTGGCTGCGAGGAACCAGTCGTTTCTCAGCAAGGGCATTCAGATCATCAAGTTCGCTACGAAGAAACTCGAGTTGGGCCTTTTTTGCTTGTGCTTGCGAGCGCAAACCTCGAATTGTTTCGTTCACTTGGCCGGGGTCAAGCTGAAGCAACAGTTGCCCCCTCTGCACCTGCTCACCCTCTTTGACAGCCAAGTCTGTTACAATACCACCTTCCAAATGTTGAACAGACTTGGATTTCGCCTCCACGGCTATCTTCGCATCCGCTATGACTGCGCCGCTGATTTTGGTCATTGCGGCCCAACCACCCAATCCGACCAGTAGCGCAAGAAGTACAAAATTTGCCATCCGGAGATAGGTGTTTATCCGCGCGTCCTCCCGCGACAATATTGCTAGTGGATCGTCTGGCGAGTCGTGGAAGGAATTAGCGCGACGCATAATCGATCCTATGTTCTGTTTTTCCGGATGCGCGCACCGATCCTAGGACTTCGTTCTTGGGGCCAAATGCGACCTGGCGTCCATCATTCAACACCAGAATACTGTTCACATGCTCGAGTGCCTTCCGCCTGTGCGACATGATAATTACCGTTCGTCCTGCATCCCGCATCTTGCGCATTGCTTCCGCTAAAGCTGTTTCACCATCGCTGTCGAGATTTGAGTTCGGCTCGTCTAGGATCATCAGTGATGGCTGACCAAAGAACGCGCGTGCTAGGGCAATTCGTTGTCGCTGACCACCTGACAGAACCGTACCTCCCTCGCCAACACGAGTATTGTAGCCATCGCTCAGACCGAGAATCATTTCGTGAACGTTCGCACTTTGGGCCGCTTCAATGACGGCCGATGCTTCTGCACTCGGATAGAAGCGCGCAATGTTCTCTGCGATCGTGCCCTCAAAAAGCTCTGCGGATTGTGGCAAGTAACCAATATGATGTCCGAGCTGCTGTGAAGGCCAATGCTCCAACGGTGCTCCATCGAGCCTGACATGCCCTCTCAGGGTCGGCCACACGCCGACCAATACACGCGCCAATGTTGACTTACCAGACCCGCTGGGGCCGATAACTGCCAATCCATCGCCTGGACGAAGATCAAAATTCACTCCTTTGAGAACTGGCTCTCGCACGTCCAACGGAGCGGCAAAAACATTTTGTACGCTTACGTGGCCTTCTGGCACTGGCAGACGAATTCGAGCTTCTCGTGTGCCTGCGTTTGCAAATTCCGTTGTAAGACGTTGCCAGCCTTGTCGTGCAGCGATGAACGAGCGCCAATGCGCAATGGCGAGCTCCACCGGAGCTAGAGCGCGTGAAAGTATAATGGACGACGCAATCATCACACCGGGTGATATTGCATTGCCTAATACAAGATATGCGCCCATCGCCAGCATGGCTGATTGTAAGACCAGTCGGAGCGTTTTGGTCAGAACAGAAAAGAAGCCTGAAATATCAGCGGCCTTCGTCTGGGCAACGAGTTCGGCGGCATGCTCGGTCAGCCAGCGATTGCGGTATGTCTCCGTCATACCCATAGCACTAAGCGTTTCGCTATTGCGCCGACCTGCTTCTCCCATTCTTTCAGCGCCTGCCGCGTGAATGGATGCTTCAGCAACGAGTGCTTTAGAAAGAAATTCGTTGAGCAACGATAGAGTAACGAGAATGGCGGCTCCAATGAGCGCGACGACTCCGAGTGACCAGTGAAACATCATTATCAGGCCAAAATACAGGGGAGCCCAGGGCATATCAAAGATCGCAGTCGTTCCAGCACCCGAAATGAATTGGCGGGTCTGATGTAGGTCTTTGCGCAGTTGGATCCTTTTGGCCTGATCAGCAGCACTGCTGACTTCAATTGTTCGCTCAAGAACCGCAGGGCTCAGCATGCGATCAATTCGTAAACCGATCCGGACAAGAAGCCGGACTCGAATAAAGTCGAGCACAGCCATAAAAACGAACAGTCCGACTACCAGCAGTAATAACGCCGCCAAAGTTGGTACGCTCTTGCTCGTAAGGACGCGATCGTAGACCTGCAACATAAATAGGGGGCCGGTCAACATCAGCATATTCGAGAAAAAACTGATGATTCCTACACCCAGCAAAGCGCGCCGGCATGCTCGACTGATATCAGTGATTTGGACTACAGAAGATATCTCCTGATCCTGCTCATCCGCTTGCGGTTCGCGACTCACTTTCCCATTCCCACGTTGGTTTGAATGGGTATCTGCTTCCCGCGCCAAAGCTTCGTTTGCCGTAACTCTCCTCTCTCGCCGCACTGAATTCATTCGCGCTTGTTCTAAGCGCTCGCGCACCTGTTTACGATCGTTGTCATTGGACGGCGATTGCCCCAAAGAATCGAGTAGGCCGTCTTTCCAATTCAGAAGCGTTTGAAGCCTATGCGTTGTTGTTGTCTGTTTGGGCTTATTATCAGGTGGCTCGCTCGATCTTGCTGTAACCAGCTGGTGTGGATCACGTTGACCAAGTTTGCTTTGTTGCGTTCCGGTTGATTCCTTGCGCCGGTGTAATTGGCCGAACGATGTGGCTGCAGTCAGCAGAGCAAAAACCGTTATCCAAGCTGCAAGTATGGCCGTCAATTGGCTTTCTGTTGACATCCTTTGTAGATTGTCAAACAGGGATACAGCAGCCAGGATAGACCAACAACAGATTGATGTTGCTACAATTGACGAGCACTTCAGTGTGTCGGTCAAGCCGGCTGAAGGCCTCTGGTTGCGGCCACGTCGTGCCACCAAAGGGATAAGGGTCCGATCAGCTAGCAGTGCGTTTGCAAAATAAATAGCAGCGGCAACCAGTTTGATTACGACACCACGCTCCACTGCATCATAGGTGAATTGCGTGATTGCCAATACCGAACTGCTTAGTACGAGAAGAAGTGCACTTGCGATCGTTGTACTAAGAATGAAGTTCAAATGTCGGCGACGCGGCGCAGGTCCGCCTGCCACAAGTGCGCGCGAAGAAACGAAGTCGACGAACGGTGCTGCAGCCAGCAACCAAGTTGCGCTGACATAATGGATTGCGAGCAACAGCAGTTGCCAATCCACTCCAAAGAACGAAGTCAGCGCTTGCTCCATATTGCAATTAACTCTTCACCATTAAGAAATTTCTTTTTTTGCAAAACTTGGTTCGCCTGCAGATTACGGATTGCTTAACACGTACAATAGGAGAACTTGATACGGCTCTTAAGGCTACACCAATCGAAAATCATCCTCGTTTGCTAAGGTCACGTCGATATTCGGCTCTGCTACGACGGGAACTGTGAGCAATATGGCGTCAGCGTTTTCATGAGCTGTTGAGTTGCCAGATTGTGCAATATCAAGCTCTGCCATTTCTGCGAGTTGTGCATCAACGCTTGTGGTGGATGCTGGCGTTGGAGAACTAGGCAGGTTTAGAAGTTCCGACAGAAGTTCGCCTTCCAAAAGTGCCTCTATTGTTTTGCTGTCGGAGTCGGGTCGAAGCGTTCCGTCGCTACCCAATTCATATGTTTGCTCTGATCCACTGAAGTAGACGTGCTCGACATTGGAAACTTGATCGATGGAGCCGTGAGCGTTCGTAATTGTCCACTCCATATTATTCTGCTCTATCGTGTAATCATCGCGATGCCCGTCCATTACAATGACGTCCGCGCCGGTTCCGCCGTCGATGGTGTTTGTGCCGGAACCAGCATAGATAACATCCTCTCCGATGCCACCCTCAAGAATATCGTTGCCGCTTCCACCAATCAGAACGTCAGCGCCTCGACCGCCATTGATAGCATCATGCCCAGCTTCGCCAACAAGGATGTCATCTCCAAAGCCGCCATCCAGATCATCGTTGCCACGACCACCGGAAATCAGATCGTTACCGTCCTCTCCATTCAAGTTGTCGTCGCCAAGGCCGCCAGATATACGGTCGTCACCCCAATTTGCTGAAATGCTGTCGTTCTCAACCGTTCCTATGAGTAGATCGTTACCGGATGAGGCTGTACTGGAGACATGATTGTTAGGGCCTGGTGAGAGCAAGTCTTGTAGCAGAACAAGTTGCGGTTCTTGGTCTACACCGCCAGCCGCAGTTGCCTCAATCAGACCGTCTGCCTGCTGCAGGCTAACGCTTTGCGAGATGTCGCCGGACGAGACTTCGTCATTGACCACCTCCGCTTGATCTAACGGCGCCGCCGCTGTCGGAATGTCGTCAATAACCACTGGCGGTTCTGCATCCGATTGGCTTTGGCCCTGGGCATAGAGGCCTGCGACTTGGCCCGCCGACAGGGCGTGTTCTGGTGTATTGCCACCCCAGAAACCGACATCAGCGATACCGCCTTCGAAAAAGTGTGTCAGGCGGCCGTCAGAACCCAACTCACTTGCCGTTGACGTATCGCGGGACGCGTAAGCGTTGGCGCCGATAACAAACGGTTTGTCGTTGCCGATGGCGTAACCACCGACAAAGTCGCTCATTGCCAAGTCGCCGGCGCCGCCTACTTTCTCGAATTGTGCGTCGCTGATGGCTTCCCCGTTATAATAGACAGAGATGCCTGCAACTCCGAACGACAGTGCAACGTGCTGCCAATTGCCCTGTTCGACAACGGGTTCCTTGGAAAGCCATTCGTGATTGTAACCCTTGTTTGATGAGCCGTCCCCGTCAGCTACGCGGACAAGTAAGTACCCATCTGGCTCGATACGAATGTGAAAATGCCCGCCGTCATCAGCATGACTTTCGTCTTTGGACAGAATGGCCTGCGTGCTCTCAAGACTTGTTGGATTGAACCAAGCTGATACCGTGCCATTGAGCACTTGATAGGCTTGGTCATTAGCGGCGTAGGCAAATGACTTCTGTCCCTCCCCAAACAATAAGGCGTCATCTCCGTTGGGGCCCGGTATTGTCGTGGCATCGGCGAGCGAGACAGACTTGCCATTGAGCACATAGAGTTGGGCATCTGATATGCCTTCCGAGTCTGTTATGCGTCCATTGGGTTGCGCGCTCATCGACCAATAGGAAATGGGTTCGCCCGGCTCTGCGGCCGTTGGTGGCACATCATCGATGCTGTCAACAGGCAGCTCAACCGTTGGTTGGCTCGGTTCATCTGCCTGTTCACCAATGTCAGGTTCGACTGTTGTGTTGTCAGCTTCCAGACTTGCGCTGACCGGTTCAGGCAACGGTTCAACAGTCAACGGCGGCGCAGCATCCTCAACCACAGGAATGTCGTCAATAACCACTGGCGGTTCTGCATTCAAGAGCTCGCTAATGCGGGCGTGGGCGCCGATCGTTTCGCTCGAGCTCCCGGGAACGGGTCTTAGATCTTCGATGGTTAGCTCAGGCCAGTTTGATATGTTCTCATAGAGGGCGTCGTAGTAGTTCGCTTCGTTGGGCTTGTCCCACTGCACCTTGAGATTGCTTCCCGAGAAACCCGCCTGAGAATTGACATGGGATTCGATATTGTTTTCTTTGACGCTACCGCTTGGCAGAATAACTAAAGAAGCCTTATGGCCCTGCCCAGGTACTGTTAAGACGGTGTTATCTCTAGCAATGATGTTCGAACCGTCCGACACACTAATGCCACGAAGCAAACTGTTCACAATAACGTTCTGTTCAATCAGCACGTTGTGAAAGGTGGAATCAGAGAGGAATATGCCCTGCTGGTTGTAACCGTCGCCCTGCAACGAGACATTGCCACGAATTACGATATCGGTTCCACCACCCTGAAACTGAATAAAGTCGACATGTGCACCCTCGGCCTTATACTTGTTTGTGGCGCCAGTGTTGTCTTCAATCAGAACACCACTTACGCCTCCGAACTTCATGTCGTCGTTGCCAAGATATTCGAGTTCGTTCCCGACGATTTCGATATTATTGGTAGAGAAAACGACTATGCCGTTCTTCACATCGTGAATGTCGTTGTTTTCAAAGCGGACAAAGCTCGAGTTCTTTGAATACAGCCCGTACCAACCTTGGTACTCGCCGTCGATTCTGCCGTGCATCTCAGAGTTGGACACAGTGACATGGTGGCTCCCATCTTCGACGGAAACGAGCTTTGATGTTGCACTTCCGTTGCCAGGATTGCTGACATGTATTGAATCTAAGTGGATATAGCTTGAGTTATTAATATCGACGGTCGTGAACACTGCGGGATCATTTGGATCAGCCGATTTGATCGTGACATAGTCGCTGAATTGGTGGTTGTCCAACTGGAATGTGCCATAACTTCCGGTCTCCAGCAATATGGTGTCTCCGGAGGTCGCGTAACTTTTGAGTGTTGATAGCAATTCGCTATTGGAGCTAACGGTCCAGGTCGTCATATCCCATCTCCGGTTTGCGTTCGTTTGTTCTAGGCAGGCTAAGTTGAGAGGCGTATCTGCCCTTGCTATTCCTGCTGTCTTGGCAATTTTTGGCGTTTGGACACTTTAGCCTGCCAGCTATTTGATCTTAGTGTTTGACCCGCGGTCGCCGTTTGCGATGACAACCCAATATGACTTTTCTCGGTATCGCTGTAAGTCGCGTGGGGTGAGTTCAGAATTTCGCGACCTAGGAAGACTGTGTTCTCCGAGGTTGGCACTTGCACGCCCCACCATCTCTTCCTGACGGCACGATAGTGTGCCTTGGGATCGTAGCGCTCTGCTCCCGGATAGAGATTACCGACCGTCAGGCTTCCGGTTGCACGAAGTAGCGCATAGGCGCCGACCTGCAGGTCGCGTTTTGTGCTCAACAGCCTTATCCGGGCGTCGACAAGTTCTCGTTCGGCATCGAGCACATCGAGCAACGTTCGTCGTCCCGCTTGATGTTCTTCTTTCACTCCGGCCAGCGCGCGCTCGCCAGCTTTGACAGATTCGCTTTCGATACTTAGCCGCTGGCGTGCCGTTTTAAACTCGGTCCATGCCGCACCGACTGCTTCGCCAACGCGTAATTTCGCTGCGCTGGCAGCACGGTCGAGACTTGCTGCTCGACTCTTGGCTTGTCTGACGCGCGAGTAAACTTGGCCGCCTTGGAAGAGAGGTACCCGTATCCTTCCAACTACCGAACTTGCCTCTTCATCTCGATAGCCCGTGGATGAGTTGAAGGATCGATCGTAGATTCCAACAATGGTTGCGCTGGGCAGCAATTCGCCTCTTGCTCGGTTGGCAGCATGTCGTGCGGCCTCAGTCCGGGAGTCCGCCGAACCAATAATCGGACTGTTTGTCTCGGCAAGATTGATGGCCTGTCGCAAGGATCGCGGCAGATGCGGTGTAGGCAGCCTGACCATTCGCAGACTTCGAGGCTTGATAGCGGTAATTCGGACGAAACGAAGCTGGCTAACGCGAAGCTCCGCAGCCGCCTTCTTTTTTTCTGATCTCGCTAACGCCGCGCGCTGTCGGGATTGTTCGAGGTCAGTGATGCTGCTTTGTCCGCGTCGCACACGCTCTTGGGCACCTACCAATTCACGACGCATGGCCGTGAGAGCTTTGCGCCGATACAGCAAGTTGCCTTCGGCGCGCAGGACATCGAAGTACACGGAGGCAGTCTCAAACAGCAGATCGTTTTCTTTTGCGCGTAGATCATGCCGGGATCCGCGGACCTTCGACTCTGCCTCTCGCACAGAATTGCGTGTTCTGAAACCGTCGAACAACGGTTGCTCCACCTTTAGGCTATAGCCATACGTCTCTGCTGCATCCTGGTCTACGCGCGGCTCTTTCGCATCGCGTGAGGTTATACCGTAGAACCCCTCGCCACTAACTTTCGGCCGATACCCGGATAAAGCCTGCGGTACATGCTCATCAACAGCTCTTGTTTGCAGCCGTTGCGACTGCAATAACGGATTGTTACGATACGCGGCAATCATGGCTTCTCTCAAAGATTGGCCAATTGCCGGCACTGTCAAAACGCATTGGCAGCAAAGAAGAAAGGAAAATATTTTCAGCAGGTTCGGATGTGTCCACCCCTTCGCCGACAGCCCCAGTCTAGCGCGCATTACTCACACTTCCCCTGACGGCTTATCCGCGCATCTGCTCCCCATCAGACGTTCGCCTTGCCGTGCTCCCAATCTCTAAAGCAAAACTGTGATACGCAATTGTGGACAAATATTGTTAAGCATAGCAATTAGGTATGAGCTTTTTGCATTAAGGCTCATAAGCGTATGGCTTTGGAAAGCTTGTACTCGTTCTGAATATAAATGCAGCTGAATTCAGCGTACGTTTGATATGCTCGCCACGCAAAGATGTGGCAGCGAATTTTTCTTCCGGAAGTCTATCTGTTATTCGCTTGTGGTTCGCCGGACGAAAACTGAATCCCTATTGTTGCGACTAATTTGTTCTTCGAGATTTTTTGAAGATCATCTTCGCCACTACTCAAAAATGGATTGTTTATTTAGCTTAGCGGCTGAGCTGCTGTCCTGCGAACGTTGATGTCTCAGATTAGGGCATTCGTTGCATGAGTTTGGATCGCACTTGGGGTGGTTACATTGGGGTGGAAAGCCCAAGAAGCTTTTGTTTCGCAGATCGAACTAGTCCGCCACATTGGGATGGAAGCTGCCTATCTGTGGTAACGGGAAAAAAATTCTGCTTGATGAAGATGAGCTTCCGCCGCTGAACAAGTTTGGCTTTGTCTGGCAACGCAGAATGTTCTCCAGAAAAAGGACCACGATCTATGAGATGGGTGCCCTGTTATTGCAATGAGCCAATGCCGCCAAGATGCGGAATTAGACTTATCTGACCTGCTCTTGAGCTTTGCTCACTGCCAGCGAAGTAGTCGCGAACGAAGCCGAGGTGCTGCGCTCGATCCATCCGCCTCCCAAAAGTTGTGCCCCAGCGCCGGCACCGGTGTAGAATACGCATGCTTGACCGGGTGCAATACCATTTTCAGGCATGGCTAATTCCACCCGAGCGGAGTCTGAAGACTTATCGTGGTGCAGAGTGGCTGGTTTCGGCAGCTGCGTCGAACGAACTTTGGCATAGATGTCTAGTTTGCCAGAATCCAGATCGTGCTTACTCGCATCGCCAAGCCAATTGATATCTTTCAAATGGACTATGGTGGTTGTCAGTGCGCTGCGCGGACCGACGATGACGCGATGATTCTTGGTGTCCAAGCGTGTGACAAAGAGTGGCTCGCCGGTCGCGATGCCGAGGCCGCGTCGCTGGCCAATGGTGAAATTGATAATGCCGTCATGCTGGCCTAGAACATTACCGTTGAGATCAACAATATCGCCCGGAATAACGGAGTCGGGTCGCAACCGGGCAACGATGTCGGCATAGCGGCCGTTCGGAACAAAGCAGATATCCTGACTATCCGGCTTGTGGGCAACGGGAAGCGCAAACTGGTCGGCAAGCTGGCGGACAACGGGTTTCTCGAGCGTTCCCAAAGGAAAGGCCAGGTTGTCCAATTGCGCAGTCGTGGTGGCAAATAGAAAATAGCTTTGATCGCGATCCAAATCGGGGCCAATGAACAGTTGTGGCCTGCCATCTTCTCTTCGGCGTTCGATATAATGGCCCGTTGCCATGGCCTCGGCACCAAGGTCCTTGGATGCGCTCAGAAGGTCGACAAACTTCACCGTCTGATTGCACGTGATGCATGGAACTGGCGTATGTCCGGAGGCATAGCTGTCGGCAAATGATTCAATCACAGACTTGCGAAAGCGCGCTTCATAATCGAGGACATAGTGAGGGATGCCGATATGTTCTGCTACGCGACGGGCATCATGAATGTCTTGTCCGGCGCAGCAAGCGCCACTTCGAGCTATCGCCTGGCCGTGATCGTACAGCTGTAATGTGACACCGATCACGTCATGACCGTGATCGTGCAGGACCGCAGCGGTTACGGAGGAGTCGACGCCGCCCGACATGGCAACGACGATACGACGTCGTTCTCCGGGAAACGGATTGAGCTGTTGCAAGAGTGCTTGTGTCATCGCGCTGATTTATACACTCCTCCGAGCGATGACAATGGCGGTCTTTGGTGAATTTGGCGGCGTTAGACTTGCCGGCGCATGCCATACGGAAGGTTGCGGATGATCATTATGCTTTAAAAGCTGGAATTGTTGGATCAGCGAGGTGGCCTGTCCACCTCAACGCGCTCCTCAGGTCGTCCGGGGACGGGTAGAACGCGAGAAGTTGGCATGTGAATTGCTCCACCGTAGTTAGTTCCAGGAAAACTCTATTTCCTGGGTAGATTTTACTTCGGTGTTCCAAGTCAAAACAAAGGTCATATGCCTGTTAACCTTATGATTTATGAGGAAATTAAGGTGGATGGTCTACATTGAGGTCTTGGTCAGACAGGGTGTATGAGTAAAATGACCGAACAACAATTTAGATCCCGTGTTAGATACGTCATCGGGCCGGACGGGAGCCCGTTAACAATAGCCGACTTGCCGCCGAAAGATACAAAGCGGTGGGTTATTCGGCGAAAAGCCGAGGTCGTTGCGGCGGTCCGGGGTGGCTTACTCAGTCTCGATGAGGCTTGTGAGCGCTATAAGCTTACGGTCGATGAGTTTCTGAGTTGGCAGCGGTCCATCGAGAA
>JBCDBQ010000004.1:0-44373 GCA_039183375.1 Pseudomonadota bacterium
CCGCCGAAGCATGCTCCGGCATGTGGCAGCAAGGGTGAAAGGGTGCGGTAAGAGCGCACCGCGCGCGTTGGCAACAACGCCGGCTTGGTAAACCCCACCGGGAGCAAAACCAAATAGGGGCGGCCGCGGGCAGGACAACCTGGCTCGAAGTCCGTTTTCAGACCAGTCGCCCGGGTTGGTTGCTTGAGGTGTTCGGCAACGGACATCCCAGATGAATGGCCGTCGCGGAAGCAATCTTTGATAGCTTCCAGACAGAACCCGGCTTACAGGCCGACTGGTGCTCAACTTCCAAGCATAATTCAAGACGCTCGGTAACGACACCTACTTAAAACCGGCACACCCCTATGCTTTGCTTTCGAAAGCCGTTCCATACACCGATCCGATCGGTTAACATTGTTCTGTTGCCAGAGTTCATGCTCAGGCAGATGTGATCGACTGGCTGGAACTCCGTCCAACCTAAAACAAACGGCCATCGATTGTAGCAGGGGAGAAAATACGAATGAAAACATCAACAATGCTGTTGGTCGTCGTAGCGATACTGGGGATAGGCTCAGCGATATGGATGCACACCCAGCGCAACGAAGTCATCGCGCAGCGCTCTGAAGCTCTCAAGGCTCAAACAAAGGCAGAGGCTGATCTGAAGTCAGCTAACGAAATGCTGACTGCCAGTAAGAAGGAAGTCGCCGCAGCAAAGTCTGAGATTGAAAAACTCAAGTCGGCATCGAAGGAAAGTTCTTCCGCTCTCAAAGCAAACAAAACTGAGATTACAAAACTAACGGCCAACATCGAAAACCTGGAAGCTTCGAACGCAAAGGTAGCAGCTGAGGTCAACAGTCTGAAGTCTGATATCACTGCATCCAAGCAATCGATTGCAGCTGCGGAAAAGGCTAAAGCGGCCGCGAAAAAACAAGCAGCTAACCTAAGAAGCCAACTCAACAAATCGAACGCTGAGAACTCAGATCTGAAAAGAGAGATCACGTCGCTCAAGCAAGCGCTTCAAGCCGCAGTAGCGAAGGCCGCAAGCTCAGGCACGACACAGTAAGTGCTTCGTTAGGGTAAAAGTAGCTCAGCCCAGAAACATGCGCAGGCCAGAGGGTATCGGAGCCCCCCTGGCCTGCCCGTGCTCAATCACATCTCTCAAGCTCACTTCTTCTTTCCAGCGACCTGCCGAATGGCGCGAGCCCAATCCTCAACATGGTATGACTTAACGATCTTGCCGTTCTCGACGGTATGAATGTCGATTGTCATGATCTTGAAGCTGTTGCCTTTTGGCGCTACGCCAAAAAATGGCTTGGCAGGCGTTCCGGTCGCAATCGACCGGACAATGACGCGGTTGCCATCAACCAGCATCTCCTGAATATCCCACTTGAGATCAGGTACTGCCTTGCCGAAACCCTTAAGAGTCTTAACGAGACCGGCTCGGTCCTTGCCTCCTCGCGGCGTCGGAATCGAAACCCATTTTTCAACCACCACCTTTTCTGCCTGCGCGGGCATATCCTTGGCGTTCGGTGCGCTAAGGAGCTTTTCGTAGAACGGACGGACAGCCGCCTTGAGCTCCTCACTCGCTTGCGCAAATGCTGCGCCCGACAAGACCACTGCCACGGCCAAAGCCGGAATTGTCAACTGCTTGAACATCTCTGTCATCTCCAATTAATCTCACTGGCTGCAGCCCGCGATCTCGTGGATTTGGCCTGCTGCATGGCGATGACTTTGACGATCTCGAAAACGTTTGTTGAGACGTCTTCGTGAATGCAGGATATTCACCAGATGAATATCGATGACATGGATCTCAATCTGCTGCGAGCCCTGGATGCACTCATTCTTGAGCGCAGCGTCAGCCGTGCGGCGGAGCGCGTAGAACTTTCCCAGCCCGCCATGAGCAATGCCCTGCGCCGTCTGCGTGCCCTGTTAGATGATCAACTCTTGGTGCGCAGTGGCAATCAAATGGTGCCAACACCGAGGGCCTTGGAAATCCAACCTGTCGTCCGCAGCGCATTAGATGAACTCAGCAACGCGCTGTTCGGAACAGCTGACTTTGATCCACGCCACCACACGGCGCCGATCACAATAGCAACAACTGACGGCGATGTTTCGAAGTTCGGTGCGAACCTACACCGTCAGCTGAGCGAGGCAGGTGTCAAAGCACCATTGCGATTCATTAATCTTGACCCGACCTATGCTCAGACGTTGCTTGAATCCGGCGCGGTTTCCCTGGCCGTCGGCGCCATTGACATGGCACCAGAAACGCTACAGCAGATGCGGCTGGATGACGAAACGTTCTGCTGCGTCATGCGCAACGACCACAAACTTGCAGGACACGAACTCAGCCTCGACAACTACCTCGCTTCCGAACACATTCTTGTTGCTCCGATGGGCGGCGCCCCTCGAGGCATGATCGACAGCGCTTTGGAAAGAGAAGGGCATGTCCGGCGCATAGCACTGGTTGTTCCATCATTTCTCGCGGCATTGGAGCTGACCCAATCAACCAATCTGCTGGCTACTCTGCCGGCCAAAATGGTGGCAAAATGGAGCAATGTGGCGAAGCTGCACGTAACCAAACCCGACTACCTGCGCATTGGCATCCGCATGCGGGCATTTTGGCACGAACGGTTTGGTAAATCACCGTTTCACATCTGGCTCAGACAAGAACTCTACAAGGCATACAAAGCCGGAGCGAAATAGATGTCACATCGAGCAGCGAAACTTACCTGCGATCAAAGACAGCCTCCCGAACATCAGAAGCCCCCGCGCGCGCGGCAGCGAAAGCGGCCGGGACGTACTCCAGCCGCCTCGGTAGCAAATTTATTGCGCAAAAGGTGCTGCAACGAGTATTCGGTTTTCCTGTTTAATGAGAGCACCAAGCTCCGCCGACTTCTGTGTGTACGCGATCCAATCAGGATCGTCCCACATAGCCGCACGCTTGGCAGCACGATCAGCAACATCCTTGTAGGCCCAAACGTGGACATACTGATTGACATCACCGACTTCGGTTGTCGCCCATACTACAGGTTTGCCAAGATGCTTTGACTGGGCCGGAAAACCGATTTGTTGATAGAGTTCGATGTGCTTCTTGATCGTGCCTGGTCGACATGTATAGACGCGCATATCATAGATCATGACAGTTTCCTCCAGTATCTTGCAGTTTGAAGTTCGATGAGAGAATGAGGCCGAGACTAGCATGGCGCGGCTCTTCGGTCGCCTGACGCAGACAACTTTTTAGACCACCAAGACGCGTCTACGGGATCTTCAGCACTGCCAGGGCGCTTATCTAGCCGGCAATCTTTGAGAAATCTGCCACCGTTAGTGTTGCGGCTCGAATTTCAGCCAACATCCGAAGTCGATTGGCACGCACATCCGCGTCATCATCGTTGACTTTGACTTCATCAAAGAACTGATCCACCGGAGCTCGAAGTTCGGCCAAGGCCCGCATCGCACCTTCGAAATTCTCGACGTCAATCGCTGCCTTGGTATCGAATTTCACCTTGGCAATGGCCGCCTCGAGACCTCGTTCAGCGGGCTCGGATAACAACTTCCCGTCTGGTGCGCCGTCGTAACTGATGCCGTCCTTCTTTTCCTCGATCGCCAGTATGTTCGCCGCCCGCTTGGAGCCAGCCAACAGGTTCTCGCCATCCTCGGTGTCCAGGAAATCACTCAGCGCTTCAACACGCTTCACGATGAGTGCAATATCATCCTGACCATCGAGCGCAAAAACAGCGTCGATGAGATCGTGCCGCACGCCCTCTTCACGCAAGTGTACTTTCAGTCTGTCAGCCAAGAAAGCGAGGAGGTCAAGCCATCGTGGATCGATGGATACGCCTTGCCATGCTTCCACATCACCGAATTCCGATGTAATACCCGCACTGCTGCCCCAGCGCTCCGGTACCGCATGCTGTTTGACTGCCGTGATCAATGGCAGCCTGAGATCATTCTCAAGCAAAATACGTATGACGCCGAGGGCCGCTCGACGCAATTGATATGGATCGCCGGAGCCGGTTGGCTTTTCGTCAATCGACCAGAATCCGATCAACGTATCGAGCTTATCGGCCAACGCCACAGCAACAGATACAGGCTCCGTCGGAACACTATCACCCTGCCCTTTTGGCTTGTAATGCTCCTCCAGCGCATGGGCGATAGCTGATTTGGCTCCTGCTTTCTCAGCGTAATACCGGCCCATGAGCCCCTGCAACTCGGGGAACTCGCCAACCATTTCGGACAACAAATCGGCTTTGCAAAGCTGCGCTGCGCGCCGAGCGTCGTCTGCTGGAGCATCCACCGACTTCGCGACCTGCGCCGCCAGTTCTGCGATCCTCTCAACACGCTCCCTTTGAGAGCCTAGCTTTTCGTGGAATGTCACCTTATCGAGACCGTTCGCCATCTCATCGAGAGGACGTTTGAGGTCTTGATCCCAGAAGAACTTGGCGTCCGCCAGCCGCGCGCGAATGACCTTCTCATTACCTGCAACGATTTGATCGCCACCGTCGGCTGCAATGAGATTGGTCACTGCCAGGAACTTATTAGCCAGTTGACCTGTGGAAGGATCGCGTAGAGAAAAGCACTTCTGATGCGCCCGCATAGACGTAATGAGGCACTCGGCTGGCACCTCAAGAAACTCGTCCTCGAAAGTCCCCATTAAAACCGTCGGCCACTCTGTCAGACCGGCATTCTCGTGAGTTAGCGCCTGATCGACCACGAGTTCAAGACCGGCATCCGATGATAGTTCTTGCGCCTGCTCAGCTATTGCCGCGGCCCGCTCCGAGGCCGGCAGCAGCACCTTATTCTTCTTGAGCTTAGTGCCATAATCTTTGAAGTCTTTGACTCCGAATGCCTTATTGCCATGGAAACGATGGCCGAGAGTTTGATCACCCGCCTCCACTCCCGCGATGTTCAACGCGACGACATTGCCATCGAGGAGACAAACGATCGAATGCAAGGGACGCACCCAAGTGAAATCAGAGCTGCCCCAACGCATTGACTTTGGCCAGGGGAACTTCGCGCAGACGTCCTGGACGACCTCTGAGATGATGTCAGCAGCAGCACGACCAGGCTTTTCTATGCGTGCAACATAGAAATCACCTTTCTTGGGATCGGTCACGACTTCAGCCTGATCAATTGACTCCAAGCCAGCACCACGCAGGAAACCGGCAATTGCTTTGTCCGGGGCACCGACCCGCGGCCCTTTACGCTCATCTGATACCGCCGGTGACATGGCCGGGACACCGTCAACAACCAAAACCAGCCGCCGCGGCGTCGCGTAAGCCTGCGCTTCGCCAGTTTTGAGACCTGCCTTGGCCAAGCCTTCGCAAACAAGACGCTTCAGGTCTTCGCTGGCACGCTCCTGCATGCGCGCAGGAATTTCCTCAGAGAGCAGTTCAAGCAGAAGTTCAGACATTGGGACGTCTCACAAAGACACGTTGAGCATTGAGATATGGATATGGTCAGCCAGGTTCACCGAAGACCACACGCGCCAACTCGGTTGGCGAAGGGGTCGTCGCAAGATAGCCAAGACCGACGAGAATGAGAACAGCCGCAAACCACTTGATCGCGCGGGATTGGTTCCATAGCAAGAAGCCGGAGACGATACCGGCCACACCAGCCATCACAGCAAGGCCGAGCAGTTGTGGGACATCCAGGTTCATGCGGCAGCACCGCCGGCTTCGGTCTGCAACCAGGCACCACAGCACGCTTTTGCCAATTCTCTCACACGCAGGATGTAACTTTGACGCTCGGTCACAGAGATCACACCACGTGCATCCAGCAAATTAAACAGGTGGCTCGCCTTGATGCATTGGTCATAAGCCGGCAGAGCCATGTCATGGCTGCCGTCTCGCTGCCCCTTTTCAAGGATCGACTGACATTCCTGTTCAGCGTCGCGGAAGTGCTGCAACAAAAGCTCGGTATCGGCGTGCTCAAAGTTAAACCGCGAATACTCCTTCTCGGCCTGTAGGAACACATCACCGTAGGACAACTTTCGCTCGTCTTGTCGGCCGTTAAAGTTGAGATCGTAGACCCGGTCGACGCCCTGAACATACATCGCAAGACGCTCAAGGCCGTAAGTGATCTCGCCCGAAACTGGTTTGCAATCAAAACCGCCAACCTGCTGGAAATAGGTGAACTGTGTCACCTCCATGCCGTTGCACCAGACTTCCCAGCCAAGCCCCCATGCGCCAAGTGTCGGGCTTTCCCAATCGTCCTCGACAAACCGGATATCATTGACCGTCGTATCGATTCCGATGGCATCCAAACTGCCAAGATACAAATCCAGAATGTTGTCCGGAGATGGCTTCATGATCACTTGGAACTGATAGTAGTGCTGCAGCCGGTTCGGGTTCTCACCATAGCGGCCATCCGTTGGCCGCCGCGACGGCTGCACATAGGCAGCGTTCCAGGGGCGCGGGCCAAGTGATCTAAGTGTTGTTGCTGGATGAAAGGTCCCCGCGCCGACTTCCATATCGTAAGGCTGAAGAACGGCACAGCCCTGAGCCGCCCAGTACTGCTGCAGGACGAGAATGAGATCTTGAAAGGACTCTCGGGGGCGAAGCTCACTGCTGTGAGCACCATTGTTCGGCGTTTTGGCCATAGCACTTCGCAATTCTATTGGGTTTGCGCGGCACTATAGCCAGATCGCCGGCTGTGTCACCGGGCGATAATCAGGAGTCTTGTCGCGGCCTGTAGGCACCTGCAGTATCGTCCCAAACAAGATCGCCCAGGTTCCGAGGGGTATCCGCCGTTTGTGCCGCTCGACGCCGCTCGACAGCTAGATTATTCTGCTTTTTGATCCACTTATATCCCGCATAAGCGGCAGCTCCGGCAAGCGCCAGTGCAATCAATTGAGGCATTGGTCCATCTCCATCAGGTCCATTTTGCCAAGTTACAGCCCAAAGCGAGACCAAAGCGCCCTTGCTTCGACTGTCGAGACGAGGTCATCAGCAAGACTGCCTCCGGATAAGTCGACCGGCACACGATAGCCATCGATCGATGCCCTGCGCAACCTGCTCAGGAGCCCCCCAGACGAAATTGGGACAACCTTGAGCCTGACCTTATCACCGTGCAACTCGCGCATCTTCGTGCGTACATCGCTGACACCATCGATCAAACCAAGATCAAGAGCTTTCGGCGCCGACCAGAAACTGCCATTAAACAGATCATCGTCATGCCCTGTTAGCTTTCCGGCGCGCCGATCCTTCACGACACCGATGAAGGCATCATGCACATCTTGTTGGACCTGTTTGAGGCGGGCAACATCTGCGGGATTCTCCGGCCGAAAAGGATCCAGCATTGATTTCGAGGTGCCGGCCGTATAGACACGGCGCTCAACACCCAGCTTCTCGATAGTCTTCTCAAAGCCAAAGCCAGCAGAGATCACACCAATGGAACCAATGATGGATGATGTGTCGGCATAAATCTCATCACCAGCCAAAGCAATATAATAACCGCCCGAGGCCGCGACATCCTCGCAGAACACATAGACCTTTTTATCTTTTTCCTCTGCAAGCTGACGTATTCTCTTGAGAATGAGATTGCTCTGGACAGGTGATCCACCCGGAGAGTTAACCAGCAGGGCAACGGATGGAACCTTAGACATCGAGAACACCTTCTCGATGGCATTGCTGAGCGTGGCAATTGATAGTCCGGGCCTCAACGGCGTCGACATGCCAATAGCACCGGCAAGACGCAACACCGGAACGACCGGGTTAGATTTGAAAGGCCACATGAACAGTCCTGATTCTTCCTACGCGCTCTTATCGCGCAATCGATTATCTTGCATGACATGTAAGCGCCAATCATCGAAAACACCAGTCTCTACTGCGGAATGTTTCCATCTACCTTTGGCCATAACGGCTTTCCAAACAGCAATCACACGCGTCAGTCGAGGATCGTGTGCGCTATCATTGATCAGTGGTGGTGAGGCCGACAGGTGACCTTAAAATCTTTTGTATTTCAGGTCGATACGTCCGATCTGGCTGGTGAATGACCATGCCGGGAAGCAAACAGATTGGCTTTCGAGTACCCTTCTGTCCACGCACAATCACTCGGTTAGCCGGCTGATCGGCGAACGGCTGCACAGGTTGTATCTCCAGCGCACCAAACCGCCCGGATGCAAATTGCAGTAAGTCCGGCAACGCTTCCGCCCTGTGAATGACCGTCATAACGCCGCCTGGCTTCAAAGCATGAGCCATAAGGCGAAACCAAGCCTCAAGCGATGCCTGTGGCATCACGTGGGCATTGGCCTTGATTTCGTCGGGCGACAATCGGACACGAGAGGCTTCGTAGAACGGCGGGTTTGCCAAGGCAAAGTCAAATTCATTCGCCCGGACGCCTTCAGATCCCTCATTTACAATGTCTTTGGCTTGGACCGACATGCGGTCAGCCAGGCCATTTCGATTAACATTCATCTGCGCCAGATCCAGCAGCCGCTTCTGGCTCTCCAACAGGACCACGCGGGCTTTGGGCAACCTTGCAGCAACTGCCAGACTGACGACTCCAACGCCTGCCCCGAGATCAAGAACCTTGATCTCCTGATCAACCGCAGCGTTCACCGTGGCAGCAAGCAAAACAGCATCAATGCCCGCTCGATAGCCTTTGCTCGGTTGCAGGACGGACAGCGTCTCGCCCAGAAACATGTCGTCCGTCACTGAGATATCAACAGCCGCTGGTGTTTCTTCGCTAGCCATTGCGAAAATCAAAATAGCCCCTCAGGGCCCTTAATCCAGTCGCCCACACCAGCGTCTGCAAGCAGCGACTTGGCCTGCTCTTCATCAGCTTCATCGATGAGTACCCGGCGTGGCAACACACCAAGAGAGCCTTCAAGCACGCTCATATTCTGGTCTGCAACGATCACGTTCACGCCTGCATCACGAAGCAGCACCTCAATGAAGCTAACGAGCACGCTATCATTCGTCCGCACCAGTTCAACCATACTCATGTATCGCTCTCATTCAATTTGCCGCTACCTAAACTGCCAAATTGCACCGAATTCGGTAAAATGCGGCAATCTGCCGTGAATGTTCTTTCCGTTGCACAAGATTATATCTAAAGCAGCCGAAAAGGACGAGGAGAAGATCTTGGGCGTTGTTGTACAGCTAGACGCCGCACGCGATCTCAGCGAGAAGCTCAAACCAATTCTGGAGCTGACCTCTGAGGATATGGCGGCGGTCAACCGCATCATCCTCGACAAGGCCGTGTCCGATGTCGAAATGATACCGGAATTAGCCCATCATCTCATCGACTCTGGTGGCAAGAGACTGCGCCCGATGTTAACCATCGCAGCCGCCAAACTCGCTGGCTACGGCGGCGAAGGCCATATTCGGCTCGCGGCCAGTGTTGAGTTCATGCACACAGCAACGCTGCTGCACGACGACGTCGTCGACGACAGCGATTTCCGCCGCGGCAAGAAGGCAGCGCGCATCCTCTGGGGCAACCAGGCGAGCGTTTTGGTTGGTGACTTCCTGTTGGGACAAGCCTTCCGCATGATGGTCGATGTTGGTTCTCTGACGGCCTTGAAAATCCTATCCAATGCAGCAGCAGTTATTGCGGAGGGTGAAGTCATGCAGCTTGCCGCTGCCAAGGACTTTGCCACAACGGAAGACGCATACCTCAGTATCATCAATGCGAAGACAGCTGCATTGTTCGCCGCTGCCGCAGAAGTCGGAGCAGCCATTGCAGAGCGTCCCGCACAGGAACAGGCGACCTTGCGCTCATACGGCAAATCACTTGGGATCGCTTTCCAGTTAATCGATGATGCGCTTGACTACTCGGGCGACAGCGCAGCCCTGGGTAAAGCTGTTGGCGATGACTTCCGTGAAGGAAAGATAACGCTGCCGGTCATTCTCGCCTATCGTCGCGGCGATGATGAGGAACGCTCATTCTGGGAGCGAACCATCACACGCGGCGAAATCAACGACGGCGACCTCGAACATGCCATGAGTTTGATGACCAAGCATCAAACCATTGAGGCGACACGCGAGCGGGCCGTTTATTATGGATCGGTTGCACGTGACGCCATCGCGACATTCCCAGACAGCACGGCTAAATCAGCGATGCTGGATGTTGTCGAATTCTGTATTGGACGCGCGTCTTAGGACAACGAGCTGCATCCTAGGCAGCAGCCCAGACCATTAAGCAATTAGGCCGCTAGCGGACCTGTCCTGGCGAGTTCAAGACGGTGAAGCTGCCTTGAGCAAACAATAGGTGTAATCCTAGAGGTATGATTCTAGGCAAGCCGTGTTGCTGTTACCCACCAGTCGGGATATGCGCTTTGTAATGCCCGGCTGGCTTGGTCCGCGTCAGAAGTCGTTGCGTACAATCCGAAACAGGTCGCGCCGGAACCGGACATCCTCGCCAGCAAACAGTTCGGAGTGCTACCTAGCTGCCCCAGGACTTCACCAATGATTGGGGCAATGGAAATCGCTGCGGGCTGCATGTCATTGGCCGTTGTCTCCAAATACGAAATCAACTCGCTGCGACGAGCGAAAGGCCGTGGTGCTGAAACAATACCGTGTCCCACCAGCGGCGGCGCTTCAAGCCTCTTGAATACCTCTGCGGTTGAGACTTCAATGCCGGGATTAACGAGGACGGCAACGACATCTGAATCTGGCCAATAAGACTGGAACTTGGGCCGATAGATCTCGTCTCCGATACCCTGCATGAACGCAGCCTGACGGCCGTCTCCTGACAAGCAAACCGGAACATCAGCACCAATCTGCGGAGCTATGCCTAGAAAACCTTCTCCGCCCCGTTCAAGCTCATTGTGACGTGCAATTGCACGTAACGCAGCGGCAGCGTCCGCTGAGCCGCCGCCGACACCGCTGGCGAGCGGTATGTTTTTCTCGAGGTGAAACCGGCCCGCCTTCAGAGACGGCAGCTGACCTTTCGCTAACGTCCAGGCCTTCTCAATGAGATTGCCTTGGCCCACAAGACCACGGGCAAAGGTACCCGAAACTTCTAGGCCAAAAGCTGGCTCCGGAGTGAGTGTCAAGACATCAAACACATCGACGCCGAATGCGACAAGACTGCTCAACTGATGATAGCCGTCGGTTCTTCGCCCCTGGATGACCAGATTGAGGTTGACCTTGGCATAAGCCCGCTCCTCAATGAACAGGTTCATGTCGCCTGAGCCTTATTCAAACGAAATAGTCTAGCCAACGAAAGCGCCAGTCGCTCAAAACTGTCTCTGATGACCAACGTCTTTCAGAATTACTGACGGACTGCAGGCTTCTTGGCATTTGGACCGACACGGGTCTCGACGCGCTTACCCAGTTCTTTGCGCAATGCCTGATCGCCAGAACGCAATCCCGCCGCCTTGCTCTTCGTGCGCGGTAGACCGGAGGCTAGCTTCGCCCGGATTTTAACCGCGTTCTTCTCCTCAGGCTTCAGCGTCAGCGCAAGTTCCCACTGATACCGGGCTTCTCGTTCCCGTCCGACTTGCCAGAGCGCGTCGCCAAGGTGATCATTGAGGACCGGATCCTCTGGACGCAGCTCCACAGCCCTTTCCAGGTGTTTGACGGCTTTGCCGAAGTTGCCAAGGCGGTAGTGCGCCCAGCCGAGGCTATCGACGATGTAGCCATCGTCCGGCTTCAGCGCCACTGCCTTCTCAATGAGCTTCAGGCCTTCACGCAGCTTCACTTTCTGATCAACCCAGGAATAGCCAAGGTAATTCAAGATCAGAGCTTGATCCGGATCCAGTTGCATCGCTTTCAAGAGATCTTTTTCCGCCCGCGGCCAATCCTTGATCCGCTCATAGCTGGTACCGCGTGCATACCAGAACGTCCAATGCTGCTTTTGCTCTTTCGGTAACAGCGCGAGAACGCGAGTGTAGTAGCCTATCGCTTCCTCATAGCGTTTGCGGCTGCGCAAAATGTTGCCCACAGCCTCCAGAGGACGGATATCCTTGGGTCGAGATTTTGCTAGCGCGTCTAGAACATCCTTGGCGTCGTCGACCCGGTCCAGAGAATTCAGGTTCACAGCCTTTCGAATATCAATCGAGGCCTGAAGGGGCGTACCATCTGGAATTCGTTCGTATGTCTGGATGGCGCGCTGATAGCGCTTGGTGGATTCGTAGACATTCGCCAGCGCAGCCAGAGCAAAAGGAAAGTCCGGCTTTAGAGCCAGCGCCATTTGGAGATAAATAGTACCGAGGCTAAGGCCACCTTCGCTTGTCAGTGCCTCACCCAGTCCATAGAAAACCTCAGCCAGGCCTTCCTCAGGTGAAGCAACGATCAGCTTCAGGCGCTCGCCTGCCTTGATCTTGTTGAACAAGTGCAGAATTGTTTCGTGGCCATTGGAGGAACTTTTGCGAATGTGCGCGCGCGCGGATTGGCCAGCGAGTCGATACTGCCCATAATGAACAGCGTGGCGAATGAAGGCCGCAGTAGTCCTCGGCGTTCTCGAGTCGACACTGAAGATACGTTGATAATTCTTCCGCGCTGTCTTTTGATCCCCGATGACATCAGCAATGAGCGCACGATGATATCGGAGATAGAAATCTGACCAATCGGCCTGCTTCGAGCTGCGAAGTAACGCGTAAGCCTCGGTTTGCTTGCCCTTCGCGAGAGCAACCCATGCTTGTGCAAGGGACGATGTCAATTCGCCTACGGGGCCCGAATAAGCGAGTTTAAAATGCTTATCAGCAGCGTCGAACTTCCCATCGCGAAAGGCATCAATGCCGAGCCACAACCGGGCAAGACGATGGCCATTGCGAGCTTTCACCAAACGATTGGCAAGAGCAACGGCGCGTTGGCGGTTGCCTTCTGTCGCCTCCATAAGGAACGCGCTTTGCACAACCCGTAGGCTGTTCGGCGAGCGCACCAAGGCTCTGCGATAAAATCCAACAGCCTGCTCGGTATCATTTCGTCCCCGGGCGATTCGCCCAGCGAGATAGCTACCTAGAAATGTCTTAAGTTTGGATTTGGATTGACCAGCTGGTGTCGCAGCTTGAGCACTTTTCACATGCAGCGGATTAACCGTAGCACCACAAACCAGCCCGAGAACCACGGGAAAAGCCATCAGTCCTTGCCGTCGAGCTATCTGCATCTATTCCTCTCTCACGGCCCGTGCCTCGGTTGGAAAAGTGAAGCTTAGAGTACCAGATACTACGGCATTTTGGCGACAACGGACGACAAACAAGACTACCTCATTCGCCACTCGATCCAATGCCTTAGTTCCAGCAAATATGGTCAAATCGAAAAAAAAACTCAGAATTCCACATCATTGTTGAATTTTGGCCATCTGACCATCGTTCATAATGCCAACAAACAGGGCTGAATCTATGTTCCCGCCTGACAAGATTGCCCCCACCCTCTTTCCTTTCAGTCGGTCACTTTCCTTTACGATGGCAGCAAGCGGAGCCGCACCAGCGCCCTCAGCGACATTATGGGTCGCGGTATAGTAGAGACGAATTGCATCTGCAATATCATTTTCGGGTAGCGACACAATCCGCTCCACTCCATCCCAGATAATCGAAAGCGCATCCGGGTTCGGATCACGGCAGGCCATGCCATCTGCAAAGGTATCGGCACTGTTGGTTGGGACAAGCCGGCGCTGCTCGAATGACAAAGCAATTGTCGGAGCGTTTTCGGCGACCACGCCGACAATCTCGGTTTTGAGCCCAAGTGCATCGCGCGCGCCGACGATGCCGCATATCCCGGACCCCATACCGATTGGCGCATAGATCACATCGAGATCCGGAACAGCGCTGAGAAACTCAAATGCGTAAGTGCTCACACCGCGCACAAGGTCCTCATGAAAGGATGGCACGAAGTGTAATCCTTCGGCTTGTGCCGCGGCAGCACAAGCATCTT
The DNA here is from genome assembly GCA_039183375.1 of Pseudomonadota bacterium. Classification (GTDB taxonomy): domain Bacteria; phylum Pseudomonadota; class Alphaproteobacteria; order Rhizobiales; family Hyphomicrobiaceae; genus Tectiglobus. Next base: position 13,797 of record JBCDBQ010000004.1, read on the forward strand.
TGGCCTCATCGAAGTCCTTACCATGCGCGACAAGTTCGGCCCCAAACGCCCGCATAGCGGCGTTTTTCTCAGACGAATTGCCATGCGGCGCGTAAATCACCGAACGTAGACCGAGCCGTGATGCCGACAGCGCAATTGACTGGCCGTGGTTGCCCCGCGTCGCCGAAATCACGCCGTTAACATCAGGTTCGCGCTGCTTGAGCTCGTTCATGTAGACCAGACCGCCGCGCACCTTGAAGGCTCCCGTCGGGGTATGGTTTTCATGTTTGACCCAGGTCTCGACGCCGAGTTGCTCATGCAGCAATGGCCAAGCGTACTGCGGCGTTGGCGGCATAATCGAGTGCACAAACTCTGCCGTCTTCTCCAGAGTTGCGCGCGAGAATTGGTCAGCCATGTCGTTATTCCGTCGAACCCGATCCTTCAATGAACGACAAAGAAATACAAAATTGCCTAGTCAATCATCAAGTTGTTTGCGACCTGCGCGTTAAGCAATGTGGTTCTCGCGTGGTGCTACAATCTGTTGGAATGCATCACGGTCCTGAAGGCGGTTCTGCCAATCCAAAACGTTCTGTAGACGAGGTTGCTCCAGGTCGAACAGCATCCAGCGATAGACCGTTGCGCCTGCCGGAATATCCGCCATCGAGAACTCGTTGCCAGCCAGAAAACTGTGGTCTCCAAGATGCCGATCCAGGATCTGCAGCTCTGCAATGGTTGCAACGCGCGCAGCTTCAAGCTCTTCGGCTGACCTCTTATCTGGTGCCAGCCGGACGAGCTCCATGACCAGCGTGTGAAGCTGAGGCTCGAGATGTTCGTTGGTCCAACACATCCACTGCACGGATTTCGCGAGCGTCACCGGACTGCCGCCATAGAGACGATCCGCTGCAAATTTCTGGGCGATATGCACGACAATCGCGATTGAGTCCCAGAACACCACGTCACCGTCTTCCAGCGTCGGCACCGTGCCGTTTGGGTTCATCGCCCGATAGGCATCTGTATCGACATGACCGAACGGTGCACCGCCCTGAGAGACATGACCGTCCGGCCCCATTGTCCCACTGGCCAGTTCGAGATGATACGCCACGTCTGCCTCATGGCACGCCCACAACGCACGTTGCGTGCAGATCGAATTCGGCCGGCCCCAGATCTTTAACATAGCGATCACTACACCTTCGGTGGTATCCAACAGTCGCTTCGTTAATGCAGGGAAAGCAGTGAATGTCCAGATCAGATGTCCTCCGCGAAGTCGATCCGGAAAGCCGGCGATTGGCCAAGACGCTCATGCGAACATCGCATTATGCATCTCTTGCTTGCCTGCATCCGAGCTCGGGCACACCGTTGGTCAGTCAAATCAATGTTGCGACGGACATGGAAGGCCACATCTGTTTTTTGATTTCCCAGCTCTCAGCGCATTTCGGCGCTCTGGAAACAGATGCGCGCTGCTCAGTGCTGCTTGGGACCCCGGGTAAAGGCGATCCCGCAGCCCACGCCCGCATCACGGTTATGGGCAGCGCAACACAAATTACCAACGAGGACGACCGAGCCCGTGTTCGCGCGCGCTTTCTCGCACGACACCCCAAGTCCGCTCTCTATGTCGACTTCGGCGACTTTGCATTCTGGCGCGTTGAAACCGACGCAGCCTCGCTCAACGGGGGCTTCGGCAAGGCCTACGAACTAGTGGTTGAGGACCTGATTTCGAAGTCCGACGGCAATGACCGATTGAGCGACATGGAAGCAGACGTCATCGAACACATGAATAGCGACCATGCCGATGCGGTCGACCTAATTGCCAATCATCTTGCAGGCGGCAACGGCAACGGCTGGCGCATGATCGGCCTGGATGCGGAAGGGCTCGACCTCAATCGCGAGGGAACATTTACGCGCGCCTGGTTCGATCAAACGCTCGATGAGAGTGCAGATGTCCGCGCGGTCTTAGTCGCCATGACGCGGGCAGCACGCGAGATTGCCACGCACACCTGATGACTGTTCTGATCATCCTTTCGATCACCATGCGCCGGCCCTTGGCAATCCCGGGGCCGTCGATATGGTGCGGTAAACGTGCTCCCATAATCTGAGAGCGGCGGGCACCAACACTTGTGTAGGACACATCCATGGCGAACGAGACCACCGAGAACTACGACTACATCATTGTTGGCGCCGGCTCCGCAGGCTGCGTTCTTGCAAACCGACTGACCGCGAATGGTCGGCACAAAGTTCTGCTTCTTGAGGCCGGCGGAAGCGACAAGAATTTCTGGGTGAGCCTTCCGGTCGGCTTTACGAAATTAATGACCAACCCCAGCTTCAACTGGATGTTCGAAACCGAGCCGGAAGACAATGTCAACGGCCGCACGATCCCGATACCACGCGGCAAGGCTCTCGGCGGTTCCAGCTCGATCAACGGCATGATCTTCGTACGGGGCCAACCGCTTGATTATGATACCTGGTCTCAGTTTGGCAATCGCGGCTGGTCCTATGACTCTGTTCTTCCTTACTTCCGCAAGATGGAAAACTTTGAACGCGCGGGCAAAGGCGAGGCTGATGACTCGCGGGCAGCCGGCGGCGTCCTGAATGTCTCCGACGGCTATGTGACACACGAACTCGCTGATGCCTTCATTGACGCCGGCGAGGCCCTCGGACATCCCCGCAATCCGGACTACAACAATGGAACGCAGGACGGCGTGGGCTACTACCAGGTGACGATGCGCAATGGTCGCCGTTGGAGCACGTCGCACGCCTATCTCGATCCCGCCAAGAACCGGCCCAACCTGCACGTACAGACGAATGCCCATACCAAAAAGGTCCTGCTTGAGGGCAAGCGCGCTGTCGGGATTGCTTACGATCACAATGGTAAATCGACCGAAGCCCGAGCAAAAGAAGTGATCCTTGCTGCCGGCGGCGTTCAATCTCCGCAACTTTTGGAGCTTTCAGGAATTGGCAAACCAGACCACCTGAGCGCGATTGGAATCACCACCCTCCATGCTCTAGATGGTGTCGGCGAAAATTACCGCGACCACATTTGCGCTCGTATGAGTTGGCGTGTTGCGAACAGCGTCAGCTTCAACGAGAAAACACGTGGCCTGCGATTGGCTGTTGAAGCTGTGCGATACGCTTTCACGGGATCAGGATTGCTCACGGCTCCGGCGGGTCTCGCGCACGCCTTTGTCAAGACTCGCCCAGAACTTGAAACGCCCGACGTACAAATGTTCTTTATGCCGGTTAGCTATTCCGACGCCAACAAGCGCGCTGAGATGGACAAAGATCCCGGCATGACGCTTTCCGTTTACCAGCTGCGCCCCGAGTCGACCGGCTCTATCCACGCCAAGACGAATAATCCTTACGATGCGCCGGCAATTCGGCCAAACTTTCTCTCCGTGGAGGAAGATAGACGCTGTCTCGTCGAGGGCATGCGCTTAGGTCGCGGCATCATCGAACACCCTTCTATGGACAAGTTTCGCGTGGCGGAAATCAACCCAGGCGCCGACTGCACCAGCGATGACGACTTCCTGGAGTTCTGCCGCTCGACCTGTCAAACAGCTTACCATCCGGTCGGCACCTGCAAGATGGGCCACGACAACATGGCCGTGGTTGATGATCGACTGAAGGTTCGCGGCGTTGAGGGACTGCGCGTCATCGATGCGTCTATCATGCCGACGATGGCATCGGGCAACACCAACGCCCCCACAATCATGATTGCCGAAAAGGGAGCTGACTTGGTTCTGGAGGATGCGTAATAGCACGCTCGCTGTCTCTTTACAGTCAGTGATGTCTCGCGTGTCTCGGGGTTATGCATGCTTAAGAATTTCATAGTCGGAGTTGCTTGGCTGATAGCTCTGACAGGCACCACCATCGCGACGGCTGACCCGCGGATAGCGATTATTGATGCAGCCTTCGACACACGAAAGCATTTGACCAGCCTTGGGGAACGCGGCGTCAAAGTCATTGGGCGATACTATTCCCGATGCGCACAACCGGAGCTCGGCCTCACGACCAAGCGCTTGGTTGATCAAGGCGGGCGCAACGATCGTAAAAGTGAGGTTTCGCAGTTACTGGGGCGCGGCTTCGCGATCCTGTCAATTTACCAGTACTACAATAATAGCGCTCAGAAGTTCGACGGCCGCACCAAGAAAGGGCGCATTCTACGCGACGCGAACTGCGAATGGACCGACGAACCACGCGACGTTGAAGACGAAGCCAGGCTTGATGCAGCTGCTGCTGTCCAACAAGCCAGGATGATGCGCCAGCCAATCAAGACCGCTATCTACTTCGGCGTTGATTTCAACTTCGCTGCGAGCAACACCGACGTCCAAGACAAGATGGTGCGTTATTTCCGGGTCATCAAAGACATTGTGGAAGCGGCCGGGTTTGAGGTGGGCGCTTACGGTAGTGGATTGGCGCATCAAATCCTCCGAGCAGCAAAGGACAAGCAAGGCAGAATCGGACTGATAGCGTACTCCTGGATCTCAGCGTCACGGGCATTCACGAACACCAGTGAATTCCACCGCTCGAAGGAGTGGCATCTGTTTCAAAATCAGGTCGACAAAGAATGGTTTGGCAAACCAATCAACGATGAAGAATGCACGCGCGGACTGGCCTTGGACACAAACGTGCAAAACCAACTTGCGGAGCCTTTTATCGGGTTCTGGAATAAGTCTGGCCGCTATACATTGTCCGTCCGCAGAACCCGCCAAATCTTTAAGGCGCGCCGCTTCGCGTGCAATGGCAACGCGATACTTCGGCAAGCGCGAACATCATTGAAGACCGACGTGTTGGCCAAAGAGGTCTGCTTTCGCGGCAAACGCAAGTTGCTCACACCAAAGATCGACTATGCCAATGCAACGCGTTTAGGACGTCGGAACTGGCGACGTGGCCTTGTTGAAGTTGATGTCGATGACGACGGTTCGATGGATGGTTGGACGTGGGTTGGCAACCTCACCAAGAGCTTCCACGACAAGCCAGACTGGATCTTTCCTGCCAAAGAGCGCAGCGAAAAGATCTGTGACTGAACCGGCTGACAGACAAACATCGCACAGAAGTGAGAATCGGTTTTTGGCAGGAACATAACTGAGCCCAATTGTCGTGAGCATAGGTGAGGACGACCGGACAATTGAGGTCGGTGGCCATTTAACATTTCCGGCTTCGCCGCGATCGCACCACCTGCCCACGCCCCCGCCCGGCCGCCCATTCAATCGTGTTTTTTGGGGCCGGGCGGGGGCGTGGGATGGTAACAGGAAAATCTGAGAAGCTAGAGAGCTCATGCTCAGCCCATGCTTAGAACAAAGTGTCGTCTGACACTGTCGCTACTGATCCTGGCGTCAGCGAGTGTTGCAGCAGACGCGTCGTCGAACGGCGACGAGTACGCAAGTTATTGTAAACAGCGCGTGCGCATGTCCATTTGCATGGTCAGCCCGATGCGACGGCTACTCCGCCGCTCGGACGTATTGCAACGACGCTGTCTGCCACTTGAAGAAAAATTCACAGCCAGCATTCTGGATACCTATCAGCGATTACCACCAGTGCTGCAGCAGCGCATGTGCAAACTTGATCGCATTTTCATAGAGCGTTCCTTCTGGGCCTCAGGCTATGCGCACCCGAGGACCAACACGATTGGCCTTCACCAGCGCATGTTCAATGAACAAAAGGCGCTGTCGGATTGGGCAACCTGGAAAGAACAGCTCCCGTTTCGCGTGAAGGACGTCGCACAGCTCATCACGGCGGGACAGCCAATTCACCTGCCACGCATCATGGTCAATGCACCAGGCGGACAAGTGTCATCGGTCTTCTTCATTGTTGTCCACGAACTCGCCCACCGGATCGATATGGACCGGATACTAACGCGGTCGCGCGATAGTCAGTTCAATAAAATCGGTTGGCGACTAACGAAGCAGTACTTTCAGAGCGCACACTTGCCACCGAGCTGGACCGTGCCCTGCTTCTATCGCTGCGACGACAGAAAACTCGCCCTGCCAGACATCCACAACGTCTACCAAAGTCTCAAGCAGGGCGGCTTCGTCAGCCTTTACGCTTCCCGCCATCCTTCCGAGGATTTCGCGGAGACGATGACCTACTACGTCATGTCTCAACAACCTGACCTTGAGTTCGAATTGCACGTAGGAAACACCAAGGTCTTCGACTTGAAAACCTTGCAAGCTTCGAAACTCATTCAGGCAAAATTTGACTACATGCGAGACCTGTTGGCAGGCAACAGCTAGGTGAGTGGTAGCTAGTAGGAATCCTGAGCGGCAGGCTACGCAACCCAGGCCCGGTTGAGATATCGGATCCCCGCCATATCCGTCACCGAGAGATGCGTGCGGACACCTGTTGAGTTTTGCGCCACCAGCGTCTTGTCCTGCCACTCTGCCGGAAGGTCCCCACCTACAAACGCCTCGGCAAGCACGCGGCCATCGACTTCCCCCGCAATGTCCATTCCAAGAAGCCGGCACAGGGTTGGCGCGATATCAATGTTTCCCGATGGTGCATCAATCACCGCACCGGTTTTGAAAGCGCTGCCAGACAGGGACATGAAATTGTTCAGCTCGTAGCGGCTCAATCCACCATGACAACCACCGCCCGCAGGATATGGCGCATCGTGACGAGACAGCCCATCGTGACCGAACTCGTTTGCATCATCTCGCGTGCGCATCGTCACGGCTATGGTCGGGGCGCGGGCATGCGCGAGGCAAACATCTTCGAGCTTCAAGGTTCCGAGGTTTCCAGTCCTGGTGAAGATCGGACCACACCAGTCCTGCTCAATGAGGAACGCGACCAGGCTGTCGGTGAGATCCGGATCATCATCCCGCACCCAGATGCCACCGCCGTTGTGGATGATCACGACATAATCGACATCCTCACCAGGCTTTCGCGCAGCCTTGAACCCCGCATCGATCAGGCGTTGCGGAATATCGAGAGCCTCGCCCTCCAGCGTAATCTGGCCGTGGTCAGACATCGCAACAATCTGCATCTGTCCGCTTGCGATTTCGGCCTTGTGGTGCTCGAGAATGCGCGCAAACTCTTGATCCGCATGCCGCATCGTCACCAGGGAAGGATCCGACCCAATGCCGTGATAGTGGAACGTCTCGTCGGGCTCACACAACCACAACAGCATCACATCCGGCGACACGTTGGGTTCGACCCAGCTGAGATAGGCATCCACCGCCCACGAGATCCACGCAATAGCCGGACGCTCATAGCCGGGCATCGGACCAATCTTGGCTGCAATCTGATCTAGAACATTCGCCGGATGCGACGCCTTGGGACTGCGCATGGCAAAACGGAAGGAGCCATTGTCCTGGGCGCAATGATTGATCAGACGACCTCCGCCGGGCGTCCCAGCACTCAGGGAAGCATATTTCAGCCCCTGCGCAGCGAGCCTCTCACTGAGCGTCGGCACCTGTATGAGTTGTCCGCCCGCCTGCTCGAAGGCCGCTCTGATTTCATCCTCAATCCCGGTATTGAGAATACGGTCAGGCCAGACATCCTTGGCCACCATGACGTTGGCGACAATACCGTTACGCGACGGCAGACAGCCGGTCACCACGCCGGTCTGATTGACCCGGGTCTCGGTCAGGAAAATCGAATGACTGTTGGGATAACGGACGCCGCCTTCTGCGAAGGCATGCAGATTAGGCATCAGCTCGGGCGTCACAAACTCTGGCCGCAACGCATCAAACACCACCACCAAAGCACGACTTCCAGCCTGCCCCGACATTTCTCATCCCCCGTCATGTCACTCTCTACAATCAAGCATAGAATGTTCTCGCCCGAATGACACCTGCAAGAAGCATTGCGATAGACTTTGGCCAAATCGAAGCGATCCCAACCGGCTCGGACATGGCCACCGCGCTAAAGGAGACACAGACATGGCTGGGATTGACCTTGCCTATATCGCCCTTGCAACTCGAGATCCTGGCCAGTTGTCGAAACTTCTGGGCGAGGATCTCGAACTCCCGGCGCATCGTGTTACAACACCTGACGGTACGACACGACCGGCCTTTGCGATCGGACAATCAGCGCTTGTCGTCATCGAAGCAGGTGACGCATTCCTCTCAACGCCACACACCGGCGTCGACCACATTGCCTTGGCAGCGGACAACCCTACCTCCAAGATCTCTGAACTCGGACTTCCGCTGAATAGATGTGATGGTCTCGGCCTCAGCGGTAACGAACAGGCCTGCGTTGAGAAATCAGCTGCAGCCGGAATCGAACTCCGGTTCACGCAATCTCTCAACCTCACCGCACCAGCCGGCACACACATCCAGCGCATCGACCATATCGGCATCGCATCTTCGGACAACGTGACGGCAGAGAAGGTCTATGTCGACCAAATCGGATGCATCTACGAAAGCCGGCAGACGGACATGGAAGTCAGCCAGGCGATCGAAAGTTTTACGTCGGACAAGTACGGCGCAATCTATCATTCCCGGCCGCCCGTCCCACTCGGCGGTCTGAAGGTCTCCTTCATCACGGTCGGCGACTGCGAACTTGAATTCCTTCAGAACTTCGACCCAGCGCAGGGCTTCGAAATCAAACACGGCACACCCGGCGACACCAAACAGGACCAAAGCGCGATTGGCCGCTACGTCGAAAAACGCGGCGCAGGCCTGCATCACATCGCTCTCAAGTGCCACGACATCGATGCGCTGCTCCCGTATCTCGCCGACAAAGGCCATCGCATGATCGACCTCAAAGGTCGTCCGGGCTCGCGACGGTCGCGCATCGGCTTCGTTCACCCGGCCAGCCTCGGCGGTGTGCTGTTGCACTTTGTCGAGCGCCCGGAACTTTAACTTTGAGGAGTTATGAATTCAAGCAACTGTGATCTGATCGACGGCGGGTACGTACCGATTGCAACGGCTTCTGTTGCAACATTGGGATCCACGCCATGAAAACCAATTCTCGCGCCCTCGCCGGACTGTTCTTTGGCCTCGCTGCGGCCGGAGCACCGATCGCCGCGTCTGCCCAGCCTTTAAAGTCAGTCCGCTGGAAAAACCGCCCGCTATTGATCTTCGCACCTTCGCCGAACCACCCGACGCTCGCCAAGCAGCGGGCGGTCGTACGCAATATCCGCGCCGGTCTGGTCGAGCGCGACATGATCGTGGTCGAGATTGTCGGCAACTCGCTGCGAACGGTTGTTGGCCGATCTCCCTCATCCAGCGCAGTTGCGTTTCGTCGCCACTACGGCATTGGATCAGACGCTTTTCGTGTCATTCTCGTCGGCAAGGATGGCGGCCAGAAGCTGGTTTCAGCGAAACCCGTATCCTCACGAAAGCTGTTTGGCCTTATTGACTCGATGCCCATGCGCCGCGATGAGATGAGGCGTAATTGATAAAAGTGCTTTGAAGAAACCCGAGGAACGCCAACCATGTCCATGGACGATCAAAACCGCAAGGCACGCCGTGCTGCACGCGCCGAGGGTCAGTTGGATACGGCCGCGTTTCTAAAAGTCGCCGATCGATTCATTGACGTGGCCAATCGCGAAAATCAGAAGATCCAGGCAACCGAACTCCACATGGCGTTCCTATTTTCGGCTGCACGATACAATGCCCATGTCGCCAAGAACATCATGCAGATCGAAAAGCACGAAGACTTCGTCAATCAGATGGTCGAACAGTATCGTGAAATGCTGCGCCAGCATATGGCAGATCCCAGTCTCGATCCTCAGGACTAGACCGCAACTATACCTACTCTAAAGCTCCTTGCCTTTAGCCAGATCTTCAAGCTTGGAGAGAAACTTGCGCTGACGCATAAACGGGTGGATCGAGAGACCAGCGCGCAGTGCTTTGGCGGCACCAGACCAGTTGCGCCGCTTCATGTTGATCGTCGTCAAACCGGAGAGCGCCCCGAAGTGGCGCGGCTCAAGCGCCAAAGTCCGCTCAATGTCGGCCACGGCCTCATCATGACGTCCCATGTAAAACAGTATGGTGGCGCGCAGGTTCCAGGCTTCAGAATACTTCGGTGCACGCTTCAGCGCCTGATCAACCAACTTGATGGCTTCACCATGGTGACCGACTTCCAGGTTGTGCCGCGCTTGGCGCATCAAGACGTCGATATCGACATCGCCGGACTTGTACCAAAGCACCCATATTTGCGCGGCAACAAACTTCGCCTGCTGTTCCGACTTGGAGTTCTTGAGGGTCTCAAAAAGAATATTGAGACGTTGCTTTTGAAGCCGACGCCACTCTGAGGAATCAGCCTCAGTCCGTGGCTGGGTATACGATTGGCCAAGCGCATGACTTCCTAAAGAAACCAGTAATGCCAGTCCGATTGCCAGGAGGCGCATGTAAGATCTCCCGCTGAAAGCCTTTATGATAACGGGCAAAAGGGGAGAACGGTTTCACATCATGGTTATTAAGTTTTCTGAGCTGGCGGCCCTTGCTCTCCGGGCACTTCTTCCGAAAGCTCTTCGGCTTCATGAGAAAGAGCAAATTCGTTGGCCTCGTCCGGTTGGTCGGGCTCATCGCCGATAGTCTCGGACGTTTCGGCTAGCTCTGCTGCACCTTCTTCCGAAGCCGTCTCTTCGCCTTCGGCCACATCTAACTCTTGCGTTTCATCGAGTTGATCTGCCTCATCTTCATCGTCGGTCAGATAACCACGGCCCACTTTGTGGATAGTCTTAAGGACGTCAACAGCCAACGCCGCATCGGTAAAGTCGTCGTCGTAGTCGTTCAGGCCATCGACATTCGCGAGTATTGGATCTGAACGCCAGAGTTTCCTCAACGCCTTTCTTTTCAGTGCTTCAGGCACGCCTTCCTTCATAAATTCCGTATAGTCGGAATCATAATCAAGCGTCTCGATATCGACCTTTTCCAACTCATGAGGAACGGCTTCTTCTTCGACCGTGGTCGCGACGTCGCCATCCGTACGAACGACCTCTTGATCAATAGCCGCATGATCGGTCGTGACCTCGTTACCCACAACTTCACGCGCATCGAGAGAGGCGACCACTACCTCCTCCTCAGGCGGAGGCGTAGAGACCTCAACAGCAGGAGCACTTGTTTTAGCAGGCTCTTGAACACCGCGCTTTCGCCGTGACCAGCGCAGCAGGAACCCGTCGTTGTCGTCGTGATCAGGCATCGAATTTCCGCCGTTGTCGCTGACGGGTCAGAGCAATAGGTTCCTGGCCAAACTTTTCAATTTCGAGCCGAACCCGATCACGCTGACGTTTGATGAACACCTCTTCCTCATGATGTTCCTCGATGAAACGCTCGACCCACGCAATCAGCGGTTCAATCATCGGTATCGCTTCGACAAGGTCCTCGCCGGAATCCAAATAGTCCTGAGCCTCAAACGGTGAGACCGTCACGAGCCTGATATCATAGGGCAGGTCGGCATCATCGTCTTCCGCATCAGTCGCCACGACGTACACCACCGGCACGTCATTCTCGAGATTGACGACATACGCCGATGTCTCTTTGCGATGCATCTCAATCTCAAAGGTTCCGGCAAAGTAGTGCGTAAAGCCATCGCCGTCCTTCAACACATCGCCCGGATCCAACTCGGGAATACCAACCAGAACACTCAGTGGACGCCAACGATGATCTTGCCACGGATGATCGATATCTTCGCGCGCCAGCACAACCCCGACCTTAAGCGCAGTCGTTTTTGCATTCGTTCTCAAGGCACATCCGCCCTAGCAAAGTGGATAAGCATCGGGGCTTCAGACAAGTTGTAGATCCTCCAAATTGCGCGATCTGGTTGCAGGCCAAACTTCGTTCTTTGCAACACGCGCTTCCGACATTACGGTCTGCCGCTGGCGTGCAAAAGTGGTATATTGGTATACCAAACGCCAATTTGGTCAAACTATTGCGATTGTGAAGCCTGCCGAGAATGGCCGAGCCGACAAAGACGGAAAATCAATTAAGCCCATGACTGAGAGCGCTACGCCAAAATCTAAAGCTTCTACTCGCTTGCTCGTCTGTAATTGCGAAGACACGATGCAGATCGATGCGAGTGCCTTGGCCGACAAACTTGGCTATCGCTCCGAGTTACCGCTCCATACGCAATTGTGCCGTCGACAGATTGCTCAGTTCGAGGCCGAGCTCGATGGCGATGCACCATTGTTGATTGCCTGCACCCAGGAAGCTCCGCTGTTTCAAGAGCTGGCCGATGAGCGTGAACGTGATGGTCTGAAGTTCGTCAACATACGCGAACGTGCCGGATGGGGTGAGCAAGGCACCAGTAGCCTGCCAAAAATGGCAGCCTTGATTGCTGATGCCGGTTACACCACCACCCCGACGGGCCTGATGACGATCAAATCCGATGGTCAATGCCTCGTCTATGGTTCGGGTCAGCAAACTCTTGAAATTGCCCAGCAACTGTCCGACCGTCTCAGTGTCACAGTCGTTTTCGCCGATGCCAGTGATGTCGTCCCACCAGCCACTGTCTCAGTCCCACTCCATATTGGCCGCATCAAACAGCTAACCGGAACTTTGGGCGCATTCGAAGTCTCAATTGATGGCTTCGCTCCCGTATTGCCGTCGGCCCGGCAGGAGATGGCATTCGAGATGCCCCGCGACGGGTTTTCAACGACTTGCGATCTCGTTCTTGATCTATCAGGCGGTGCACCGATGTTCTCAGACACCGTCGTTCGCGATGGATACTTTCGAGTAGATCCATCTCAGCCAGCAGCTGTCGCAAAAGCCGTCTTCGAGATTTCCGACATGGTCGGTGAGTTCGAGAAGCCGCTTTACGTCAACTACGACGGAGACATCTGCGCGCACGGCCGCAGTACAAAAGTCGGCTGCCGCAACTGCATCGACAATTGTCCGACCGGAGCCATCAGTCCTGATGGTGACAACGTCAAGATCGATCCAAGCATCTGCGGCGGTTGTGGCAATTGTAGCGCCGTCTGCCCGACAGGTGCTGTCAGCTATTCCTATCCTACGCGCCACGACATCATCCGCCGACTACAAATCCTGGCAGCAACCTATCGCGGTGCCGGCGGCACAAACCCCGTGCTGCTGATCCACGATGAAAGCCACGGCTCTGGCATCATCTCGATGATGGCGCGCTATGGCCGCGGGTTGCCAGCAAATGTCGTTCCATTTGCTCTCTACTCGGTGTTCCAGACTGGCCACGAGACGATGACCGCCGCACTCACAGCAGGCTTCACCAAGATTGCAGTCCTGGCCCCTCCCGACAAGCCACACGATCTGCCAGCCCTCGAGAGCCAGGTCGAACTTACAAACACGTTCCTTAGTCAGCTGGGTTGGGGCGATGAGCGCGTAACAGTTTTAAATGAACGCGATCCCGATATCGTGGAAGCGCACCTTTACGATGCAACAGAGCTGGAGGCGATCGCAAACAAGACAGTTGCAACACAGGGTGGAAAGCGCGACATCGCCCGCCTTGCGCTTGCGGCACTGAACGAAGCTGCCAGCGAACCCAAGGACATCATCGCCTTGCCGGCTGGCTCGCCCTATGGCCGTCTCGATATCGACGCCAGTAACTGTACACTTTGCCTGGCTTGCGTTGGTTCCTGCCCAGCCGGCGCACTGAGCGATGACGAGGAGCGCCCGCGCCTGAGTTTCAATGAAGCAGCTTGCGTACAGTGCGGTCTTTGTGTTGCCACCTGTCCGGAAAAGGTCATCAAACTGGATCCGCGCTACAACTTCATGGCCTCCGTTCTTGAGCCGATCACGGTCAAGGAAGAGGAGCCCTTCGAGTGCATTTCCTGCGGCAAGCCTTTCGGAACGAAAAGTACTGTTGAGCGCATCGTTGCCAAGCTCGAAGGCAATCATGCCATGTTCCAGAACAAGGCTCAGATCGACGTCATCAAGATGTGCGATGACTGCCGGGTCATCGCCGTCAACAGTGCCGGCGGCGATCCAATGACCATGGGCGAGCGACCGAAGGTGCGTACCACTGAGGATTACCTCATGGGCAGCGTCGATGAGGACGAGGCTTAATTCAATTCCCGCCTAGCCAGAATCGCACCGCCTGCCCTGTCGTGCTAAAAGCTACTGTTTTGCGATAGGGGGGTCATAAGTGACAGAAGCCGAAATCCTTGTTTTGCGCGGCGGTCTAACTGGTCTGGTCATCTCAGTCGTGTCGGTCAGCTTCGGAATGATCTCAGCTTATATTGCGGGATTGTGGTTGTTCCTGAAGCGTTCACCGTTGGCGCTGCGACTGATCACATTCCTTCTGCTGACAGCCGGCCTGCTATTCATGGGCGCCATCACCTGGGGCTTGCACGAACTTCTTCTGTCAACCGACCGCGCCTGGGCAAAACTCCCATCGACTGCAACTGAGATACAGAATTTTGGCGGCATGCGGCCGGAGCTTCTGCAAGGCTTCACGCTATATGAGGCAAGTGCGGCCCTGGGCTTTCTTGCGTTTGCCGGCATCTACGTCGCGCTCGCTTACATGACATTTGGCTATCGTTGGCAGGACGACTAACATCTGCAAGACGGGAGACTCCCATGACACACGGTATGATCACCGCACCGCAACCTGAGGCCGTCGAAGTTGGCGCCGATGTCTTACGCAACGGTGGCAATGCCGTGGATGCAGCGATCGCCTGCGCACTGACGCAGACCGTCGTTGATCCGCAGATGTGTGGCATCGCAGGCTTTGGCAACATTCAACTCTATTTGCCCAAACTTGGCGTTCACACCACGTTTGACTTCCATGGCCGTTCCCCCTTAGCCACCAGAGCCGATATGTGGGAACACTTGATCGAACACGAAGCACTCGATGGCTGGGGCTTCATCCTCAAGGGCCGCGTCAATGAATTCGGTTATGGCGCGATAACCACGCCACGTACGCTCGCGACGTTCGAGGAAGTTCTGCAACGCTTCGGGTCAAAATCCATCGCGGATTTACTGCAACCTGCCATAGCGTATGCCGTAGATGGCTTCAAAGTGCGCCCACACATGAGCCACTTCTGGAACATGCCACCAACGGCTGGCCGCGACGCCAACATCACAATGGTCAACAAGTTGCCGGCGACGCGCAAAATATACTGCAAGGACGACGGCAGCGTATTGGCAGTTGGCGACGTTCTGCGAAATCCGGACATGGGCAAAACCCTGCGTCGTGTTGCCGACCACGGCGTGGACGATTTCTACAATGGCGAGATTGCCCAGGCGATTGTCGCCGACATGGAGGCCCACGGTGGTCTGATCTCACACGCCGACCTCGCCACTTGCGCACCGGAAGAGAACGCACCGCTGTGGGGCACCTATCGCGGTCATCGCATTGCCACCAATCATCCACCCGGCGGTGGCGTAATGCTGATTGAAATGCTCAATATTCTGGAAAACTTCGATCTCGCCGCCATCGGTCACAATGGTCCCGATTACATCCGCATTGTCGCCGAAGCGATGAAGATTGCGACCATCGACAAAGACACCAGGGTCGGCGATCCCAAGTTCTACGATGTCCCGATGGAGGAGCTGACGTCGAAGGCCTACGCGGCCGAACAGGCAGACAAGATCAAGCGCGGTGAGAAGGCCAACGTCGAGCGCCTGAACAATGGCGGCCAGGAGAGCAAGAACACGACCCAGGTCACCGTCGTCGATGCCGACGGGAATTGTGTCACCATGACTCATACCCTGGGCCAACCATCCGGCGTGGTCACCGATGGTCTTGGCTTTATGTATAACGGTGCGATGACGGTGTTTGATCCCCGCCCCGGGCGCTCCGGTTCATTGGCTCCGGGGAAGGCCCGCTTCACAGCCGTCTCCCCGACCATCGTTTTCGACGGTGACAAGCCGATGCTTGTTCTTGGCGCTCCCGGCGCGACTTACATCACAATGGGCAATCTGCAGGTGATGTTGAATATCATAGACTTCGGCATGAACGCGCAGGAAGCGATCTCAGCGCCACGCATCGCTGCGACGTCCAATATGATCGAACTGACCAACCGCATCCTCCGATCAACGGAGAAGGATCTGGTCGCCCGGGGCTATCCGGTTTTCCGCCATCCGGTCAGTTACAATTTCGCCTGGGTCCACGCGATCCGCATCAAGGACGGCGTCCTCGACGGCGGTGCAGATCCGGCAACAGATGGCATGGTAATGGAAGTCTGATCGCGGCAACCGCCGGAACAAGTGGCCGCCTCAAAAGCTATTCGATAACGAGCGCCACCTGGTCTTCCTGAACGGCATCGCCTTCGGCAATATGCAGTTCTGAAATTTTGCCGTCGCAGGGAGCTTCGTAGGGCACTTCCATTTTCATCACCTCAAGGATGAACAACTCCTGCCCGGCCTTCACCTCTTCACCCTCACTGACGTGCAGCTTCCACACAGAACCGCCCGTTTCCAGCTTGATGTTTGTCGCCATCGTTCAATCCCCCAAGGTCAATAGTCACGCCGATCACGGTCGAATATAAAACTGTGCCTGCCCGAGCAGCTGCGGCAGCAACGGCTGTACGCGGTCAATCCAGCGGCACAACATCGGCCGCGTCTCTCGCGGATCGATGAGCTCGTGCACGGAAAATGCCTCAGCCCGCGGGAAAGGCGATTGCCTGGCTGCCAACTGCTCTTCCAACTCGCGGCGTTTGGCCTCCGGATCTTCAGCCTGGGCAATCTGGCGGTGGTAGGCCACGGCCACGCCACCCTCTACGGGCAGCGGCCCCGTCTCAGCTGACGGCCATGCCAGGACGTAAGCTTCAGGACCGTAGTGCGCGACCTGCGCCACGCCAAATGAGCGCCGGATCATGATCGACGCCCACGGAACGTTTGACATCGCCGCTGTCAGGACCGTGTTGGCTCCATGCCGGATCGTGGCTGCCTTCTCCGACTGCGAGCCAATCATAAAGCCTGGTTCATCGACGAAACTCAGAATCGGCAGATGGAAAACCTCACACAATTCTATAAATCGTCTGGCCTTCTGCGCACCATCAGCCGTCATTGCACCGGCAAGATGGCGTCCGTCATTCGCCCAAATGCCAACCGGTTGACCATTCATCCGGGCCAGACCGGTGATCTGACTACGGCCATAACCGCGGCCCATCTCGAAGAACGATCCCTGATCAAGCACCATCGATAACAAGCGCCGCATATCGAATGCGCGCCGACGATCACGCGGTACGATGTCGAGCAAAGCCTCTTCGCGCCGTTCTACCGGATCATCACAAGACGTGACCGGAGACAGCTCCCAGACATGCGATGGTAGATAACTCAAAAACTGGCGGATCTGCTCGAACGCTTCGCCCTCATCCTCGCTCGCATTATCGACGGTTCCGTTCTTGGTGTGAACGTCCGGGCCACCCAGCTCATCCTTCGTGAGCTTCTCTCCCATCGCCCGTTCGACCACGGCTGGACCAGCAATCAAAACCTGAGCGGTCTTCTTCGACATCACCGAGAAATGAGACGCCACCAGGCGACCGGCCGGCAAACCGGCAACCGCGCCCATCGCGGCACTTGCGACCGGCACACTGGCCATTGCCTGGGCAACGGACCTGAACCGCGCGGGTTCAAACACAGGTGAACTGAGGGTCTTCGTCTTCGGCTTTCCAACGCTACCACCAGCACCTTCGTGCAAACGAATAAGCGGAACACGATGCTTGACGGCCAGTTGCTCGGTATAGACGCTCTTGCGCAAACCGGCTGGTGACGGTGAGCCCCCCTTCAGCGTGAAATCTTCACCGCCAACAACGACGCGACGCCCATCAATCTTGCCAAACCCAAGCACAAAATTGGCCGGCGCAAACTCCTTGATGTTGCCGTCTTCGTCGAGTTCGGATTCGCCCGCCCCCATTCCGACTTCATCGAATGAGCCATCGTCCAGGACCGCATCAATTCGCTCGCGAATAGTGAGACGGCCACGCCGGTGCTGAGCAGCAATCGCCTGCTCCCCGCCCTGCGCTTTGGCCAGTTCGCGACGCTGATAAATCTCGTCGACTTCGTCTTTCCAACTCATGCGGGTTTACTCTGCCGAAGCTTGGGCTTTTTCCGTCTGCAGACCGGCGGCGGCAACCATCGCCATATCGTCGTTGGCGTCATTGTTGTCCGTGGTCAGCAGCTTATCGCCGTAAAAGAACGAGTTGGCGCCGGCCATCAGGCAAAGCACCTGGGCCTCCTGTGACAAGCGACGACGCCCTGCGGAAAGCCGGACGCGCGACGATGGCATCACCAGGCGTGCGGTGGCAATCATGCGCACGAGATCAAGTGGATCAACCGGATCGCGATTGCCCAACGGTGTTCCCGGCACAGCAACCAGCGCATTAATCGGCACGCTTTCCGGGTGCGGATCGAGGTTGGCCAAGACCTGCAACATGCGCGCCCTGTCCCACTCGCTCTCTCCCATACCGATAATGCCACCAGAGCAGACGGTAATACCTGCAGCACGCACATTCGCGATGGTTTCCAACCGTTCATCGTAAGTGCGCGTTGTTATGATCTGATCGTAGAATTCCGGACTGGTGTCGAGGTTATGATTGTAAGCTTTCAGACCGGCATCAGCCAACCGCTGCGCTTGCTTCTCATTGAGCATGCCCAGCGTGACACAGGCTTCCATACCCATATCAGTGACGCCTTGAACCATATCGACAACCTGATCGAAGTCTGCGCCTTCGCGCACTTCTCGCCAAGCCGCACCCATGCAGAAGCGCGTCGCGCCCGCATCCTTCGCAACCTGTGCCGCTTCTAGGACGGCATTGGTCTGCATAAGTTTCTCGCGCTGCAGCCCTGTCTCTTTGGTGTAATGAGCGGATTGCGGGCAGTACTTGCAATCTTCCGGACATGCGCCGGTTTTGATCGATAGCAGACTGGCCAGCTGCACCGTATTTTCCGGATGATACTGCTTGTGGACCGTCTGCGCACGATGCACGAGCTCAATCAGCGGCGTTTGCAGAATTTCTAGGATCTCGTCCGCGGTCCAATCATGCCGAAGTCCGCTGGCCTTGCCACGGCTGCCATCGTGTTGACCGGCATCATCGCACTCTTGCGCTGCGCTCTCCTTCGCTGCACTCCCCGTGCCCAAGTCTTTGAGATTATCCATTGTGTGCGGCTCAGCCCCGTTTTGACTTGCAATTCCAGCGACATCCTAACGCCATTGCCAATCCTCTGCGAGGGTTGCGACGTCGCGACCGTTTCATCGAAGTGATTGGTGTCAGCATGCAACAGAGATTGCAAGACCTGCAGGTTGTGAAGGCCATCAAACGAACATCAGCCCCATGATAACCAGAGCAATAGAGATACCCAGCTCCGTCTCAGAGTTAATGTACCCGAAAAAGGGAGAACACGATGGAGGAAATTGCCACCGGCTACGGTCTGATTGAAGGCCCGGTCTGGGATGCATCACGGGGACTCTACTACAGCGACGTGATTAACGGCGGCGTCTTCTTGCTCGACCGCTCAGACAACGTCAGTCAGGTTGTTCCTAAGCGCCGCGGAATTGGCGGTATGGCCTTGCATGCTGCGGGGGGACTTATCGTTGGCGGACGCGACATCGCCTACGTTAGTCTGACTGACGATACCAAACACACGTTCCTTGATCAGGCAGCAGCAGACAACGCAACGGGATTCAATGACCTGACAACCGACAGCCACGGCCGCATTTATGTTGGTTCACTCGCTTTCAAGGTCTTTGCAAAAGAGCCGCCGGCACCCGGCAACCTCTACATGATCGACATCGACGGCAGCGTGAAGCAGGTCTCTGACGGCATCATGCTGACCAACGGGCTCGGCTTCTCGCCTGACGGCAGTCGGCTCTATCACAGCGATGCCCGCGGTCAGGTCGTCCGGGTTTACAACGTCAGTGATGACGGCACGCTGTCTCCTTGGCAGGAGTTCACATCACTTGGAACAGATGGTGTTGCTGACGGTTTGAAAGTCGCAAGCGATGGTTCCGTTTGGGTTGCAGATGCCCATGGCGGGCGCGTCGCCGTCCATAACGAGGACGGCAGTCATCGCGAAGACATTGAAGTCCCGCTGCCCATGGTGACGTCACTGTGCTTTGGCGGTGATGACATGCGGGACCTTTACATCGTGACCGGTTCACGCGGCGGTCCACGCGATAATTGCGGCACGGTTTACCGCATGCGGGTTGATGTTCCCGGCCTGCCACTCACCCCGGCGCAGGTTGCCTTCTAATTGGCAACCCGCCTGCTCAAACAATCATATCCAGCAGGAAGCTTACAATGAAAGTCGTTGAAGCCATCTCGGAAATCCTCAAGCGCGAAGGCATCGAGTGCATCATTGGCTACCCCGTCAATCACGTTCTTGAATACGTAGCCCATCTCGATATCCGCCCGATCATTGTGCGTCAGGAGCGTGTCGGCTTGCATATGGCAGATGCCATGTCCCGCTTGTCGTCGGGTGAGAAAATCGGTGTGTTTGCCATGCAGCACGGTCCGGGCGCCGAGAACGCTTTCGGCGGCGTTGCCCAGGCCTACGGGGAATCTGTACCACTTCTTGTTTTGCCGATGGGTTATCCACGCCGCCTGGCGCATGTTCACCCGAACTTCAACTCAACCCGCTCCATGGAGTCGATCACCAAATCTGCCGAACCGGTGACCTCGGCAGCCGAACTGGCCAACGTGATGCGGCGCGCCTTTATGCGCCTGCGCAATGGTCGAGGTGGTCCCGTCCTCGTCGAACTGCCGACCGATTTGCTGATGGAAGAAATGCCGGAAGTCGAGCTCGACTACACTCCGGCCGTATCAACGCGCTTTGGTCCGGACTCCGCCGACGTCTCTCGAGCAGCAGAACTGCTCGCAACAGCCAAACGTCCGGTCATCTACGCCGGTCAGGGTGTCCACTACGCCAAGGCCTGGCCGCAACTCAAGCGACTTGCCGAGTTGTTGGCCGCGCCGGTCTGTACCAGTCTCGAAGGCAAGAGCGCGTTTCCAGAGACCCATCCCTTAAGCCTTGGTGCCGGTGGTCTGGCAATGCCGCGGCAAGTCCGGTCTTTCCTCGACAACTCAGACCTCATCATCGGCATCGGCTGCAGCTTCACCGAGTCGAATTTCTGCGTGAAGATGCCAAAGGGCAAACGCATCATCCATGCCACGATCGACCCGATGGACCTCGGCAAAGATGTGCCGATCGAGGTCGGACTTGTAGGCGATGCGGCGCTGACGCTCGACGCCCTGCTGGCTGCATTGGGTGAACACATCAGCGCGCCGCGTGACGCAGCACCGGTTGCGGCAGAGATCAAATCCATTAACGACCCATGGATGGCCGAGTGGCTACCCAAGCTGGAATCGGATTCCGCGCCGCTCAATCCTTACCGCGTCCTTTGGGAGCTGCAGAAGACCGTTGATGTTGCCAATACCATCATCACGCATGACGCCGGCAGCCCACGTGATCAACTCACACCATTTTGGAAGTCGACCACACCATTATCGTACCTCGGCTGGGGTAAGACCACGCAACTAGGGTATGGCCTGGGTCTCGCCATGGGTGCCAAGCTGGCCTGTCCCGATAAGTTGTGCATCAACGTCTGGGGCGACGCTGCCATCGGCTTCACGGGAATGGACTTTGAAACGGCTGTCCGCGAGCGCATTCCAATACTGTCAATCCTGCTCAACAATTTCTCGATGGCCATTGAGCTGAAGGTTATGCCGGTTTCGACCGAGAAATATCGCTCAACGGACATCTCAGGCGACTATGCAGCCATGGCTCGTGCCTTTGGCGGTTATGGTGAACGCGTCACCGAACCCGGTGAAATTGCTGCAGCCATCGAGAGAGGTGTTGCCGCGACGGAAGCGGGTCAGCCAGCCCTCCTGGAGTTCATCACCTGCAAGGAAGTTGAGGTTTCCCGCCAATAGGAACCGATGATCGGCCAGGCCTGAGTGCAAAGGAATGCGCTCTACGCAAATCTCCCGACTTGCGCGCCGATAGGCTTCTCGGCCATAAAGCGTCGGATCAGTGCCTTTTTGTCTGCCAAGGCGGCACTGATGGATCCCTTCCGCATCACGGATACAGACTGAGGAGAAGACGACCGTGTCGAATTCGAGAACCGTCCTGATCGACAACCATCCAGGCCGCACTGCGCAAACCGTTGGTATTGCGCGCGTACTCGGAACTGACACATCGCTCATTCACGAACCCTCCGTGGGCGTGATTGGGAACAAGGGCGACAGCCAGTGCTACATGGGCGTCCAGGCCAAGGTGGAAGCAATCCATGAGTGCCTTCTCGGGCGCATGGGCCGCGAAGACGGCAAAATGCCGATGCGTCTGGTCCAGCCGGAATATACGGTCGCGACGTCGGACGGTATCCGCAACGGAACCCGCGAGATGCGCTACTCTTTGATCGGCCGCGAAGTCACGCACGACAGCATCTGCGAACATCTGAGCGCCAGCGGCCTCGAGGGCACGATCGCTGTTGTCGCCTGTGATAAACCGCCCGTCGGCACCCTGGCCGCACTGCTCGAGCACAACCGGCCGTCGATCATCATGTCCGACGGTCCGATCCGCCCGGGTGTTGATCCGCAATCCAACGAACCACTCGACATCGTTAGTGCCTATCAGGCCGCCGGTCACCAGGACCCGGAACATCGCGAGCGGATCGCTTGTGCGGCTTGCCCTGGTTATGGCAGCTGCGGCGGCATGTTTACCTACAACACAATGCAGACCTTCATCGGCGTGGTCGGCATGCAGCCACTGCATATGGTGGCACCACCTTCGGATGATCCGCGACGTACTGATAAGTTCCCGGGCGAACTGGTCGATTACCTCAAGGACCTGATCAACAACAACACCACGCCGCGCGACATCGTCGGCCCGGATTCGATCCGCAATGCCTTGATCACCGCAATGGCCATTGGCGGCTCAACCAACGTCACCCTGCACACTCCGGAAATCGCCCGTGCCGCCGGTTACGCCGATTTCTGGAAAGACATCATGTCTCCGGAAGAGTTCAATCACTTGTCGCAAAACGTCGTGCCTGTGCTCACCGACGCCCGCCCCTATGGCCGCTACTCAATGGTCGACATCGACGAGGTCGGCGGCGTGCAGGTCATCGTCCGCGAGCTACTTGAAGCGGGACTTCTAAATGGCAATGTGCTCACCTGCACCGGCGAAACACTGGCACAGCAGGTCGATCGCCTCGAAACACCAAAGGCTGATGGCAAAGTTGTCTACACCGTCGAGACCCCATACAAGCCAACCGGTGGCCTGCGTGTCCTCGGCGGCAACCTCTCACCGGCCTTTAGCGCTGTTTTGAAGCTGGCCGGTGTCGAAGCCGGCCTCGAAGGCAATGTGTTCAAAGGCAAGGCGCGCATCTTCGAAGGTGAAGCTGGCCTGTTGGAAGCGCTCGACAAGAATCCGGAAAGCTTCGAGAACAACGACATCATCATCGTCCGCTATGAAGGCCCGAGCGGCGCCCCTGGCATGCCGGAAATGCTCGACCCGACATCGCGCATCACCGCACTTTGCCGCGAGCGTGATATCGTCCTCGCCCTGATGACAGATGCCCGTTTCTCCGGCGGCTCGGTCGGCCTCGTCATCGGCCACGTCGGCCCGGAAGCTGCCCTCGGCGGCCCGATCGCCTTCATCGAAGACGGTGATGAAATCGTCGCTGACCTCAACAACAATGAGTTGAACTGCACCGCACTCAGTGATCCGGCGACCTTGGAAGCGCGCAAGGCAGCATGGCAGAAGGTGGTCGATGGAAACGGCGGCATTCACCCGAATTGCGGTGACGCCGACACCCGTCTTCTCAACCGCATGCGCCGCTCGGCTGTGCCCGCCACACGTGGCGCCGGCATGCATCCGGACCGCGAAGTCTGGGTCAACGAACCACGCGAAGCAACCAAATCCGGATTTGTTCCGAACAACAAGCACCGCGCGGATTCACAGAAGGCATTCTGAACCAATCTACAGATGGCGGCGACACGGGCTTAGTCAGGAATGATGCCGCCATCGACATTGAAGGATTGCCCGGTGATGTTGCGCGCACCGGGCGTCGACAGATAGACGACCATGTCTGCGATGTCGCGTGCATCATTGGCCCGCCCCAGCGGAATAACCGCGTTCCGCTGCTTTTCCATTTCCTCAATTGAGACGCCCGCGGTTTCGGCCCGCACCTGCAAGTTGGCATCAGACAACGCGGTTCGGGTCACCCCGGGACAGACGGCGTTGACATTGATGTTGTGTTGACCGAGCTGCTGCGCCGCCGTCATCGTCAGGCTGATCACGGCGCCCTTGCTTGCTGCATAGGCTGCATTGGAAGTCCCGGCATAACCCTTCCCTGCGATCGAAGCGATATTGATGATCCGGCCATGTTCCTGCTTGATCATCTCGCGCGCAACCGACTGCAGACAAAAGAAGACACCCTTCGCATTGACCCGGTGGATACGATCCCAATCAGATTCCGTAATGTCCATGATATAGGCGCGGCGCGTCACACCGGCATTGTTGACCAGGATATCGATCTGCCCAAAGACCGAGAGCGTCTCATCCACCATCCGTTGGATATCGGCGAGATCACCGGCATCCGCCGTGATGGCGAGACTGCGGCGCTGAAACTGCGCGATACTATCTGCTGTTCCCTGTGCCAATGCCGCATCGACATCCGTAACAACTACCTGCGCGCCGGCTTCAGCCAATGCGATGGCCGTTGCTTCCCCGATGCCCTGTCCTGCGCCAGTGACAATAGCCGTCTTACCCGCAAGCAGTGCCTTGTCTTCAGCCATTGTCATCCTCCTCGCGGCAATTGCCATTGTACTGCATGCGATGGGACACCTCCCCGGGCATCGGGTAAAGGCGCGACGTTTGCCTTATCCGCTCTATGATCAGAGGACCACTCTCTTGGCAAGTTTCGGCGGCGAGTGCACAGTGATCATCAAAGGCAACGATGCGTCTTGAGAGGCGAAACGATGAAACTGACACTCTTCATCAACGCAGAACACGGCCGCGATGAGTCCAAAGCACAGCGCCTCAGAGAACATGCCGAGCAGGTTCGCCTCGCGCGCGACCTTGGCTTTGATGGCGTAACAATCGGGAACCATCTCTCCTACGGCACAACCGCCTGGTTTCCACCTTTGGAAACGCTGTTCTATCTGGCACCTCATGCGGAAGGAATGTCGCTCGGGACCTGCATGTTGCTCTTGCCGCTCTACGATCCGCGCCACGTCGCCGAGCAAATCGCACTGCTCGATGCAGCCTGCGATGGGCGTGCCATTCTCGGGGCGTCTCCCGGCTGGACCAAGAACGAGTTCGAGGTCATGGAGCTGGACCATGGCCGCCGCATCAGCCGCTTCAAAGAGTCGGTTGAAATCATTCGACGCCTATTCACCGAAGACGAGGTCAGTTTTGAAGGCAAGCATTTCAAAATCGAAAATGCCAGCCTGGCTCTGAAGCCAACGCGACAGCCACGGCCTCCGATGTGGTTCGGGGGCAGCGTTGATAATGCGATCGCGCGAGCCGCAAAGCTGGCAGAACCGGAGTTCGGCGACAGTTGGGTCGTCTCATCGCATCTGAAGCGCGATGTGTTAATCAAGCAGTCAAAGATCTTCAGGGACGGCCTGGCAGAGCAGGGCAAACCGCTACCGACCGATTTTCCAATGCTGCGCAACATCGTTGTTGCAGAAGATCGCGACACAGCCATCCGCGATGTCGGCCCCGCCATTGCCGCCAGCTACAAAGTCTTCGGTGGTTGGGGTTTGTTCACCGAAGTGATCGGCGAGAAGAAACCTCAGCCCGAATTTGATAACCTGATCAACAATCGCTTCATCATCGGGGCACCGGAAGAGTGTGCTGAGGAGATTGCAAGCCTGATGCAGGAAACCGGTTGCAATCGGCTGGTCACCCGCATTCAGTGGCTCAGCATGGACCACAAGCATGTCATGCGGACACTCGAACTAATCGGCAACAAGGTTGCGCCAATGGTCGACAAGGCTCTGGCTTAGGTCAAATTTGCGCGCAGCAAACTCCTCACTAGGAGAAGCACTGTTCTTGCGTCCAAACACCGGCCATATTCCCCTCACGATATTAAAGTCCGCAACATTGAGCCGTCATCCGTTGAATGCCATGTTGCGCTCTGAGACCGACATTCGAGACAGGAAACGCGATCGTGCCAGCCAATAAAACGGTGATACGCTTCAATCATTGGATCCATACCGACATGCTTGCACGTTACGACCGCGAGCCAGGTATTGATCTCCTAATGTTGGAACAAGACGATGAAGACGGAGCATGGCCGGCGATTGCAGCGGCACACGCTTACCAGATCTCTGCTGCCAAAGACGAGGTCATGCACAAGTGGCAGGCGACATCAGAGTTTCTAGAGCGCGCCCCCAACATGCTCTGCATCTCATCCGGAGGTGCCGGCTATGATACCGTCGACGTCGACGCGTGCACCAAGGCCGGTGTGCTCGTCGTCAATCAGTCCGGCGGCAATGCACAATCCGTTGCTGAGCACACCCTCGGCATGATGCTGGATCTCTCCAAGCGCATCAGCGAAACTGACAGACTGTTGCGCACCTCACGCGGCTACGCCCGCGAAGAACTCATGGGCAGAGAGATCGCCGGTCGAACAATCGGCATTGTCGGTCTGGGTCATGTCGGGCGACGGGTCGCGGCGCTCGCACAAGCCTTCGATATGTCCGCGATCGCCTACGATCCTTACGTCGACGCCGACAAGATGGCTGAAAGCAACGTCCGCAAAGTGGCGTTTGACGGTCTTCTAGCAAAAGCAGATTTCGTTTCCATCCATTGCCCACGAAACACCGAAACCCTCGGCATGATGAACGCGGATGCCTTTGCCAAGATGAAACAAGGCGCGACCCTCTTGACGACCGCACGTGGCGGCATCGTCAATGAGCAAGCCTTACTGGGCGCAATTGAATCAGGCCATCTCGGTGCCGCAGGTATCGACGTCTGGGATGTCGAGCCACCACCGCTCGACCACCCCTTGCTTCAGTTCGACAATGTCGTCTCGACCTATCACACAGCGGGCGTCACGCACGAGGCACGCGGGCGGATGGCACGTATTGCGAGCGAGCAGGTCATCGATGTATTGGCCGGCAAGCGGCCACCACGCTTAATCAATCCTGACGTCTGGCCCGCTTACACCAAGCGCTTCGAACGCATCATGGACTTCACACCCGAAACTTGAGGGTTGGCTAACCTAAGGACATTCTCATGGCAGTCGTCGAAACCGAAACCCACGGCCAGATCCTGGTCGTCCGAATGAACCGACCAGAACGGCTCAATGCGCTCAACACTGAGCTGCGACAGAGCCTGGCGGAAACCTGGACAATGTTCCGGGAAAGCAAGGATCTCGAAGTCGCTATTCTCACTGGAACGGGCCGCGGTTTCTGTGCCGGTGAAGACATGAAGGAAACTCTTGACCATGGCGTCGTCGGCGGCAAGAAACTCGCAATCGAAGATCCATTCCGAACCGGTAAGCTGGAAAAGCCAGTGATCGGCGCCATCAATGGTTTCGCTATGGGCGGCGGATTTATGTTGGTTGAGGCAACTGATTTGCGCGTGGCGGTTCGCAGTGCCTTGTTTGAGATTAGCGAGGCCAAGCGTTGGCTACTCGGCGGTTACAATCACGGTCACGTTGCCAACTTGCCCTATCCCATAGCTATGGAAATGGCGCTCGGCTTCCGTTTCACGGCTGAACGTTTCTACGAATTAGGTTTCATCAATCGCCTGACCGAGCCTGATGACCTGATGCCGACGGCCTTGGAGATGGCCGAGCACCTGCTCACTCTGCCACCGGCCTCACGCGTCAACACCGTACATATGATGCGCCAGATGCGCCCTCGGGTGGCACCACCAATGGAAGAGCTCGCCAACGCACTGCATGAGCACGGCGCCAAGAGCGATCGCATCGAGTCACGTGCTGCGTTTTCGGAAAAGCGCAAGCCGAACTTCAAGGGTTGGGACAATCCCGAAGACCGCTATAACCTGCCAACAATTGATGCAAAGACCGGTGCAGTGAAAAAGTAGGCCCGAACACGCATGGACTTCCAGCTCGAAGACAAAGTTGCACTCGTCACCGGGGGGAGTCGCGGTATTGGACGTGCCATCGCCCTAACTTTGGCGAGCCATGGCGCTCATGTCGCCATCTGCGGTCGCAATCAGGCGAGCCTCGACGAGACAGCCGGTGAGATCGAAATTCTCGGAGGAACATGCTGGCCCATCCAGGCTGATGTCAGCCGTCCTGAGGATATCGAGAGGCTGGTCACAACAACGGCATCGGAAGCCGGCAAGATCGACATCCTTGTCAACAACGCAGTGACCTCGACCAGCGCACCGTTTGATCAACTTACCGATGACCTCTTTCGCTATCATATCGACGTCAAGTTGATGGCCTACATCCGCATCGCCCGCCTGGTGCTGCCTCATCTGCAAGCTCAGGGGACTGGCCGGATCGTCAACATCGGCGGTATGACGGCACGTATCGTGGCACCACTCAGGATGACCAACGGCGTCGTCAATGCCGGAGTATCCAACTTCACAAAGCAGTTCGCTGGCTATGCCGCAAAGCACAAGGTAACTGTCAATTGTGTCCATCCGGGCTACACCGCAACCGAGCGCGTCACACAGATCTTCGAGCGTGAAGCCGAGAATGCGGATTGTTCAGTCGAAGACATTGTTTCTCAGCGAACCGCAGATATCCCACTGGGCAAACTCATCCAGCCCGACGATATTGCTTCAGCTGTCCTGTTCTTTTGTTCACCACTTGCGCAGATGGTGACCGGTCAGTGCATTGCCGTCGATGGCGGGTCCGGTGAAGCTGTTGTCTACTGATTTCTTTTTTCATTGTACAAACCCGGCCAGGTCTTGCTGTTGCAATATTCTTTGCAAATTATGCCGGCAGATTTGATCGCATTCGGCCCGACAGCGTCCGCCGATCGATAAACTGTCTTGAGCGCAGTTATTTTGGGAGATCGCGATATGCCCCGCGCTTTGAGTTTTGTCTCTCCATTCACAATCTGTCTGACAGCACTCCTCATCTCGATGGCGCACCCTGGTCAACAGGCGCTCGCTCAATCAAGCCAGGTTACGCGCATGATGCAGCAGCTGACGAACCAGAACGTCAAGCTCAAGAAAGATTACCTCGCGATCGTCAAAACCCAGCAGGGCGTCAATCATCCGGACTATGTTCAGGCACTTTACTACTATGGTGAGGCACTGCTTTCAGCCAATCAACTCAAGCAAGCAGCGCCCGTTCTTGAAGAAGCCCTAGTCCGCGGCCGCAAGATTTTCGGACGAGGTAATGCCGAGAAACTTCTGCCGATCTATAACCGACTAGTTCGTGCGCTCTTCGAAGACGGCAACTATGCACGCGCAAGAACCTTTGCCGAGCCAGCACTTAGGCTGGCACGACAGTCGTTTCCAAAAAATCATCCGCAGGTCGCGGTATGGCTCAATAGTGTCGGCCTGATTGCCAAGAACTCAGGTAACTTTGATGCTGCGATAACTTATCTCAAAGAAGCGGTTCGGATCGGCGATGCGCGCCCCGGCGGACCAAACACTGAATTTGCGATTGATCTCGACAACCTGTCGGAACTTTATCGCCTAACCGGCCAATACCAGAAATCGCTTGCCCTCAAGAAGCGCGCAACCGGGCTTCTCACCAATGTCAGAACCCGCGCGATGCAGCTCACCGGCATCAGCATTTTCAGCAACCTTGCAACACTCCACAAGGAGATGGGCGAGCTGCAGAAGGCCGAGACACTGTTCAGACAGGTTCTCGAGTATGCCCAGCGCCTGACCGGCGTCGATAGCGCCCAAACCGCGACCTCACAGGTCGCGCTCGGCGCCTTCTACTGGGAGGTCGGAAGACTAAAGGAAGCCGAACGGCTCTTCGAGGAAGCACTTCGCAAACACGAAAAGATCTACGGGCCCGAGCATGCCAATGTCGCCGTAGCCCTTAACAATCTGGCTCAGGTCCATCAGCGCGCCAAGCGCCTCAAGGAGGCCGAGCCGATCATGCGGCGCGCCCTTGCCATTCTGGAAAAAGTCTACGGACCCAAACACCCGGAAGTTGGCTTTTCGGTTTCGAACCTCGGCATCCTTCTAGACGAACTCAAACAGACACGCGAGGCAGAGAGCCTGTTCCTGCGCGCTATCGCCATTCATGAACAGACCACGGATCGCGAGCACCCCAATGTCATGGTGCCTTTGATCAATCTCGGCGAGCTCCATCATCTGCAAGGGCGCTTCGACAAGGCCCGCAGGTTTTACTCCCGCGCGCTGACAATCGGTCAGAAGCGACTGGGACAGGATCATCCCCGCACGGCACGCACACTCGCAAAATTGGCGCGACTGAACATCGACGAAAAGAATTGGCGCCCGGCAATCAACCTGGCGCGCAAGTCGACCGCTATCACCGTCGAGCGCCTTCTTAAGACGAGTAACGCGTTGCGCGCACGAACCAAAGACCTCGCGAGTACCGGTATCACCGATGCCAATCGCAATTTCGAGGACCACGGCCGCATTGCCTACCAGCTTGCTATCTCAGAGCCCTCTCAGAAATTCGAGTTGATGCAGGAAGGCTTTGTCACCGCCCAGTGGGCGCTTGCAACTTCGGCTTCTCAAGCGTTGGTCAAGATGGCAACACGGGCCAGCACATCGTCGCCGGAGCTGGCTCGGCTGGTGCGCCAACAACAGGATCTGATCGAGCAGTGGCGCGCTGCCGACCGTGCGCTCGAAGCGGCAGCCCGCCTGCCCGAAAA
>JBCDBQ010000005.1:0-40312 GCA_039183375.1 Pseudomonadota bacterium
AGTGCGCCGTGGCAAGAACCGATTGACGGCCTTTGTTGCCACCATGGGACACTGTCGTGCCAGCTACGTGCAGTTCGCGACCAATGAAGAACTCGATACGCTACTGACGTGCTTGGAGGACGCTTTCACGTTCTTCGGCGGTGTGCCCCGGCATGTTCTGTTCGACAACATGAAGACAGTTGTGTTGGAGCGAGATGCCTATGGCATTGGCGAGCATCGTTATCAGCCGACCTTCCGAATGTTCGCATCGCATTTTGGTTTTCAGCCCAGGTT
Organism: Pseudomonadota bacterium; assembly: GCA_039183375.1. Taxonomy (GTDB): domain Bacteria; phylum Pseudomonadota; class Alphaproteobacteria; order Rhizobiales; family Hyphomicrobiaceae; genus Tectiglobus. The sequence goes on from JBCDBQ010000005.1 coordinate 274, forward strand.
GTGCAAGCCGTACCGAGCCAAGACCAAAGGCAAGGTTGAGCGCTTCAATCACTATCTGCAAGCAAGCTTCTACCATCCACTGCGAACACGGTTGGCTCAGGATGGATTGATCATTGATGCTGACACGGCCAATGCCGAAGTTCTGAAGTGGCTTCATACGGTTGCCAATCCCCGAATTCACGGCACGACCGGCAAGGTTCCGGCGGAAGTCTTGTTGGAGGAGCAGCAATACTTGCAACGACTGGCACCGCCTTGGCGCAAGACAACTGCAGCGCTACCTGCCAATGTTGTTTCGCTCACCAACATGAAAGGCAGCTTCCAACCGCCGCTCAAGGTGTTTGATGATGTGGTGGCGTTGGCATCATGAGTACTCTTCAGCACGATAAGATCGAAGCGTTGTGTGGAGAGCTTCGCCTCGCAGATGTTGCCCAGAGTTATCCGACCTTGGCTCAGCAGGCTGCCGACAAGGATTGGAGCCACGCGGATTTTCTTGAGGCCGTTCTCAACGCGGAACGAGAAGCCAGACGAACAAGAACACAGGCGACGCTGACCAGGATGGCCGGCTTTCCGGCGATCAAGACGCTTGCCGAGTTTGATTTTGCGTTCGCGACAGGTGTTCCGAACCGCAAGGTCAAGGAGCTGGTGTCGTTAGCCTTCATTGAGCGTCGGGAGAACGTCATCTTCCTTGGGCCATCTGGCGTCGGCAAGACGCATCTTGCAATTGCGCTTGGCTATGAAGCAACGCAGCGTGGCATCAAGGCTCGCTTCATCACCGCAGCCGATCTTGTTCTGCTGCTGGAGACGGCCAAGCGGCAGGATCGCTACAAACAAGTGCTGGATCGATCGATTGCCCGGCACAAGCTGCTGATCATCGATGAGATTGGTTATCTACCAATGGAGCGCGCCCAGGCCCATCTGGTCTTCCAAGTGGTCGCCAAGCTTTACGAAAACACCTCGATCATCATGACTTCAAACCTGAACTTCGGAAGCTGGGATCAGACCTTCGCTAGTGACAGCGCCCTGACGGCAGCCTTACTGGATCGCTTGCTCCATCACAGCCATGTCATACAGATCCAGGGCGAGAGCTTCCGGCTCAAAGAGAAGCGCAAGGCTGGCATTGTTGCCAAAGCCCGCGCAAAGTGAATGGGTTGGTCCGCTTATCACTCAGCTTTGAGCCTAATGTGCTTTAATTGAGTTTTTATGGGTCGGGCCATGAAAAGGCATCACGATAATCGTAGCAAATTACCGATGCCACCCTATGCCGAGTTTGGCTCTACTGCAATGGTGAGCAGGCGAGCAACAGCAAACGCGCGCAGGTACTCTGCCGAGTGACACGGAGTCGTTGTCGCGCATCGCGAAACTCGATTGCGGCCGGTTGATGGACCGGCCGCAACTGTCATCCCAGATGGAGCAACTTTATGTAGTTTGCAGACTCGCCATCGCCGCGCGCGCGGCACCGGCCTTCTGGCTCGAATCCACTTTCCGTTTGCGCGGATGCGGTTGGCCCGTTTCAGCGAAGTGTTTGAACTCTTCGATTGAGTTCTGAAGAAGGTTGCCGAATTGCATCCGCATCATCCAGCCCATCAGCACATTGAACGGGAACGCGATATCAGCCTGCAATTCCATCTTGACGATCGTGTTGCCTGAACCTGCCGGGATCAATCTCCAGCTGTTTGTCAAGCGCCGGAGAAAACCTGGCATCTTCTCGCCGGTTGCCGAATAGGACAGCTGATAACTTCCCGGGTCATAGTTCTCGAGTGTCTCGGTAAACGGGCCAACACTTGTTTCGCAAACTCGGCCTGTCACCGGAGCGTCAGCGATGGTTGGAGCCCCTTCCCGACCACGCGATGCATAGACCGAACTGGCCCAATCGCCGGCCTTGGCATAGTTCGGGCCGAGCAGTTGCCAGACTTGATCAATCGGCGCTTGGACTTTCACTTCCTTTTTGATTCTCATATCCGTGCTCCTTAACCGATAACCCGGCCGCCCATCGCATAGCCTCCCTCCGCGGTCTCTTCGATGTGCACATTGATGTAGGCTGCGATGTCGCCCTTCCCACTCGATTGGGCCACTGCATTCAGACCGTGTGTCAGTTGCTGAACAATCCTGGATTTCTCTTCTATGGACCACGCAGACTTGGGAACCGTTACGCGAATTGTAGGCATGTCAATGCTCCTTGAGTGCTATGAGAGTTGTTTTGCATCGCGCGATGTAGTATATCTAGCGGAGAAGTTCACGTATTGCAATGCTCAATGTAAAATGGACTGATAATGCCACGACCAAGGTCATTTGACGAAACGAAGGTCCTGCAGTGCGCAATGCTCACTTTCTGGCGGCTTGGGTATGACGCAACAACCTACAAGGAGTTGGAGAAAATCACTGGGGTCGGCGTGCGCAGCATGCACAACACCTTTGGAGAAAAGGATGAGCTGTTTCTGAGGAGCCTGCGCATGTACCAAGAAGCGGCTCGCGCGATCATCGAAGAGATGTTCAATCCACCGAGCGTCGCAGCGGTCGAGCGACTGTTCGGTTCGATAGTTGATCCCAAGCCGGACGACGACATCACGCGGTCCGGCTGTCTCGTCGTCAATTCGGTTTTCGAGCTGAGTGAGATCCCATCCGCGGTCGACGAACAAATCAAAGCGTATCGCGAAATGTGGCGGGCAACATTTGAAGCGGCGCTCGTCGCCGATGGTATCTCTGACCAAAAGATTCGGGCTGAGTTTCTGGTCGGAACACTTTGGGGCATGTTGAGTCAGATCAGGCTCGCGAGAGACACGACGGCGGCCGCACCGATGGCCTTGATTGCAATTCAAACTATCCGATCATGGTCAACCGGCTGAAATGCTAGGAGCATGCATGAACTTGTGGGGACGCACAGGCGATGCCTTACGTCGGCAACGCTTCTTGGTCGTTCTCTAACTCCGCTCATAGTTGTCAAGCTCTCATTTGTTTATTCTTGCCGGGTCCAAGGTTCTCTTTGCGGTCGGGGCTCGCCCACGGTCTGCGGGGATTTTCCCTCCTCGGGCGCCGTGAGGACGGAGAAATGCCCTCCGACACCGATGGACTAGATCCGGGAATGATGGCGATGGCCGCACAAGGTTCCGCGTGCCGACCTCGTCATCGACCATTTCGAAATAGCCAGAGCAAACGACCTTTAGTGAAGCCCAACTTGATTATCAGCGCGAAGGCCAATCCAGGTCCGATTGCACGTTTCGCACCACCGACGGATGAGATTCTGTGCACGTTCGATGAGCTATCCACCAACGATACGACTCATCCTTCATTTGTTCGCATTCAAAAACTTGAAAATTTCTCGACTTGTGAGGTGGAAATTTTCTTCTATCAACCAATGACCAACGCCGGGGATCACAGCGGCGTAGGAGTCTTCACTCAGCAGCGCAACATGTTCACCAAGCGCGGCACCAAGGCTATATTCACCGCCGACTCCCAGGATCGGAGCCGCCAGTCGTGTTGCAGCAAACTCCCGGTTCTCTTCCGCGTCCACCGGAAACGCTGCGAAGTGCGCAAGCGTCGATGCTACAGCCCCGGGTTGTCGCAGGAATGCCGTATAATGCTCGCGCATGACGTCACTGATGGCATCAGAATTCTCAGAAAAATCGTCCCAGAAGCGATCGAGATATATGCGCTCACGACCCTCAATCAAGCGCTCCGCCGTTGGACCGTGAAATCCGAAATGCCAGGTAAGATCGATGCGTTGCAGTAGATCTTTCCAAATTCCAATACCTGGTACAGTGGCTTCCATCATGACAATTCTGTTGGTCTGCAGTCTGTTTTGGTGCGCAAAGGCGTAAGCAACCATCGCCCCCAGATCGTGACCGATAACAGTGATCTTGCGTCCTTGAAGCTTGAGCGCCGCGATTACTTCGCGGCAATCAGCTGCAGCAAGCGACTTCGTATGAGACTTTGCCAGCTTTGATGAGCGTCCCATGCCGCGAAGATCCGGTGCAACCACATAGTATCCGTGCTCGATCAGCTGATGGGCGAATTCACTCCACATATCGGACGTCTGTGTGAAGCCGTGAAGTAGAAGGGCTAGAGTGCCTACTGGATCGCCACCATGACGGACGAAAATATCAATGTCACGAAGACGAACAATCTCCTCTGCAAAGGTGGTCGGAAACGGTTGCAGCATTGGTGGACCTCCGTTGCTTATGTGGTTTGTGTCAATTCCCGATTGAAAGAGAGCCCGCCAGTTCTTAAACTTGGTTGTATGCATCATCTTTCACTGAAGCTGTCGACCGCCAAAAACCTTTGCGGCCGATGCGAATGTTGAATTTATATTTCGGTTAAACGCGAAGCCGACAATAGGTGACATCCACCAGTTGGTGGCAGTGTAATGCGCCCGAACAGTCACACGAGTTTTCGCGGTGCCTAAATTCTGAAAGCTATAAAATAACAAGACATCTTTCACCGGAAGGCTGAGCGTCGAGTTTTTGGCGTCGGTGGTGTAAGCGTAGAATCGGTTCTCCTCATAAGCGACGATCGGTTCAACAAGCTTCGTGCCGTCTTTGAAGGTACAGATACGCACACTCCCGACACCGAACGTCCCAGGGTTCGATGAGTTCGTGTGATCAAAGTCAACGCGAACGACATCATCAGAATAAAGTTCCACTTGGGCCAGTAGCGGTTGGAATATCTGCTCGACAGTACGATCGAACTCCAAGACCACTACCTTTCTTTCCGGAGCCGGCGTCAAGTCGGCAACTCTGTGTTGCCCAACGATTGCGCCGCCGTCGGCGTTGTTCGAAGGATCGATGCGAGGGCCTGAGCTGCATCCTGCAAGAAGAAAAAAAACAGCCCCGATTGGGAGAGTGCGAATTGCGATGTGGTTTAGCTTAAACATCTTGTGAGCCCACCTTGTTCCATTAAAATGGGAGGTCGACGGATGATACTAGCCCGTAGATGAAGGCTGGCGTTGCTAAGAAAAAACCTATGCCCCAAACAATGCTTCTGAACGGCGTGATGCCCGTCGCATAGAAGAAGAAATGCAAAAAACGCAGCACTACTATCGCCACTGCGGCGAGCTGCGTCCACGAGTTTGAAATGCCGGCTGACGCACCGATGAGAACGAGCGGTGCGAATATGGCGAGGCCCTCAACGTGGTTGCGAACCACGCGGTCAAGGCGATTGTTCAAAGGCGTTGCATTTGGAACCGGACCATCACGGTTTGAAAGCGCATATTTTGTGCCTCCAACTTTGTCGATGAAGATTTGTTGGATCAAGAGTGAAAGCCACAAGAGCATCATTGCGCCGAGTAGCGCCCATAGTTCGACTGTCATCAAATTCCTCCTTTTGAGTTATGAAACGATCGTTGTAGTACTAGTTGCAAGATGGATTTATCCCTTGCGTTTTCATCTGGTCTTGAGTGAGAGGTCCGATTGGTGCGCGCCATCCAGTCAGGCCGTAGCAGCGCTCATCTTTTCTGGGTGCACCTGGCCTGTTTCGACATAAATCTTGAGGTCTTTGAGCGTTTCGTCGATCACCCTTAGAAATTGTCTTTTGATGGCCCACCCCATCAGGAACGAAAATGGGAACATTAAATCCGCCGTGAACCCGAGGTGAACATCGGTTCCGTCGCGAAGGGACGCCAGTTGCCAACGACCGGTTAAACTCCGGACGAAGAACGGCATCGCCTTGGCTTTCGCCACATAGCCGAGGCTCGCGCTCTCGGGATCAAACAGCGTGAGCGTTTCTTCAACATCGCCGACCGCACTCTTACAAACCCAACCGCCCTCGTGCGAACCGTTGACGGGCTTCGCGTCGACGTTCGGGGCCGACATCTGCACGGCGCGCGCCCAGTCGCCCACCTGATCATAGTCATCAGCAAGTATGGCCCATAGGCGCGCACGCGACGCACCGACCTCAATTGTTCTGTTCATTTCCATCGCGGAAACCTCTCTATTTCGAGAACTGTTTCTGGATGGCACCGAGAATCGCTTGTGCTCCGCCTTCGAAGTTGGATGCCACGGCCTTCGGATCGGGATGGTTGTAATGGGAGGACAATGTGACTCTCGTTCCGACACTCTCACGGGTAAACCGCAGCACGCCGACGTGATCTGTCACGCCGAACGGGTTCCCGGGTCGAAACGACCAGGCGAAGGCCTTCGGCCGGGCTGCAAAAACAATGCGTTCGTGCAGCATGGTTTTACCATCCACAAAGGTGAACGACCGCCCCTTGCCGTCAGTGGCGACGTCGACGCGCGCAAACGGTGGGAACCAATCGACCCAGTTTTGATGGTTGGAGACGTAGTCATACACTGCGCTTGGAGGTGCAACTACGATAACACTTTGCGTCGACCGCACCGGCGCTGTTGTAACTGTTCGGGCGTCGAAGTTCTGGCCACCTGCGATCACAGGTGAAGGCATCGCATAGAGTAAAGCGCATAATGCTAATGTAGTGATAGTCCGGGCGGCACTGCGGAGAACCTGGGACATGGCGATTATCATGATTTCTCCTTATTATATAATGATCGTTATATAATACATAGCACTGGTCTCGAGCCTTGGCAAGTGTTATGTAATGATTGTTTCATAATCATTGTGGTAGGACAAAAGGAGGGTTATTGGATCGTGGCGCGCCCGAGAGAATTTGACGAAGATGAGGTCATCGAGAAGGCGATGGAGACATTCTGGCGTCAGGGATATGACGCCACGTCCGTGCCGCATCTTGAGGAAGCGACCGGCATCTCGCGCATCAGCATCTACAATGCGTTCGGCGACAAGGAAGGCTTATTCCTGCGCGCGCTCGACATCTATCACGCACGCGCAGTTGAAATCTATGAGAACACCATCGCCCGCGGTGGGTTGGATGACGTGATTGCGCTCTTCAACACCATGGCCGCGCCGACGCCGCCAAGTGCGTCTGTGAACGCGGGATGCCTGATGTGCAATACGATACTCGACGTCCGCCGTGCCACGCCCAAGGTCAAGAAGAAGATCCAGTCTTACCGAAAGATGCTCAAACGAGCGTTTCATCAGGCGCTGCTTAACGCCCGCGAGGCCGGGGACATTGATGCTGATGATACGACTCTCGATCAACGCGCCGAGTATCTCGTCGGCGTTCTTTGGGGCACCCTTTCAATGATCAGGGTCAACGGGAAAACTGCGGCGGCGGCACCAATGGTTGCTGTAGCGGGTGATGTAGTTCGGTCGTGGCAAAACAAGAAGGACCGCTAGCCATCGTGCTGGTCGATCGGCAGGTGGCAGTATCAGGTGATGACACGATGCGTCGGATGCCAGTATTTCCCCTCAGGGCTTCACAAGGAATGATTGCGGATTCGACTGCCTTGAGGTGCAATTGCGCTTGCGCTCACGGTCTAACAAGCTGTTGAAGAACTCGCCATGGGCGCGCTACGAAGTAGTCGTCGCCGATAGAGCGAGGGATGGTGATGACCAAGTTGCCGTCCTCGGTAAAGTCGGCATCCCCGGAACCGAACACTTCGTCGATCTCGTCGAAGCATTGCCAATAAAAATCGGCGCCGCCCGGACTGTAGCCGTAGTCCATCGCACCGGTGACACAGATGTACCTGAATTCATCTGTGCCGATTGCGATGCTTTGATCCTGGGACGTGCACCAACAGGGCGCTGCTTGACCTGTCCGCCTTTGAGCTGAAAGATCCGCTGCAGCGTATTTTTTGTTGAAGCCAAGCAGCCAGGCGACGGTTCGATAGCCAAACGACGGCTCCGTCTCGATCAGTTCTTTGAAGGGCTCGGCCAGGTCCAGATTAATACGCGGTGCCGCTTTCCGGGACCTGTAGTATAGCGTGCGTCGGGCAACGCCAAACCAGCGGCAGACTTGGGCAAGCGGGATCTTGATGCCGTCATCGGCAAGCTTTTCGAACAACAGTCAGACTTGTTTGCGGGTAAGCAGTCGCGTGAGAACGACTTCATCATTCTTATCAACACCATGCACTTGGAAAACGTTCTCGGCAAGATTAATACTGATGACTTGAGCTTGCACGTGGAGGCTCCCTTGGCCGCTATACACTACGACCAGCACCCTAAAGTACGGAGGCGTCGGCGGTAGCGGGAGCCGTCCACTGCATCACGAGGTGCAATCCTACAACTGAGCATAGCGCTTCCGCTTTTCTTCCGATCGGTACAATAGGCCAGAAGTGCGAACGTGTCATTAGGCTGCGCGCAGCCCAATGACACGGGAAGCTGCCGATGGGTCAGTTTTCAGCCGTTGGGGTGGGTCATTTTTCAAGCGCCGTTGACAATCAGCGGCCAGATACCGCTTCACCGTCGCGTGTGACTTGATCCCCAAAGCTTTCATGATTTGACCAGGCTGCCATCCCGCAGCGTGCAGCCGGCGAACCTCCGCCGGGTCGAACTTTACAGTGCCACGCTTCCGGCCTTTGTAGGCACCTTTTGCCTTGGCCTTGGCAATGCCGACGGCCTGGCGCTCTCTGATCGCTTCAAGCTCCATATCAGCCACGGCAAACAACACGCCCGCAATCAGTTGCCCGACCTTGCCGGACAAGTCGATCTGCTGGCTAACAGAAACCACGCGCACCCCGCGTTCGCACCAGTCGGCCAGAAGGTTGAGGCCGTCACGTTGAGAACGTGCCAGGCGGTCGAGCCGCCAGACAACTACCGTTTTCACCGTACCATTGAAGATTTCAGCTTGTAGGGCATCCAGTCCGGGCCGCTTCGCCTTCGCTCCGCTTTCCACATCCTCAAACCACTGCACTGCGGTCATTCCGTGAGCCTGTAACCAGCGCTCAACTTCAGCCCGTTGCGCTTCAGTCGTTTGCGATGCAGACGACACCCGGATATATGCCCCAATCATCTAAATAGGGTACACCCTATTTGTGCAATCACCAAGCAAAGAAAAACGCCCGGAAACCGGGCGCATGAATTCTCAAATTTCAGACCACCCTAAATGTTCACGCTCCGTTTTAACCACATCGCCTGTGACGGCCTTTGAGTGCCTAAAATACCCACTGTGAAATTAGGCTTGATGCGCTTACATCGCACTACCTAGTCAATTTGATTTGGGTAACAACAATTCTTGAGCCGACACAGTGACCGCGTATCTCAACATAAGCACCCGAAGAGAATGCTAACTCAACAAGCCTAACTTTCTCGTCTCGATCAGGCGTCTCTTGGCTAATCTCAAAAACGTTTGAAGCACCGCAGGGAGGCAGATTTCCGGAATACGGTTCTGCGCGCGCGGTGGTTTCGAATGTATATACGTCCTGCGAAATCGGCTTGACTGCCTTAACCTTTGCGAGAAGATCGGGCGGCAAGCTCCATACGGCTTTTTGTGCCCAAGCGAACGTGGCCATTGCCGACGCGATCAAAGTAAGAACGACTAGTAACCTCATTCCAAACTCGCTAATTGATCCTGCTAACACGATACCAGGCTTGTATTTAGCAAGAGCCTGACGGTCAACTAAGTTCCATAATGGCGCTTATGCGCCCGGCTTGACAGCCGTGGTAAGCTTCAATCATGGAACTCGAAACGTTTGACTTCACCCAGTTTGGATATCTAGCTTACGCCTACGATGAAGGCCTCTTGCCTTTGCAAGTTCTGAACTCACCAGGTGGATGGTACATAGGAACCAGCTCAGACATTGGTGAGCCTATCTCTCGTGAGAGCATCGAGTATTGGGAAACCCAAGAGCAAGCTCAATCAGCGTTTGATCAAAAATCCTGGACGCAAAAGCCTAACCCATAAGCTTCGCAATTCTTTATGACGTTGGCTGAATATTGTGCTAGTATACCCACATGGATAGACTGCTAGACCTATATTACGACGCCTTAGAGCCGTTCCTAGGATACACGCTAACCACCGCTATACTGTTGGTTATCCTGCTTGCTCCGTTTGAGCTGGCAAGGCTCTACTATTTTCACAAGGCGCTTCACCAGATCTCCCCAGGCGTTTAACATAAGAAATATTATGCGAATTGAGCCTAATAATTATCTTGATTATTTTATCTTATAACACGATAATTTCACGATATGTCACAAATGCATTCTATTAATGTTGTTAAGGCATTGCAAAAAGCAAAGCTAACTAAAGACCAGGCAGAGACGCTCATTCAGCATTTCCTGCTTACTGACCACGAGCTGTCGACCAAACAAGATCTTGCGGACGTCGAAAAGCGGCTGCGGCGTGACCTGGTTGAACAAGCCAACGGCTTGCGCACAGAAATAACCGATTTAACTCACAAGATGTATGCTCTTCATGGAGCTACCCTTGTGATGATTGTTGGTCTAATGGCTGCTGTCGTGTTCAGATAGTCGGCACTACGTCCCTGATTGGGTTGTGCTTAGGAATGGTAAGCCCCTTCAGCTCTAGTCTAACCATTCACTTAGCCATCTTGTTCTGATGTCCGTTGCAGGTGAAGAGCCGACTAACGACTATTTTTTGTTGCCCATATGCTACCCAAGTCAGCTGATCAGCCACAAGGGTGCTAAGATCAAATTGCGGACGTATGAGCAACTATCAGCATAAGGGGGAGATGCCGAGGTCGAAAGCGGGCTTTGAATTTGGAATGCTCGAAGAAACAGAGAGCGTATTGGCCCTCTTCACGCATGTCCCGGGGCCTAGATCGGAATGTTGGTCGATTTGGTGGATCTTCTTGCTTGCACAAACCGATTATCGCTAAAGAAAGTCTTAATGCTCTGTCTTAATCGTGAAATTAATTGGCCGCGAAAAGCCTACGCACCTGTACTCCAAATCAGCCGCCGCGTCCGGGTCTACTTCATCACTTCTGCGAACGGTGAATAGCTCGCGAACGATGCTTGTAGCATCTTTTTTTGTTTCCAACTTCTTTGTAGCTCGATGGAGAATTGTAGCTATTCGAATGCGGCCACCAAGCTGAGCATCATCGAGACTCTCTGCGACCTGATCACCGTTTTCAGGCTTGAGTAGCTCGCTCAACTCACGCGTATGGATAAATTCTTCGGCCAGCTTACCCGTGGCATCAATGATGTATTTCGTCACAATCGCAACGGCCAGGATTTCGCCTTGAGTGAGCGCATTCGCCTTCGTATTCGGCTCCAGCTCCACTGTTGGCCGAAGTTTCGTGACGTTGCCCTCAGCGTTATTGAGGCGAAGTGAAAAAATCTTACGATTAGGACCGTCATTCTCGATGATGCCGTAGAGGCTCTCAACGCGCTGTACGCCTTTATTGTCTTTCTCGACGTCTACTCCAAACCTGGAGGCGTCCGGCGTGAACTGACTCCACGCGGCTTCCGTGAAAGGTGACACATCGGGTCGCAGCAACAGTACGTTATCTGGCAGCGCGCCCCCTGGTTTTTTAGGCAGCTTGATGATCAGGGCGTCACTTTGATCACCAGAATCTATCGCCACGGGCAGCGTACTGCGCCACGGGTCTTCGCCATGCTCTACCGATCGTTGGATGGCTTTGGTCGTGGCGACCGAGAGCGTTGCGCTGTAAGCCTTGACGCTGCCATCAGGCTTTTGGCCGACACCGGATACGAGCACTCTCAGATATGCAGGAACGTCACCTGCGATGATGCTCGTTTTCCCTGCACTCCAAACCGGTTCGCCATCATCAGTGGTCTCCGAGATCTTGAGGACGACTTTCTGATTGTCTGGACGCTCCGCCGTGAAATTGGTCAGCACGTTGCCAGTTTGGAGGGTGAATGTGATCGTCTCAACCGCTTCGTCCGGTTGCTTTTTTGGCAGGCAGGCTATTATCGCAACCCCCGGACCGTTGGGTTCCAAGACGACGGAAACGATTTTTTCATCGACTTCATCGCGTTGAAAGCCGAGATCGTTTTCATCGGACAAGCGCACATCGCTCAACAGCGGATCCCGGTATCGGCGGACCTGAAGTTTTGCAAATGGTGACTGCCGCAAATGACGGCGCACGCTTTCGTCAATCGCCCTGTCATCCACCGTCACGACAATTGCCGAGCGTCGTTGCTCACCGCTCTCAGCGAGCGCGCTTTGGCTGAGCCCGACAACACCTTCGACGCGCAGAGGCACGCTTTCGCCATTTGTCGTCTTGGTCGAGTATACAGGATCCGGCCCGAACTCAGGAAACACATCGGTCTCCGACGGTTTCCGATTGCTGGCTCGGATCGGATGGCGCCCACCTGCCAACACGCACTCAACCGCATCACCAATTGCACCGTTTTGATGGAACGTATCATCGAGAAGTATGAGCATCGGAGGCAGAAGCTCGCCGCTTCCTCCGTCAAAATCCAGCGGCTGGGTCAATGGGATAAACTGAGCGACTGATGGCCGGGCCAGGGAAGAACTGCCGGATAAGCGCTCTGTGGATTCTGGTTCGGTTTCAATATCGCCGCGGACCAGCGTGGGCTTCCAGCTCGAGCCGCCCTCAGTACCACGCCGAACGGCAGTCCGCTGGGCGTTCGGCCGATCGCCTCGCCTATAACGGCTTTCTACTTCGAAACCGAAGCGCCAGTGCTGTGAAATACCTTGGTAGTTCGTGTCGTAGCTATCGAGTTTGGGATCCAACCCGAGCGATGGGATACGCTCTCGCGTCAATCGCCCTGTTCGCGCCGGACTGGTCACATTATCCGGCCTCGCGGTGTAGGCCATCTCCATCCAGCTATTCATCCAGCTATTCCGAATCGCACCATCTGAGAGTTCGCGTATCAGTCCAGGCGAATGCACTGGCCGGCCAAGCCAGATCCATTTCTGCGGCGTAATTTTGTAGGACTTTACATATCTCAGTTGTTGAAGTGTCAACGTCGATGCGTCCGCTAAAGCTTCAGGTGCGCGCAGGCGAAAAACGCGGATACCATCTTCGGCACCAAGCAGTGGCTCTCCAACAACGAATGCCTGGTAGAGATCGTCAGACGTGGGCAACACATCGATTGGCACCTCGATGCGAAATCTAAGCGGAGCGCCGACAATGATTTCCTCGTCCTGCAAGGCGACGTTCGCTCTGAGGCGCCGTCCGTCGGCATACAAGGCATTAAACTTGTATGCTTCGTCATTGGTCTCGTCGAACAGTTCCGCTCTAGCTGCGCCATGAATGCTGACTTCGATGATGCTGCCAACAGCAGCATTATTGATGTTTATGCTCTTGCTCCCATCCGAATCGAAAGTCAGCTCTACCGGGTTCGCGTTGTCGTTTCCTGCCACTTTGATCTTGACTGGGATGCCGCTGCGCCGATGCCGATCGTCGAACCCACTGTCGGTTCGGGGCCATTCGAATGCAACCACTTGCGTGTGTTCATCCGCAACAGGCGGATAGATCTGAGTGACGCGAACCACGCCGTGCGTGACATGAGGGTCGTCGAAGACGGGCTCCGGCGTTCGAATGCCGGTGGTGGTGGTATTTTCAAAATCGCGCAGTAGGTTGGCCGCAGCTACGAGATCCGGTCTCCTGTCATCCATCTTCCAATCCTCGGGCCTTTTTCCCGGGACGTCGAGGAAGGCTCGGGTCCATGTTCTGAAGTCCAAACCAGGTGGGCGCACATGACATAGTGTCGTTTCCCCGGGGCTCACGGAAAACGGTAGAACGACGGTCTGCGGTAAAGGCGCTTCATCATCGATGTCTCCCACACGTTGCGGTGGAGCAGGCAGGATCGTGTCTGGTGCCGGTGCCTTGGTAGCAATACCGTTCTCGGGCGCCACGGAACCAAGCAGGAGTTGCGGTGGAATTAGGCTCGCTCTGCCTTTTTTCAACTGCAGCGTTATCCAAGCACCTTCTATATCTTTTGGACCTGTGCCTACGTCAAATATGTCCAGGCCATCTGCATCCACTTTTGCATGAACCCATTGAGGTTCCTCAGTCGTCTTGAAGAGACCCTCGGTCCAGCCATCGCCGTCAAAGTGTCTATGCGCTACATTACTTGCGAAAACGTGGAAGACCTGTTTTGCTGTGCCGGTTAAGGCCGCTCGGGACCGAAGTTCTTCTCCGGACAGCACCTCTTTGGTTGAGAAACTGCCATGTACGATCCGAAGTGTTACAGCTTCTTGATTTGGACGTGAGACGGTCAGCGTGAGTTTACGCTCAGCTAGATCGACCTTCGGTTCGACCTTCAACGCGTCTCGCTTGAAGATGATTTCGATAACAAGATATCGTGTTGATGCCCCGAGTTCCCAAGTCAGGTTGGCCCCATCGTCTAAAGACAGTTCGCGAATATCGACGACGAGGCTTTGACGAAGTTGTATGCCAAGGCGCCCGGAGCCTGCCGCGCGATGGAACGTTCGCTCATCTCCGGCACGCATATAGAGAAGCGGCTCGAATTGATCGAGTTCGGAGGCAAGTGGCGCAACGCCTTCAGGCGTTCTCGGAGGCACTCTCAGGTTGCCCCGGTCATCCAGTCGCGGCACTGAAATCGGAACGTTCCGCAGGTACCGGACCCGGTGCACATATTTGCTTGCGACGGTCTTTTCTCCAACAACGCCCGACTTCATAGGATGCTCCGGGAGCACCGCCGGATGTGTGTCAGACTGCCAAAGTGCAGGCAACGTGTCTCCGATGCCGGCAACAAAACCCGTCAGAGCGATTTCGGTACCGAAAGCAATATGTGGCAGAACGTAGTACGTATTGTCGTAGCGCTCGGCACTCAATAAGCCATCGAGTATTGCATTCAGGCCCAGCGGATCACGCTGCACGTCCCCCGGCATCCGGCCTACCAGGCTGCGATTTGCAAACGGCGCAATCGCATCGCGTGACGATGCTGTCTCGGGAGGCGCAATCGGAATTGGATTAACGGGAGTCGCCAAATCCGGACTGGTTTGTGGGACCAACGTCGCTGCGTTTAGGCTCAGCCAATGTCCACTCACGTCTTTGAGTTTGCCGTTGCCATCAAGAACGTCTGTGGGTGAAACTGCCAACATTAGAGCATAGCCATTGGCCAGCGGCCAAATGTCATTGTCTTTCAGCGCAGCGTCCCGCAATAGCCGATCGTAACGGATGGATAGATCTAGTGCGTTGGGCCTTGGCCGAAAGTCACTGGTCGAATTTGGGAATGCCATCGGCACCGCGACATCAAGGCGTTTTGCGTGGGCATCAACAATGGACTCTCTCACAATGTCCGGGATTGAGCTAGGCCGTGGAGCACCGACCAATGCCGTGTCGCCGAGGCGGCCTGTCTCGAGAAGCGCCTTCAGCGCTACTTTTGCCTCGTCAATTGCTTTTTGCCACGGGTTCTCCAATTTGCCGTCAACGTCGAGCTCTTGCGTAACATAGTTCCACGCCGGTGCAATGGCCGCTGTAGCAAGAGAGGCCCGGGGCCGCAGTGCGGCAATGGCTTTCGCAACACCTTTGAGGTCAGTTCGACCGGCGTTTGCCTCACCTGCTGTTTCCAGGCCTGGAACGGCCGCTGTCAGCGGCACACTAGCTTGAGTGACGGCGTATCGAGAACCGCTTTTGACGGCAGCTGAAAACCACATCTCGCTGGATGCAAGTGAGATCCCGCCGTCTGTTGCGAGAAATTTGGCTTCGAGTTCGACGGGCTTAATCTCGTCTCGTTCAAGCCACACCGGCGGCACGCTCAGTGCAAATTTTATGAGGTATTGATTGTCATCTTTGTCTCGATAGAGGCGAATGTCGATCACCCCATCCGACAATTTCAGCGGCGCGTTAATCAAACCACTTACATCGTCCAAAACTCGCAAGACGTGATCAGTACCGCCAATCGTAAGGACGGCATTGGAAACACCATCGACAGTCGGGACGAATTTTAGTGTCGCCACGGCGCCGTCGGATAAATCGCCCGCGACATCAGTTGAACGGTTGTGAACGTGCAATGAGAAGTTTGCCGGACCGGTCAAGGCCATCCCGAACTCACAAATCGCCTCAGGACGCGTGAGATCAATCAATCCGATAAGATTGGCTGGCTGCGGGTGTGGCCCCACCGCGTCCATCTCTGGCACCTGCCAGTAAGCGCCGAGGGCAGCCTCAGATCCGTAAGATCGGTCAAGAATGGCCTGCCATTGTGCGACGATCAAACTTCCGAGTTCGTCTTCTGTGGTCAATAGCCGGGCCAACCGCTCGGCGCGGTCACGTGTTGGGTCAATTCGGATGCTGTCGAGGTCCGTGAAGTCTGGAACTTTTGGTACCGAGCGGATAATCATTTCCAGCTGGCCGTCGCGCTCGGCGAGAAAGTTAGCGAGTGTATCCAGCCATAAGCCGTAAGCGCCTTGCTCGAGCGCGCCAAGGCGCTCATCCTCAGCCAACCCGAAAAGCGCCCGAGCAAGACCGCGCCGCACCGGTTCTGACGTGGTCTCTGATTCAGCGATTGCGGTCATCCAGTCGACTGCAGGCACCGCCTCGTCCGGCCCAGCAATGCCGCCAGGACCAGCGCGTTCCTTCAAGAGTGACAACAGGACAACGAGCCATTTGCGTTGCTCGGTGACATCGGTGGGCCAGGCGTCGAGCATTGCGCCAACCGGATCATAGGCGCTGCCCAAACGCTCAGGCAGCAACGCCAGCCAGTTTTCATCGTAGACTTCGCCGAGTTCCTGTTCCGACGCAACCAAAGCGCGTTTCGTCAGCTGTTCTCGTGCATTGTCGGGTGCCTCAGCATAGCGAGAGAGCATCCTGTTGAGAACGACTTGTTGGCGCTCCGGAATTTGGGCTTCGGCATCACGGGTGAAAGCACGGATCATCTGGGTGCGGGGTTCGATCAAGCTGACGCTACGCTCGGCAGAGGTGAACGCTGCGAACTCCATCATCGGTTTGTCGAAACGGGACATCCTGATGTAGGCGTCTGCTTTCATCAACGGCCCATCATCGCCGGAACCAGCCATGCTCCATATGGAGTTGCGCTGGAATGGGGTAGGATCTGCATCCTCATCCTCGTTTGGTGTGAACGTGCGAGAGCTACCGTCACGGAGATCAACCGTAAACTCCGGGGCAAGACCTACAAAGTTCGCGCTCTCGTCGGATAAAAGGTTCTTCTCTATGAAGAGACCAAAATAACCCACCAAATCCAGGTTGAATGCAAGTGTCGCCGGTAGACGAGCTAAATTCTCAAGTGTGGCTTGGACATTTGGGGTGGTAACATCTTTGTAGTATTTTTCTTCAAAAGTATCCTTTGCAATAAATGCTGAAAAACTAGCCGAAGGGTTCGCAGATTGTTTCAGTATGTCATCGAATACATATTTGGTAGAGAGTTCCTTCCAAGACGTCAGGTTGCCGGATAGAGTTGGAGCACGCTTATCTAAGCGCGCCAAAACGATCTTGCCACCACCATCAAGAGCTGTCTTTGGGTCGCTTTCTTCCTTTGCAAAAAGCCAGTTGGGCATTGCCTCACCGTTGGATATGGCGACGTGCCACATTACGTCTGTCCAATTCCAGGGCGCCAAGTATGACGAAAGGTGATTGACAAGGGCCCGCTCATGAATAGTGCCAAGTTCGTTCTCTTTCACGAATACCGTGCAGGAAGTTTTACAAGCAAGCCCCAGCGGATCGTGGCCGCTATAGTCGCTAGGATTCAGGTTGGCGAACCAACCGGCGCTGAAATTGGCTATGCGTGAAATACTTATTTTCAATGCAAGTTTTGGCATAATCATCAGGCGTATCCGTCGGCATAATTATCTGAAGAAGAGCGTCCGGAGAGGCGATAAGAAGCGCGCTCGCGAACCTTGATTTTTGCGAAAACGGAAAGGCGAACTGTAAATGTGAGCGAGCCGTAACAATAAAGGCTTCCGCTGCTTTCGTAGCGAATGGCTAGTCGGATCGACAAATCGACATGCAACAGACCCAGAACCGTGATGCCACCTCGCGCCAACACATAAAGCTCGATGCTCAATGAGCTGCTACCGCGGTTGCGCCAATAGAAGGCAACCTCGATACCAACGACAAGAGAGACGTGGCCCTTAACCACGCCGAAATTGAACCCTGCACCGGCACCGGCGTTCGCCGACAAAGCCAGTTCCTGCGTGAGCGAACCATCGGCGGCAATGTATCGTGTCTGCGAAATGACGTAACCGCCGCCGGTAAGAAAAGCGATAATCAATTGGAACGGCGCATTGCGTGTACCGAGGCTCAGCCGCACGCCGACGCCGAAGCCGGGCTTCAGAACGATCTCCATCGCGGCATAGAATTTGAGGCCGGAAATAGCGAAAGCGCCAGCACCCAGGTCAGGCAAGGTGAGATCGAGTGCGGCGGACAGGCCAATCGTTTCGCCACCCGCCTCGATCGCTTCGATTTCGAAGCCTGAATCGGCAGCAACCTTGCTGAGAATATCAACCAGGAACCTCAAGGCATCGGCCAGCTCGATCCTATCGGGGGAGACGTCAAATTTGACTTGACCGCTATCGTCGAAGGTAAGGCTCGTGTCACGGAAATTGATGACCTTCCAACCGGCGACATCGAGCGCGAAATCACCTTTGACCGCGCCCGAAGACGATTGGGTCGTCTGGCCACCGAGTTGTGACCGGACCTGCGCCTCGGCGGCAAAGTCGCCCGAGTTCAGCGCGAGCTTCACCGGGCCGAGCGCGAATATCTCGGCCGGTTTGCCGAGCGGGACGGCCACTGACGCTTTCAGCCAGGCAGCGCGCGTCTGCTTGTCGAAGCCATGCGCAACCTTTATGGCGTCAAGTTGATTGGAGAATTCAGGAAATTTGAAATCGCTGAACAAGGCTGGCAGCTTGAGCCCGCTCATGTCGGGGAAAACCCGCGAGATATCAAAGTTTCGCAGATTATCGGGAACCAACTCGCTGCCCAGTTCCCGAATCGGCATGGCGATACCGAAGCTGGCCATGAGATCTTCCACGGCCTCGGCCGCATCGCCAACGGCGGCCGCCTGAGATGCGACCCGATTAACACGTGCAACAACCGGCGTTACGTCGACGCCGAGAGCGCGCGTGGTATCGATGACGTAGGCAACATCTTCGCGATTGGTGTCGATGGCGGGTACGTTCGGCGGATTGCCGATGGCCCGCACAAGCCGCAGCGCGCGGTCACCGCGCTGGAAGGCGTTCTGGGCGTCCTCGACGAAGTCCGCCACATTTTCGCGCACGCTTTCGGTGGCCCGCAGCAACGCCGCACGGTGTCGGTTTATTTGATCCTTTTGCGTTTCCCACGCGTCGCGGAGTTCATCCCAGGCGCCTTCGGCGCCATTGATAGCATTCTGAATCTGGGGACCAAGTGTTGCAAGTGGGTCAAGGCTCTCAATAAAACTAAAACCGTCCGAAATTTCGGACTTCAAGTCATCGACCTTACCGATTATTTTTTCGCATATTGCGACAGCTTCAGGTTTTATTTTTTCGAGTTCGCTAGAAAAAGTCACGCGAATACCGGCCAGCTCACGATCGAGCCAAGCACGAGATTCGATTCGAACCGTTCTCAGGCTCGTTTCGACATTCTGAAGCTGTTGTTGGATTGCTGCTCCATCGGTTGAACCAATATATTTCGATATCTTATTAAACTCTTCAATAACCTCATTGAGGTCAAGGAATGCTTTTTTATCAAATTGGATGAACGCATCTTCGCCATCCTTTATTATTTCCATTCTTTTTTCGAATATTTTCGATTTGTAATCTTTTAAGTTGCTCAATGCCGCGTCAGCCACATTCCCGAGCTCGTCCTCTAGATCCTCTAATTTTGTGAGTAGATCGTTTAGTTCACTCTTTAAGTCCGTAACACTACCAAGCTCCGTACGAAGTTTGCGGACGTTACCGGCCAACTTCCTTGCAGCTTCAGGAATTTTCGCAAGTGGGCGAACCCGCGTGGCGAGCTTCTTCACTTGTGCGGCCTTCGCGATGAGCGTCTGTTCGATGCGGGTCAGGTCTGCCCGAGCTTCGTCAACCTCGTGCTGGCCATCGTCGATTTTCTTTATGAGGAACTCGATTGTACCTCGAATTCTAACGATGCTCTTTTGCGTCAAACGTTTCGCTTGCAGAATGGAACTTTCCGCTTCGGCGAATACATTGTCGATCAATCCCAGGTTCGGTTTGGCAGCGGAACGCAGCTGGGAGAAAAAGATCTCAACGCGATTGAGCAGGTCCTCTCTATGCGAGAGAACTTCCTTCAAGAGCGCATCACGCAACGCTGTGTTTGTAATGTTGGCAACCTGGAGACGTACTGTCTGGACCTTTGATTCAGCATGCGCGAGCCCGGTCCCAATTTCCGAATGTCCGTCATAAAGGAAGGTTTCAAAGCGCGACTGACCGTTGTTTAGCGCTCTTTGCAGTTCAGCGATTAAAGCCTCGCATGGGTCGGAATTGATCAACTTGTCAAGAGTGCTGTCAATATTGTCGACGACGTCCTTGGCGGCGTCCAACTTTTCTTTGACACGGCTTTGGTATTGCTGGTCGATTTGTCCGAGAAACTCCTCGTATCGGCGGCGCGCTTCATTGATGGAGTTAACAACCGTCGCGTCAATTCGAGCGGGATTCAGGTTGGCAACCAACGCATCGAAGCGGTCGAGGGCCACGTCCGACAACCCCGCAAGGTCGCTCAAACCGCGTGTCAATTGAGTCAGATCGCCGCCACCAACCGTCGCTTGCGGTCGGGCACGCGCGATGCTGACATTGCCGAGCGCGACGGCGGGGCTCTCTTCAGCGCGACCATGACCAATACGCACGCGCGTACCGTCACGCACAAGTCCGATCGTAAACCGTGGCCAGCCAGGCGCAGCATCGGGCGGCGACTCCAGCATACCGTCTGTGATCGGTATCGGATGCTCAGAAGCGGACGGAATACGCGGCTCCAAAGCGTCAGGGTAGTCGACGCTATGAGCTGGCGACCAGGCATCCGTATTGTCGGTATCACCCGGTGCGGTCGAGCGGAAGAAGCGCAACTTTTCCGGCTCATCAATTTCGCAGGTTGTCTCCTGCCCGTCCTCATCAATCATGATGAGGTCAATCTTCGGCTTGGGATAGATCTCACTCACAGGGAACGGATTGCGGTCAATCAGCGATGGCCCGCCCAGTTCCTTTTGCCATAAAGGAACTTCCCAGCCGGTTCGGCCGACATCCCTGCCCCAATCGCTATCGATGTGGATTCGCGTGGATCGGAATGCGCAGGCGCGCAGGCAGCCGGGATCTGATGGATCAACACTGGTGTCGAACCGCCGGTTTGTTTCGAGAATGTCGATGTATTCCTCGACCTTGCGCAGAATCGGGCGACCGGTGTGCTGTTCTTGCTTTTCGCCAATCCGTGGGTCCTCATTGACAAACTGAGGAGAGGGTACGACCGAGCGTTCGTATATGACAACGTGCTTGCAGCGGTTCCAGAAGCAAGCAATCCGCCCGACCTGCTCCAAGCGCAGCCGATGCACCCGACCGGCAGCGGTGGTTGCTTCGATAATAGCGCGCCGATTGTCAAACAGTCCGCGCGGTGTGCCATAGCCGCCGCCGGCGCTGAATGCGAGATGATCAATGCTTGCGTCATTAGAAACCGGATTGCGCCACACCGACTCAACGATGTTACGGCTTTCGAACAGCCACCCGACACCGCCTGCAAGTCCATCCGGATTGAATGGCGCTGGCACAGCCTCGCTATAGCCACCGCTCTTGTCTTCTGGCATCGCTAGAGTCGGATGGCGCAGGTGTGCGTTGTCGCGAAGCCGAAACTGAACCTTATCCGTTAGGCGATGTGGCTCACCGACCTCAGATCGCACTTCGAGAACCATCAGACGGCTATCGAGCGCTGCGCGCAGTGCGCGCCACCGTGCCCTATGTCCTCGCGTCAGGTCTTCGGACAAGAGCGGTGCGAAGCGGCCTTCTCGGCTCACGGCATCAGCTAGCATCATGCTCGCCTGATCGGCTTCAACCGATGTGGGTGCAACGTGCGAGGACATGCCATAAAGCAACTCGAAAGCGGCGCGATAGAGACCACTACCGTCCGGATTGCGTTGGCTTGCAAACAATCGCTGAATGTTCAGGGGCTGCTCGCCAAACTCCGTATCGCGCACAGACGTATCGAGCTCGAGTTCGGTGACGGGGCCGAACCGAAAATCGGCTCTTTCATCTTCTGTAAAGTCAAGGTTCGGCGGCACGTAGGTTTTATCATTTCCGCCGTCATCCGCACTACCGGCATCTTCTCCGCCATCGGAGTTCTTCGGCCTCTTCGCCAACTCAGTACTACGTTGGCGCTCCATGGTTTCGCCGGTCGCCATCGACGGAAGCAACAATCTCGAGCGTTGCCCCGGAGCCTTAACCGCCCATCGTCCGACACCGTCTTCGATCTGCCACACGGCAATCCTGTTGTCGGCACTGTTGCCCTGGATCCTGTCAATGTCGAATACTTCCGACGCGGCGACCATGAACGGTGCACGATTGAAATAGGCAATCTCGGCCTCACCGCCGTACCAAGAAGCCCCTTGCCTATCAGGCCCAGAGGGAGACGCGGAGCCATCTGAGTCGGCCGTCTGCGTTGACAGGCCTAGGAGTTCAATCTCCAAGGTCCGCGACGACAGTTCACCAGTGTGTTCTGTGGCAACCAATTGTGCAACAGGTTCGACCGAAGCGCGGCCATCGGGTCGAACCTTCAACGCATCGAATGGTACAAGAACAGCGCGATCACCATCAGGGGGCTCGATCAAGGGTCGCGTATTGATATCGTCAGCGGTATCACCAACACCACGGCCAGGCGTATCCTCGGCTTGCTGGCGGACGCCATAAGCATAGAGCCAAGTTCGAAGGCGCACCCGCAGGATGGGTTCATCACGTTCTTCGACTTCGAAGCCGATAGAGTATCGGGCGGTCGCCTCGTTCAGAAAGTCGAAATCAAGGGCGCCGAGTCGAACGCTCTTCTCCGGTTTGTCTTTCGGTGGTGCATCAGGTTCCAAGCCGAACCGCCAATCGATTCCGCGGCCCAAAGAAATTTGACTGAATGGGACCTGCAGCCGATCCGGCGTGGCTTCAGGATCTACAGACAAGAGGCCCGTTTCCACATCAGGAGGAAAGTTCAGCTGAAACTGCTTCAGTTGGAGTGGCTTGCCATCATGATCGAGCATCGCCAACAGACGGCCGGACAAGTTTGCATTCTCTTCGGGGTCAGACTGAAGCCAATCGAACCCGCCAGCTACAGGCGCGTAAAACCGCCAGCTACCGGTGAGTTGACTCGCCTTGATTTCTCGCACAACTGGCGATCGATCGGTCAGACGCCCGAATAGGACCCAAGGTAAACTCCCGCCGCTCGCAGACTTAAGAATGGGCAGAAGGGAAAGGCGGCGGCTGTCCTCGATCCACTCGATGCTTGAGCCATAGCGTTCAGCGAAAGTGTTCCAATGCTCCACAAAATCGGCAACATCAGCGTTAAACCCAGGCGGCACGAGCGGTTCATCATACCCTGCCAACCCGGCATGCCATTCGGCTTTGTCTGGCACCTCCAGGCGTGGAACAACGTTCTCAACGATGGACGAACGTGTCTCAGCCTCGATGTGGCCGACAGGCTGCTCGAGCACCAGATGACCGTGGGAATTGGCTTCTGACCAATTGTGCGTCTTACCTCCGGGTAGAGTGCTTCTCTTCGCGTGAAACCGCGCATCGAAACGCAAGAGAAGCGCCGGCCGTTTACCGTTGACGCCATCAACAGAGACGTCTCGGCACAGAGCCGCCGCCGAAAATCCTCGGCCGGATTGAGACAGATATGGAATATCCAAAACCTCTAGTGCCGGCGGAGGTTCGCTTCGTTCGATGTGGTGACTGTCGTCTTCCCAGTACAACAAGGGTGCCGGCAACTCGCCTTCGAGCTCATCTTGCCGCTCAGCCAAATCCGTCAACCGAGCATGAAAATCCTTGTTGCTAACTCTCTCGAACCAATTGTCGGAATCATTGAACGTGGACGCCGTCTCGCCGTCCTCAAACGAGGCTCCATACCTTATGAAGTCAAAGCCCATGGTACCGTCACCTCGGCGGGCTGTATCGCTTTCACTTGGCTCAAATAGTGAGAGCGTCGGCCTGCTATCGGTGGGAGCACGACCAATACGGCAAGCTGATAAGCGCATGGCAGGACGGTACGGATCCTGTCCGCTCGATTTATGCGCGTTCCCCGGCAGCCTGACGATGGGACGAACATCGATGTACTTAAGGAACGGCAGTTCAAGGGGGCTGCCGTCATGGTCGACGGTATAGGAAATGGTGAACAACCGGCTACGCAGCGACGCTCCGGCAGCTTCGCTGGGATTGGCGGTCGCAAAGTCAATGAAGGGCTGGAGTAGGCCATCACCGGTTCCTGACACGGGCTCTCGATTGTCGTAGAACGCAAGGAATCGCTTGAAGCCTGAAACATAGCGTCGACGATCTCGCTCGTCCTGTTTCAGTAACCGCTTATAGGGATGGTTTAAACTGCCGCTAAAGTCATTCTTGAACTCATTATCATCGAACTTAGCTTCAAGCTCAATTTGAGATATTTCTTCCCCCGAAAATGGCAAATACGTCTTGAGTTTTGTGTCATCATCAAAATCAGTTGGCTTCAGTTTTAGCGGACTGCCTGCAAATTTTTCATGCCAAAGTACAGAAACGCTGGATGTAACAGCTCCCGTTTCATCAATGCCAAACGTTCCATTGTAGGCCTTGTCCTCTGTGCCAGACAAAGTAGCGCGCAAGTGAGCGACCTGGATCTTCCGGGCCAGCCATATTTCCCAATGACCGCTCGCAGCCACTGCGCGGGCCGATCGCCGTTCGGCCATCACCTTGAGGTCATTCCAGTCATCCCGCCAGCCCTTGGGCGGCGCACTGGAAGATAACGACCCGATAACAAGCGCGTTCTCTCTGTCAGTAACAACAATAAATGCAATTTTCTCGACAATTTCTTGTTTGGTCATAATGGGCTCAGAATGGATGAGGTCGTCTCGCAACTTGAGCCGTGAACACACGTATCAAATACTTAAAGACTTGATGTCCTTGTAAAGAGCTTGCTGTATTTGAATGAGCACTGCGCCTTGTGTTGCAGCCAAGCTTGAGACACGTCCTATTTTTTCACCGAAACATGAATGTGCTTTGAGTCTTCGAAATATACCCAGTCGAAGCCGGCGTTGACCGCCAACCTGCAAAGTCGGCCGAGCTTTCCTCCGTCGATCGGTGAGGTCGTCAAGTCGGCCGCGCGGCCCTCATAGTGCAAAGAGCCTCCTGCGTGCTCATTGTCTTCATCCCACGCCTCGGTCACGCGGAGCTTGGTGCCGCTCCATTCGTTAGCCACGAGATTTGCCAGGTCATCCAATTTGTCACTGAGGCTCTTTGACATCATTCTGTCCGCCCCGGTTCCCTCTTCGTCCTTGAAGACGATTTTCGAGTTCATATTCTTCTTCAATTTCTTAAATTCTGGATCATCGCGCTTGATCTTCTTATCGATCTTTCCAGAAGCATCTTGCTCCGGTTTGTTTGGTTCCTTTTCGCCTTCTTTAAAATCTGCATCTGATCTAATAACAGGGCCCAAGACCGCGAGATCAAGATCGGCAATCCGACTATCTACAGTCATTTGCGCCTTGCCTTTTTGGGAAACAACAAAAGCCACGGACAGAATTTGGTCTCCTGCAATTTCCGCCATTTGCGAAGGAGCTTCAGAGGCTTTCTCCAGTTCTCTGGAAGAAGACTTTGTCTTCGGCGACGACTTCGATCGGGTCACGCTGTCACTCATCCTGTTCCTAGCCCAAACTCATGCCGGATGGAATAGTCCCACCACTGATCATAGGCTTCGTCGAGCACGAGTCAACTAAGAGTATAGGTTAACGCCGACGTCTAAGGCCGTCCATACAATTGATATTACGATCGCCTATCCGGTTAGGTTAGGTATGAGGAGCAACGGCAGGGATCGAATAATGTGGGTTGGGGCTCGATTGTAGTGGAATTGGTTACGGCGCTAACGGTTGTCATGCTGCTTGTCCTGCACAAGGTGAGAACTGAGGTTCGTCGGCGCATCTTTGGGCCAGCGGATTGGACCTGGCTGCGCCAAAACATCTTGTCCAGTGCCGTGCAGCCTCCTCAATCTGGTGAGCGTTCTTGCGTTGCAATAAGAATGAATGCTTTGTGGACATTTCACCATTCCCTGCCATCAGACGATCAGGCTACGGGCGGCTCAATAGTCACACAGACGCTCGTGTAAGAATGTCCGCTGTTCAGCGGTAACGGAATGATTAGGCAACTCGAATAGCAGCGGTGTCGCCCGAAACAGCTGAGTGGAACTTTGTAGATCGCTCATCAAATATTAGGTGAACTCTACCAATCCGGCCATGACGATGCTTGGCAAGTTCAAGTTCAGTCACGCCCTTCAGTCGCATCAAAACTTCCTGCTGTTCAGGAGAGAGTTTGCCCCCCTTCTCGCACTTTTGTCGCTCATACACTTCTTCACGGAAAAGGAACATCACCAAGTCTGCATCCTGCTCAATGGAGCCGCTTTCACGGAGGTCAGCAAGGATTGGCCGTTTGTTCTCACGCTTTTCAACTTCACGAGACAGTTGAGATAAGGCGATGATCGGAACGTTAAGTTCGCGGCCTAAAGCTTTAAGGCTACGCGTTATGTGAGAAATCTCCTGGACACGGTTCTCGCCGGGTTTCTCAACGTTAGCACTGAGCAGCTGGATGTAATCAATGATGATCAGGCCCACATTGTCTCTACGGACCATACGTCTAGCGCGGGATCTAATGTCAACGATATCTAAGCCACTGGCATCATCAACAACCAGGTCAAGGTCAGAAACACGTGAGCTAATCTCAGCCACTCTATCCAAAGCCGTTGTATGAAGTTGGCCGCTCCGCATTCCGTGGCTATCGACTTCAGCCATACCGGCGATCACACGATCAGCCAGTTGCTCCTTCGACATTTCTAGTGAGAATACGCCAACCTTGCAGCCCCCTTCTCTGCCTTCTAAACGTGCTTCAGAAACGTTCACCGCAAGATTCATGGCAAATGCCGTCTTCCCCATGCCAGGACGACCAGCAAGAATGATCAAGTCAGACGGCTGAAACCCAGACGTAAGTTTGTCCAAACCATCCCAACCACTTGGAACACCGCGCAGGGGTTTGCCCTTCTTATCGGCTTCGTAGGCATCGATGACGGATTGTTTCACCACGTCACGCCAAGAGCTGCTTTCAATGCCAAAGACTGCACCCTGTCCGACTTCAAAAAGCAAGCTTTCAATCTTCGCAATGTGCTGGTCTGTTTCTTGACGAACTAGCTTGCCGATCCCTGCAAAGAGTTCAGAACCAATGTCCATCAAACAACGGTTTCTATAAGCATTGCGGATCGTTTCCGCGAGGGCTGTCATATCCGCAGACTGGATAGCGTTCTCAACCAACGTCACTAAGTTGTTCAACAGATCTACATGTTTGTCCGATGCAGCTGCTTCGAACTTTGCTCGATCGTGCAGATGGTCTCGCACTGTCAACGGTGAAACTTGAATGCCTTCGGCGATGAGCTGACCGATGGTGCGGTACACCGCACCATTAAATTGATAATAGAAATGCTCAGGTCTGAGGATGCTTTCGACTTCATCAAACAGCCTTTGATTGATCATCACTGCGCCCAGCAAACACTGTTCGGCTTCTAAGCTATGAGGTACTGGGATTTTCCCAGCCGGTGTTTCGGCGACAATGGCAGTACTCTTACTCACTATAGCCTTTCAGTATTTTAAGATTTAGCTGTCTCAGCACACCAGGAGGTGTAAGCTTCCACAGACAGGTATTGGTCATCGAGAACTTGTTTCGCTACCCAGCTTCTGAAGCGATCGTTAACCCAATCAGATTCCCAGCCTTCCTTATCAAAATTACTGCGTGAAATCAGATCGCCATCGAGACCGCCACAATCGATGAACTCTTGGCGCTTCAAATGAAGCCAAGTGTCGTCCTGCTTGACAAAGTAGCTATCCAACATTTTGGTTCGCGCTTCTTCAAACCTTGCGGCCCAATCAATTTCCTCCACCTCAGCAGCAACGGTCACCGGTCCCGGCTTGGCGTAATCCTTCGGTGCATAGTCCATTTCAATCGCACTCACCATGAAGCGCTGCAAATCTTTCGCCTGCCCTGCTTTATGCTGGTCAACAGCGTAAGCAACATTCCGTTCGATCTGATCAATACCGTACATGGCGACTAGTTGCTTCGCCTTGCTCTCCCATATCCGATGTTCTCTCAAAAGTGAGACGGTATTGGCTGCTTCAATTGCATCACCGATGCTGGGAACAACCTTCTCCGGTGACCCTTTCACAATGAACGTATGATTAGGCTTCCATGAAACTGTGAACCGGATCGCTCTGACAGTTCCATTGTCTTTGAGCGGTTCCCACTCGACGCCAACATTTGTGTTCTTAGAAATGTCGTCAGAAAATTTCTTGATCACATAGCGACTGAAGTCCCGGTACTCTTTATACTTCGTAGGCTCAAAGCCAAGGACATGCCGAAGTTGACCAATTGATAGTTCGACAACCGTCTCCAAAACATCTTCACCAGCCGTCGATAACTCAGTACAGAAAAACTCATACATAGTCAGAGAGTTTTCGTCTTTCACGCAAAGCTGTGCAAGCGCCATAATCTGCCCGTATATCTCCACCTTGCGGATGATATCCATGAACTCATCGTTCATCTTCCAACGAAACGTATCGCCATCTATTTCAGCTTTCTTCAAAGCCGGTACAGCAGTCCATTTCGTCGAGTTATCTTTGCCCATGCTGTTCCATTCAACAGCCTTGAACAAGCCTTTGGCCAATCCACGTAACCACTTCGTGTTGCGCGTTTTACCAAACTGAACCCAGTACTTCACATCCTCCATAGGTGCTTCATACTCGCGATCAACGTAGCCAGACTTCTCAACCACCTTCACGCAGTAGTTGAGCAGTTTCTTTTCGTGGAATTTGTAAGGATTGCTAAAATGCGTCATGCCCGCAGGTTTGCGGATGGCAAGTGTCTGAACAGAATTGGAACTTTCTAAACTCATGCGTACATAAAATTTACTCCTAGAATATCCCACATGTCGAATACCATATCAATAATCATTAGACTCTTCTAAATACCCCTGAATCATAATTGGTACCACATAGCCTTCCACCTGCGCTGCACACGGCTTTCCACATC
Organism: Pseudomonadota bacterium; assembly: GCA_039183375.1. Taxonomy (GTDB): domain Bacteria; phylum Pseudomonadota; class Alphaproteobacteria; order Rhizobiales; family Hyphomicrobiaceae; genus Tectiglobus. The sequence continues at coordinate 29,219 of JBCDBQ010000005.1, forward strand.
TTCACATGGCCTTCCACCACTCTATTTATTTAAATAATTGTTTGTAACAACATGCATAGATCACATGGAATTCCACATGGCACCATATTTCATGTTGTATGTTGTTGTTTTATCATTCTTATTTAATATTGTTTTATAAATTGAAGCGCACATGAGCTTCCACGTCAGCATTATTATATTTTGGCCAGAACCCTTGTTCAGCTTGGATAATTACAATCCATATATCACTGCACATGAATTTCCACTTCAATCACGCCTCTTGCACATGAGTTTCCACCACAGAAGCTGAGCCATTGTTTTTATGGCACTGCTTCTTGCACATGGGCTTCCACATCTGATCATAAATCGACGCTAGGCAACGATAATACGGCTAATCCACAGCCGTGTTAAATCTGGCGATTGGTGCACACGACTTTCCACATCACTTTGCACATGAGTTTCCACATGCCTACGGAAGTGGCTGTCAGATTGGAATTTAAGGCTTGCACATGGGTTTCCACATGAGACTAGGATTTCTTCTTAAGCCCCTGCCCTATCCTGCTGCCAGTCCGGTCGTTCAATGCGGACTGTTGATCCTTAAACAGATGCGCGTATCGAGCAGTCGTTTGAGGGTTGGTATGACCGAGGAGCTTGCCGAGCTTGATGAGGTTAGCGTCAGGGTCGTCCGCAACGAAACTTGCAAACGAATGTCTCAGGTCATGGAGGCGAACGTTTTCGAGCCTTGCCCTGGCCCTAACTCTTTCCCAGACATCCTGAATGGCAACCAGGTGATGGCCCTCTTTCGCACCGACGATGACGTAAGGGTTGGAGGCCACTCTTGGAATAGCGGCCAGAACCTCCACAGCATCGGGGTTAAGTTCGACGACCTTTTCACCAGTCTTAGAATCATTGAGGTTGAGGCGATGTTTGCCAAGATCAACTTCCGTCCAAAGCAACGGAAGGATCTCGTTCTTTCGACAGCCGGTGAGTAGATACAGCCGAATAGCTGCAATCCCATAGACGCTTTCTGACCCCTCTTCCTCCACTTCGTGCAGCGCATCGCCAAGCCTGACCAATTCTTCCATACTCAGGAAAGTCTGCCGCTTCTGTTCCTTGAATTTCTTGATCCGCTGGCATGGGTTTGACCCGAGTGTCCTGTAACCCATCTCCTCGCACCAACTCATCATCTTTGACAGAACCCGAAGAGCAAAGTTCGCTCGATATGGCGTTGCCTCTAACTCTGTATGAAACTTTATGGCGTCAGCCCGCGTCACGTCAGTGACCAAAGTCTTTCCCAACTTCTTGACAATGAAATTGTCCAGTAAGGTTTGATACTCACCGCGCGTACGCTCTTTGAGTGTTTTCCCATGCGTGGCCATGAATTCCACAGATGCCTCTGCGATTGTCGGCCGATTCGCATTTTGCTTGGCTTGGCTACGTGGATCGTTTCCAGCGCTTATTTCGCGCAAAAGCCGCTGAGCTTCTTTCCTCGCTGTATCAACGGTCCAAGCCCCGTGCTTTCCAATGGAGAACCACCGAAGACGGCCAGCGACGCGCGTCTGAAGGAAGTAAACGGGTGCGCCGCCTTGGCGTCTCACACCGAAACCACTAAGTACAGTGTCCCTCAGAATGGACTGCGGTTCCATGCGCTCAACCATACTCTTTGAGATCCGAACCCTCTCAACGCCAGCCACAATTCTGCCCCTACAACTCAATACCGCCCAAGTGATTTAGCAAACATATAGCAAATATGTAGACGAGTAAAAGCAAGGGATACTAAGGGTTCAGAATAAATTTGAACGTTGAATTACAAGCATTTTTCGGGTTGACGAGGGTTGCTAAGGGAGCCCAGGATCAAACTACGAATCTGGGGGTCGGGAGTTCGAATCTTCCCCGGTGCGCCAATGAAAATATCACTTTCATAACAATTATTTAGATGGATTTCTCCATTCGGGACGAAGCATGAACAAACGGGTTATTCTGACTCTCGAATCTGGCGTTCATTCTGACTCTCGTTCTTGGGGTGTTCCAATTCTTGAACCCAGGCCCGACGTTTCCCGGCTGCCGCCAGGCGCTGGGCATCAGTCTTTTTGATGTAGCCTCGCGCCGCTTCGGGCGATCGATGTCCTGACAGACTCATGACACCTTGTTCGGTCAGTTCCGCGTCTCCCAGCTCCGTCATCCCTCCGTGCCGACAGGCCGTCATTGTGATGTGTTCTGGCAGGCCGGCAGCTCGTCGTGACTCGCGAACGATGCGCTTCGCATATGAAAACGAGTATGGGCGCGACGGACCTCGCATACCGGGGCTCACAATAATCGGGAGGCCAAGTCTGGGTAAAATGGCCAGGTAAGACTCGAGCTCGGGGTAGAAGCGTTCGCTGCCCTCCTGCAACGGGTGCCAGACAATCTCACTGGTCTTGTGGTGAACGACCCTCACATAGTTTGGGCGTTCTGGTGGTCGGTAGTCTGACCATCGCAAATAGCCGGCCAGCACGTTCTCTGGCCGCTGCAGCCACTCGAAGCAGATCAAAGGTACAATGGCCAGATGCGGGTGGCCGTATTCGCGTATGGCTGAGCTCAGTGCATACGCCTCGGCACGTGTTGCGTGCTTTACCGTTGTCGTATTGCGGAACCTTGTAAGCCCCACAAACGGATTGCTGTCTCGGAACTGTTTCGGGTGAGTGCGCTGGACGACTGTCCAGGCTTTCTTTGCGATGTCGATGGTGTGATTAGCGTGTCGATACTTGGTGCCATCTTTGCCACCTCTCAGTTTCTCATAGATTTTGTCGACTGCAGCGGGTGTGATGGATTGGGCAGGTAGTGAGCCAAGTCGCTCTCCGGTCTTTGTTTCTATGTCAGCGAACACCTTCAGCTGATATCGGTAGGAGGATTTTGTTCGCTCCTTCAGCTTCTGAAATGCTGGAGACCTCGTATACGATTCAAGCCACCAAGCCACGGTGCCGTAACGAGGGTTTGCATCGAGGGACTTCTCTGAGGCCTGTCCCTGCCTCCATCCGTCTAAATGCTCGTTCAAGAACCGAGCGCGCTCAATGGCAGATCCGTACTCTTTGCCAAGTGCTTCACGATGAAGTGGAAAGCCAGCCGTTATGTCGGCCTTTCGAGCGTTCCAATAATAGGCAACGGCTCCGCCACTCATACGCTTAGCAATCATGTATCGAGGCCAGCTTGCCGGCTTTACAACATGTCGGACGCGTCGCGGAAAAGATTTACTCCGTGGTTCAAATCTTCGATCGCTGCGTCGAGGTCGTCCTTCAGCTATCGCTCCCCATTCCTGGTATGTGACTCGGTTTTGGCCAGAGTCTACCAACACTTCTGCGGAACGAACTGACCGAGAGCTCGTCAACATAGTCCGCGGCCGTCTGGGCCCGCATAAGTCGTGGCCAAGGACGCCGGGCCATGTCTTGACGTTGGATCATCTTTGCGACCGCGCGTCATGCGAACACTTGGGGCATGGTGTCTTTGAAAACCGCTCGGCAACGTACGTGGTCCGCTTGTCTCGCGTGAACCTGTGGGAACGCCGAGTAAGAACACGAAATGTTCTTTCTTATTGATTTCAGCGAGTTCCCCATATTTTTATTTTTTGTGGTCGGCGATTTTTTGCTATCCTCTTGCTGATCTATGAAAGCGCGATCCATGCTTTCATTCGTGATGCGAAATCGTGTCTTGCGTCCTTTGCGTCCTTTGCGTCCAGCGCCAAGCTCAATCTTGCCGCATGATTTTAGCTGATGGAGCTGCCCATTTATTGCGCTGACAGAGCATTCCATCTCGCTAGCGAGTTCCCGTTGGGTAACCTTGGTCCATGATCCTATTGCTGACCTAGGTAGTGTCGATCGCAAATGTAGGAGAAGTTGATACAAGTCGTCCCAATGCGGTTGTACAGCTTCGCACTTAAACTCTTCCAGATCTGTCGCGTTCGCGCTGAGTTCGGCAAAGTCATCGTTCCGAAGCAGCAAGGCGGGTAAAATTCCGAGCCATCTAAAACTCCCATCGCTGAACCAACACAGTGGCACAACTTTACGGGGGCAGGACAGAACCATCGATCGCAACACTCGCCTCTGTAAGAAGTCCGACCCGACGGCAAAGCTCAACAAATTGCGCACAAACCTTACGGATGGCGGGACCATTGTTGCGGCGGAACTCGGCGATCATCTTGTGATCAGGAACAAGGCGTCCGAGCAGCCACATCATCTTGACATTACGCCTTGCCTCTCGTTCCAATCGACGGCTCGACTGCACGGCATTGAGATAGCCGTAGATATAGAGCTTCAAAAGAATTGCAGGGTGATAGGCAGGCCGTCCGGTCTCTTTGGGATCTACGCCGCAGAAACCAAGACCGCGCAGATCGAGGCTCTCGACATACGCTTCGACAACGCGGACTGGGTTGTAACCGTCGATCCAATCTTCGAGGCATTCAGGAAACAGCGTGGCCTGATCCCGCGTCTGACCTTCGATGAACCGCTTCATGCTATGCCTCCGCCAAGCCGCGGAAGAACTGAATCACTGTTCGCGTTTTGAAACAACCAGGGTCATTAGTGAGCCTAGGGAGTTTTCCCCTATCGGCGAAAACGGACATCGCCCTGCTCGGACGGCTCAGTTCATCTTTGTCTGCAAACCGCCTCAGTGATCCAGACAAGCGAAATTAGTCTGGCAGCAATTTCGTTGCTGATCATCAACTGCCGACTTGTCCAGATTGTCGACACACTGGATGTCAAAGCGTTGCAAGGAACAGCTGACCACTGGTTGCTCGAAGTATCAAAGCTTTCTCTAGCAATCCAATGCCTGGATGGTGGGCAGGCATCTAGCGCGCAGCCTCTAGTGTGAGTGAGCAACGAACTGTCGGATTGCGTACATCGACCGGCCGATTGCGCTCGACTCAGAAAAGACAGCAACTGAGTCAGTTGGAAGTCTCAACCTCTACAAGTTCAATTTTATGATGTTACGGCGCCAAGTTGGCTGGCTTGATGTCATCTATCCTGTTGTCCCGCTTCGAGATCACTTGTCCGATTGATGCCCAGCTTCTCAAGCGTCTCGGCATCAAGCATCTGGGTAACGATTGGATGGACGCGCATCTCTTTGTCCTTCACGACCTGGCGGAAGTTAGCCAACAGCGACGTCATCATTTGTCGATTTGGGGCGATCACATCCAGCAACCAATTGATGTCGCCACTATTCCAATCGTCTGGCTGCAACCTCACTGGGAAGGTGCCCGCGCTGATTTGTTCGCGGATCTTGCCATCAACTGCTTCTGATACGCTTGCCCAGATTGCAAATCCGGCGTGCAGCCCCTCAACCTGCTCTCCATCTTTGGATAACGTCCCAATGGCAATGCGATCGCGTAGCAGCGGGTCGAGCACCAATGGTTTCAAGTCGGCAATTGCAAGATTGCGGTACCGCGGAACGCTCGTGACAGCCAGGGCGACATTGCCAAAGGTCTCATGCAGCCTGCCACGCATCTCGACTACTTGCTTTAGCCTTACGGGATCGAGCGCTTGTGTACTGGCCGAGTCCGCGTCTGTATCGCTTGATTGTGCAGGGGCTCCGTTGACGTCTTCATCGTCCATAGGGGATGCCATAGCGTTTTGCGCCGTGAGATTGCTGCTCTGCGATGTATTCAACCGGCCATTACTTCCGGCGGACACCATCTCTGCTGGGTCGTTTTCACTTTTGCTTTTTGATGATCTGAAAATCATAGGTGTTGCCTCTCCCGGGTGCTCGAAGACACGTGTCCATCAATTGCTTTAGAAAATCAGTATACAAATTTATTTTCAAATCAAGCGACTTCAAGTGCTGCGTGTCGCGTGAGCAGGGCAAGCGTCGGCGAGGCTCAATCTGAGGTGGTGCGCTCTTTGTCATCTTCGCGTTGGCAGGCGTAAGAACCTGCCGAAACACATACGCACTTTGGCAGGCGGCGCTTTCGATTTGATTGTGAACCGCAACCTCGAAAACTGCGACGCTCCCCTAACGGTCATCACCGACGGCTCAAGCGCGTGTTCCTATCGCCAGTTGCTTTCGTGAAGGCGCACAACCGTTACGTGGTGGCTCAACATACCCGAATGCAGATATATTCAGTTTAAAGATTGTCAGCTAGCATCTTTATATCGATTCAGAGCAACACTGGCTGTCAGGACTGGCACGGCACTGGCACGGCAAAGGAATGCATTTCCTTGCCATAGCATCAGGAATTGGCACCCAAGATGACCACGAATACAGACCCCGTTGTTGGCACCGAGCTTCAGGATCTAACGCTGAGCTCTTACGACCCGATCAGTTTCACTTTGCCGTCGGATGCTTTTAGCGATGCGGATGGTGATGCGCTGATCCTTACCGCGTATTTGGTTAGTCGGTCCGGTGATCCTTATTCCGGGGTAGAAATAGTTGGCGAAACTTATTTGCCGTCCTGGTTGACCTTTGATCCAGATACGTGGACGTTCTCCGGAACGCCGCCACAGGATTTTGATGATACGCTTGAGATTGTCATCTACGCTAGCGATGGCAATCCCAACAATGCTGCAGATGTTGGTCAATCGTTCAACCTCACAGTTACACCTCTCAACGAAGAGCCGGTCGTTGGCGTTGAGCTGCCGGACCTCACGTTAAGCTCATACGATCCAATTGATTTCACTTTGCCATCTGACGCTTTCACTGATGCGGATGGTGATCCGCTCACGGTCAGGGCTTTCGTAACTATTACAAATTACGATCCCGATCGAGGGACATACCTCGCTGGTGAGGTGCCGCTGCCGTCCTGGTTGACCTTGGATCCTGACACTTGGACATTTACCGGCACGCCGCCAGAGGGCTTCGATGGTACGCTTCAGCTTGTCGTTTATGTCACCGACGGCAAGCCTGGAACCAGCAATTTCATTAGTCAGCACTTTGACCTAACCGTTACACCTCTCAATGAGGAACCGGTTGTTGGCGCTGAGTTACAGGATCTGACGTTAAGCTCCTACGATCCAATTGATTTCACTTTGCCGTCTGACGCTTTCACAGATGCAGATGGTGATTCTCTCACCGTTAGTGCGTTCGTGGCGACGACGACCTACAACCCAAACAACGGGTCATACCTGGCCGGTGAGGTCCGGCTGCCGTCCTGGTTGACCTTGGATCCTGATACCTGGACGTTTACCGGCACGCCACCGCAAGATTTCGATAGCACGCTTAGGATTGTGGTCTATGTGACTGACGGTAAAGCTGGCACCAGCAACTACATCAGTCAATCATTTGACCTGACCATCACCCCTCTTAATGAGGACCCGTTTGCTGATAGTGATATAGATGACCTGACGCTGAGCTCCTACGAGCCTATTAATTTTACGTTGCCGTCTGATGCCTTTACAGATCCCGACGATGATCCGATCACACTGACGGCTTTCGTGCAGACGACAAGTGGCGATCCGGACTCCGGAAGCTACCTTCAAGGAGAGGGTCCTCTACCATCTTGGATGAGTTTCGATTCCAGTACGTGGACTTTTACGGGCACGCCGCCAAGTGATTTCGATGCGACCTTGCGAATCATTGTCTACGCGTCGGATGGAAAACCCGATAGCAGCTTCGATTCCGCGCAAGCTTTTGACATGACGATCACGCCGATCAATGAAGATCCTGTCGTTGGGACCACCCTGCAAGATCAGTCGCTTTACATGAGCGATCCGATCGACTTTGCACTGCCTTCAGATGCCTTTACGGACGCCGACGGTGACACAATAACGGTGAGGGCGGTGGTGCAAACGACGGTCGGCGATCCGGATTCGGGGAGCTACTTGGTTGGAGAAAACCCATTACCCTCGTGGCTCAGCCTTGATCCTGATACCTGGACATTTACTGGCACGCCACCACGGGACTTCGAAGGCACGTTGCGCATTACTGTCTACGCGACCGATGGTAAGCCCGATAGCAGCGATGATATCGGTCAAACGTTCAGCCTGACAATAAGTCCGAATCTCACAGCCATCGAAGCTGCCTATGAGGAGATTTACGAGGATTCGAGCTCTGACGGGGTCGGAAACGAAGGCAGCAACAATGGTGTTCTTGTCACCGTTGATCAATTAGATCTTGTTGCAGAAAACGTCTTCTACTTCTCAGACGATCAAGGCAACTCGGCACTCGAAGCCCGCTATCAGACGGCGATCCAGGCAGAAACAGGTTTCTCCAATCTGCCGACCGAGGAAGAAGTGCAGACGTTAATCGATGAGGAGAATAAGGACCTCAGCGGCTTGTTTTCCGGCGCGAGAAACTTCAACGAGAGTTATGTTGTTGATTGGGATGTCAGTGCCGTCACGAATACATCAAGCATGTTTGGTGGCGCTGCCGCCTTCAACCAGGGCATCGGCGACTGGGATACGTCGAGCGTAGAGTTGATGAATTCTATGTTCTACAAGGCGGGCTCCTTTAATCAGAACATCGGAGACTGGGATACATCGCGTGTCTCCAATATGGATTCGATGTTTCATAGTGCCACTGCCTTCAATCAGGACATCGGAGACTGGGATACGTCGCGTGTCTCCAATATGGATTCGATGTTTCATAGTGCCACTGCTTTCAATCAGGACATTGGAGAGTGGGATACGTCGAACGTGCAATCTATGAACTCTATGTTCTACGGGGCGACGTCCTTTGATCAGAACATCGGTGATTGGGATACATCGCGTGTATCCAACATGAACTCGATGTTCTTTGCTGCCATTGCTTTCAATGCGGACATTGGAGAGTGGGATGTTTCAAACGTCACCGACATGTCGCGGATGTTCCTAACTGCGACCTCCTTTAACCAAGACATCGGTGACTGGGATGTATCGCGTGTTGAGAGCATGCAAGGCATGTTTACAATGGCTGTCGCCTTCAACCAGGACATCGGCGACTGGGATATTTCATCGCTGCAGAATGCAAGTGGTATGTTGTACCGCACCGCGATGAGCCAGGAAAACTTCGACAAGCTCCTGGCCGGCTGGTCAACGCTGGACACGGTGTCCGGTGAGACGGCCATTCAGAGCGGCGTGAGCCTGGGCCCTAGTGGGCGCACCTACACGGATGCGACCTCTAAGAATCATCTTGAACAGGTCTATGGTTGGACTGTTGGCGGTGTGCAGGCCAGTACCGGCATCAATGGTGAGACCGTCACGGTCGGCAGCAACTCAGGCGAAACGCTTGATCTTTCCAGCGTGGCAGACGCGCAGATCATCCACGCCCTGGATGGCGATGATACCATCACAGGCGGCAGCGGTGACGACTACATTGTCGGCGGTGCCGGTGATGACACGCTGACAGGCGGCGGGGGCGCCGACAGCTTTGTCTACAAGTTCGACCGTGCCGGTCATGACGTCCTTGCTGATTTCGATCTGGACAATGACACGATCGATATCGGCCAGCTGGTCCTCGGTGAGGACCTGCCCGGCTTCGTCCTGTCGGACCATGTCTGGGTCGAGGAAAGTGCTGATGGCAAGGTGACGATTGTCATCGACCACGACGGCGATAGCACAACTGGGAGCCTCGTTCGGATCACATTGGCAACGGTCGCCTACGCATCGATTGATCCGAACACATTCGTCCAGGATCTGGTCGATGGCAAATTGGTACTGCAGTCGCCGGAACAGCTGGCTGTGCTTGCCGAGATCCTGGAAGATTCGTCTTCCCCTGATGGTGCGATGAACGCCAACGGCCTGGCCGTTACTGATGACCAGTTGGCGTTGGTGGTCGACGAAGTGTTCTTGTTCTCGGACGATAGCGGAAACTCGGCACTTGAGGAGCGTTACCAGGCGGCCATCCAGGCCGAGACCGGCTTCTCGAACCTCCCGACCGAAGCGCAAGTCCAGGCGATCATTGATACGGAGAACAAAGACCTGAGCAGCTTGTTTGCTGGGGAATTCTACTACGACGATCAAAATGGTGACTATGTCGACAATCCGTCAACATTCAACGAAGACTATGTCATTGATTGGGATGTCAGCGGCGTCACCAATATGAGTTCTATGTTCTACTATACCCCGGCCTTCAACCAGGACATCGGTGGCTGGGACACATTTGGCGTCACCGATATGGGCGGGATGTTCTTAGGAGCCTGGGCCTTCGACCAGGACATTGGTGGCTGGGACACGTCCAACGTCATAGACATGAGTTCTATGCTCTCCTCTGCCTCGGCCTTCAACCAGGACATTGGTGGTTGGGACACGTCAAGTGTCGAAAATATGTCTGCCATGTTCTCAGGCAGCACAAACTTCAATCAGGACATTGGTGGCTGGGACACATCCAACGTCAAAGATATGGAATTTATGTTCAGCGAAGCCTCTACCTTCAACCAGGACATTGGTGGCTGGGACACGTCCGGCGTCACCAATATGAGTTTTATGTTTTTGTATGCCTGGGCCTTCGACCAGGACATTGGCGGCTGGGACACGTCAAGTGTCGAAAATATGTCTACCGTGTTCTTTAACGCCTTGGCCTTCGACCAGGACATTGGCGGCTGGGACACTTCAAGTGTCACCGACATGAGCTGGATGTTCAGATCTGCCGTGAACTTCAACCAAGACATAGGCGACTGGGATATCTCATCGTTGACCAATGCAAGCAGGATGCTCGAACGCTCTGGCATGAGCCAGGAAAACTTCGATAACCTCCTGGCCGGCTGGGCGACGCTGGATACGATGTCCGGCGAAACGGCCATTCAGAGCAGCGTGGAGTTGGGTGCTCACGCCATCACCTACACCGATGCGACCTCCAAGAATCATTTGGAACAGGTCTATGGCTGGACGATCAATTTTCAAGACTTCGATGGCAATGAAGATGGTGGCCTCGCCGATGGTGTCACGGTCGGCAGCAACTCAGGCGAAACGCTGGATCTTTCCAGCGTGGCAGACGCGCAGATCATCCACGCCTTGGATGGCGATGACACCATCACAGGCGGTAGCGGTGACGACTACATTGTCGGCGGTGCCGGTGATGACACGCTGACCGGTGGGGTGGGCGCCGACAGCTTTGTCTATAAGTTCGACCGTGCCGGTCATGACGTCCTTGCTGACTTCGATCTGGACAATGACACGATCGATATCGGCCAGCTGGTCCTCGGTGAGGACCTGCCCGGCGTCGCCCTGTCGGACC
>JBCDBQ010000006.1:0-38846 GCA_039183375.1 Pseudomonadota bacterium
AACCGTCAGGCTCTGGTTGTTCGTGCCATGGTCGTCCTCCCTCTCATTTCTTCCGACAGGTCGCGGTCGCAAGAACGCTCGCAGGACCGGCTGGATGAGGCTGTGGGGCTCGCACAAGCCATCGATCTCGACGTTGCCGTGCAGGATATGGTGACTGTTGCCTCAGTGCGACCATCCACCTTGTTCGGATCGGGGAAGTTGGAAGAATTTTCAGCCCTCATCGATGACCACGATATAGGCCTTCTCATTGTCGACCACGGGTTGACACCCATTCAGCAGCGCAACCTTGAGCGAGCGCTCAATACGAAGGTTCTGGATCGGACCGGATTGATCCTTGAGATCTTTGGTCGACGTGCCCGGACCCGTGAGGGACGCCTGCAGGTGGAGTTGGCTCACCTTACCTTTCAACGCAGTCGACTGGTGCGCAGCTGGACCCACCTTGAGCGCCAGCGAGGTGGTTTTGGCTTCCTGGGTGGACCAGGTGAATCCCAGATCGAGACCGACCGTAGATTGCTTCAAGACCGCATTACAAAGATCCGTCAAGAACTCTCCAAAGTCGTGCGGACAAGAGAATTGCATCGCAAAGGCCGCCGGGATGTACCGTATCCGGTGGTAGCGATCGTGGGATACACCAACGCCGGTAAGTCGACTCTATTCAACCACCTGACAGCTGCTGATGTTCTGGCACAGGATCAGGTGTTTGCGACGCTTGATCCGACAATGAGAGAGCTCGAACTGGCGAGCGGTCGGCGGGTTATCCTGTCCGATACTGTCGGCTTTATTTCGGATCTGCCGACTATGTTGGTGGCGGCCTTTCGAGCAACTCTCGAGGAAGTCGTTGAGGCGGATCTTGTCCTGCATGTGCGCGACATTTCTCATCCGGAAACAGATGCCCAGCGCGCAGATGTGGAAGCAATCCTCCAAGAATTGTCGCTGCCGGTCGAAGGTCCGGACTGCAACATAATTGAAGTCTGGAACAAGGTCGATTTGCTCGACGATGAGGCGCTCGAGCTGTTGGGATTGGAGACCCGTCGGAGTGCTCATGACCCGGTCATGATATCAGCGCTGACGGGGTTCGGTTGCGATCAACTTTGTTCGGCCATTGATCAATGGTTTGGCCGTGACGATATCGAGGTTAGCATTGAGCTACCTGCGTCTCGCGGTCGTGAAATCAACTGGTTGCACGAGAATACGCAAATCGTAGAGCGAACGTCCTGTGAGACCGGCGCTCTCAGTTTTAAGGTCCGGCTGTCGCTTGCAGATCTGGGGCGGCTCAATACACGCTTGAAAGAAGCGGGTCTCGCTGAAGTGGCTCAGAGCGTCGACGCGTAGCTGAGAGGTAAGCGATTAATCAAGACTTCCAGCAAGTCGACACGCTCTGCGATTATTGTTCGTGTGAGAGCTAGGCTGCTATTTTCTCTCTTCCCTTTTCGCCTGATCCCACAATGCATCTAGTACATCAAGTGTTGCCTTAGGGTTTGCCTGACTGCCCGTCTGTTCGGCCAAGAGGGTTTCCATGCGTTGGAATCTTGATGTGAATTTCGCGTTGGCTTTGCGGAGGCTTGCTTCGGGATCGAGTTCGAGGTGGCGTGCGATGTTGGCGATCACGAAAAGTAGGTCGCCGTATTCTTCATCGATAGCGTTCTGATCGCCGCTGGTGACTGCTTCCTTGAGTTCGGTGAGTTCCTCATCGAGCTTATCAAACACTGGCGCAAGTGATGGCCAATCAAAACCGATCCGAGCTGCCTTCGACTGAAGCTTTCTGGCGCGGGTGAGGGCCGGCATTGTAGGCGGTACGCCGTCCAACGCACTCTTGTTATTGGACGGATCGTTGATTGCTTGCCCCGTGGCACGACGTTCCTCATCTTTCTTGCGTTTCTCTTCGGCTTTGATGCGCTCCCAAAAACCTGGGGCAGCGCCCGCAGCGCGTTCTTCTTCCGAGCCAAAGACATGCGGATGACGGTTGATCATCTTTTCTGTGACGGCTTCGGCGACGGCCTCAAAGTCGAAGTGGCGCTGCTCTTCGGCAATTCGCGCGTGATAAACCACCTGCAGCAGCAAATCGCCGAGCTCTTCCTTGAGATCTGGTAGATCGTTGCGTTCAATGGCATCCGCCACCTCGTACGCTTCTTCAATGGTGTAGGGCGCAATGCTCTCGAATGTCTGTTCAATGTCCCATGGGCAGCCTGTGTCTGGATCCCGTAGGGCGGCCATAACGGTTTTCAACTTTGTAATGGCAGCAGAGGCGGACGGTTTGCTCATGAGACACCTTAGCAGCGAGGGATCGACGCGATCCGGTGATTGACCCTTAGATATGTCGGCATTGACATTTAGCCATCTCGGCTCCGTATGTCGTGCGATCAAGAAGTGCGTTGGAGCCTGTTGTGTATTTCCTGTGGAGCTTACTGCTACTCTTATTTGAAGCAGCGGCCGCTGTCGCGGTGGGGAGCCTGGCGTATACCGCCCCGCTGGCATTTGTTGCCGTGACGTCAGGCCTCGTGCTCGTTATGGGATTTGGATTGGAGTGGCAGCGGCTGCTGCATGAATTTCCGTACTTTTTCTCCGGCGTCTTGAGCTGGCGCAAACGTGTAGTGATGATGGCAAGTGCCGTCTTCGAGACGAGTGGGAAAGCTCTGATGGCCGGCTTCGCTGCGCTGTTGGCTTTTGGAGGCACGGATCAGAACAGGCTATTGGTGTTGTCGGTTGTGATGGCGATCGCAATCTTTGCGGGCACTGGCTTGTTGCGTCGCGCCTACTGGACATTTGGTGCTCGGCCAGTGCGGTGGGGCTACTTTCGTCTCGTGGTTCCTCTTGGGCTATTGTTCTCTGCCTTCATACAGATCGCATTGCTCGCTGGATTTCTTGACATGCAGACGGTTCAACAGGTGGCCCGGTCCTTTGTTTTCGATTTGCCAGCTCAAGCCAGCTATGAGCAGGTGATGGAACTCATCTTTCAAGTCCGTCAGATGCTCGATGGATTGTTGGCGAGCCTGATTGTGCAAGTGCTCGGTCCGGAATGGCTAGTGCCCGCGAGCATTCTTATCAGCCTCAACATTCTGAGCGGCTTCTTCATCGCGATCTATGCGGTCATCATTGGAGAGTTTCTTCTTCGGATGGAGGAGCGAATTGTGCGGTCATGAAGAGCAGAGAGATCTGCATCATCATTTAGCCGTCTCGCTGGCTTCCGTTCGCCGAGTTTTTACCTCGGCTCGCTAGCCGTTCTGGACTTCAGGAGATTTGGTTTTGTGAGGCAGTTTGTTCGCATAATAAATATTATGGAACTTTTCTGCATTGCTTCGCCCTTCATCCAATCTGTATTGTTTCGTTAAAACAATTTGTTATGTTCTATTTCTCATATTTTACAGCAACAAGCTGATCCAGCAGGCGTACGCCCCAACCCGATCCCCAGGACTGGTTGATGTCGTTCTTCTCGGATGCCATCGCTGTGCCCGCAACATCGAGGTGCGCCCACGGCATTCCGTCATCAACGAAGCGTTGTAGGAACTGCGCGGCCGTGATCGAGCCGGCCAATCGACCACCGACATTCTTCATGTCTGCGTTGGGTGTGTCGATCATCTTGTCGTAGGATTTGCTCAGCGGCATGCGCCAAACTTTCTCGCCGGTTGCTAGTCCGCACTCGGTCAGTTCTGATGACAGTTTGTCATCATTTGAAAAGAGGCCTGCGTGCTCCTTGCCCAGCGCGATCAGGATTGCGCCCGTCAGGGTGGCGAGGTTGACCATGAAGCGGGGTTTGAATTGCTGTTGCGCATAGGTGAGAAGATCAGCCAGGACCAGACGTCCTTCGGCATCGGTGTTGATCACCTCAATGGTTTGGCCTGACAGTGAAGAAATAATATCTCCCGGTCGTTGCGCGTTGCCTGACACCATGTTCTCGACGAGGCCAACAATGCCAACTGCATTGACTGGTGCGCTGCGTGCAGCGAGGGCGTGCATCAGGCCGGTGACGCAGGCGGCGCCACCCATATCGCCCTTCATGTCTTCCATCCCGCCCGCCGGCTTCATCGATACGCCGCCGGTGTCAAAGACGACACCCTTGCCGATAAAGCAGAGATGCTTTGCGCGTTTCGACTTCGCGCCATGCCACTGCATAACGGCGACACGGGCCGGGCGATCACTGCCTTGCGCGACAGCGAGTAGGGAGTGCATTCCGATGTCTTGCAATTGGTCGTGGTCGAGGATTGTTACTTCGACCCCGAACTTGCTGAGCTCTTCGCATCTGGCTGCAAATTCAAGCGGTCCGAGGTGGTTGGCCGGTTCGTTCACAAGGTCGCGCGTGATGGCTACACCTTCAGCAATTGCCTTGTGGCGGTCGTAGGCGGCTTGGGCGGACTTCGGGTCGGCGGTTTGGACGACCAGCTTCTTTAGTTTCTCTGGTTGCTCATCGTCGTTCTTAGTAGCTTTCTTGGTCTGATACTTGTCAAACTTGTAGCTTCGCAGCAGCGCGCCCTGCGCGATTATGGCAGCGGCATGTGCGGTAGCTTCCGCGTTCATATTTGGAAGGTCAACGATTATGCTCGCGGAGGTACCAGCTTTGGTTTGGCCAAGCTGTCCCAAGGCATAACCGCCTAGCATCAACCAGTTGTTCTCTTTGACCTCCTTGAGATCGCCGGCCCCGACCAACACCAGGTTTGTTATGTCCGTGTTGGCCGGCACAGCAATCTTGATATTGGACTTGGCTTTGCCGCGGAAGCTCATTGCTTCGATGGCGCGTGAGACCTGACCGCCGCTTTCCTTGTTGATGCGTTGGAGCGTCTTGTTGAGCGTCAATGAGCTATCGGTAACGACGAGAGTTTGTGGCTCGAGTGGAGACGAGAGACTTGTGAACGCGATTTCGAGCTGCAGCGGCATTTGATGTCCTGTGGAAGGTAAGGTTTCGGTTGATGCTAGGGCGGAGAACTAGGGCTAGAACGATGATGGTGACGTGTTTTTTCAGTGCATGAGGCGTCAGAGTTCGATTGGTTATAACTAACAACCAATATCGTCGTGCATCTGTCAATGATCTGAGGTTGGAGACGGTGGTGATATCAGCCCAAACGGCACTGTTTGCGCCGAATTTCCGCCATGGTGATGTGGGACTTGGATTGTTGTCGAAGTCGCTGTTGGAGCGGCGAGATTGTCGGAGTGGCAATTTAGTTGAGGCTGGCCGGCATTCCGTCAGTCTCGTCAATAGTACATTGCAGCGCTATCCGTCTCAGCACGGTTCTGCCGTTGTCTAAGCGCAGCAGTTTTGGGGGCGAGAGTCGATGTCGACTTTCGGTAGCTACTTACTCCGGCAGGCCTCAAGTGCGCTTGCCCTTATCCTGCTATCTCTCTGTGGGGTCGTATGGATTGCGCTTGCTCTCAAACAGCTAAAGCTCGTGACGACCAAGGGCCAAGACGTTGTGACAATGGTCATGATGACCACGCTTGCTGTTCCCAAACTGCTCGCGGTGATCGCGCCAATCGCGTTGTTAATTGCAGTTATCCATGTCCTGAACAGACTGAATGGCGATAGCGAGCTTATCGTTGTTACGTCGTCCGGCGGCTCAATCTGGCGGATTGTACGGCCGCTATTGCTGCTTGCAGCCTTTGTTGCCGGCCTGGTGGCGTTTGTGAATCATATCGGGATGCCTTGGTCGCTGCGCTTGCTGCGAGCCAAGATTACTGAGGTGCGCTCCGACCTCATCTCTCAGGTCCTTTTGCCGGGTCGGTTCTCGACTCCCGAACCCGGTGTTGTGGTTCATATCCGGAGCCGAGGCCTTGATGGCACTCTCTACGGTTTGCTGATCAGTGATAATCGCAAAAAAACGCATATGTCCTACCTGGCCGAGCGAGGCTACGTGGTGAAGCAGGATGGGAATGGCTACCTCGTCATGGAGAACGGCCATATCCTGCGGGGTCCTGCAGACCTGACGCCTAGGGAGATTTTGGCGTTCAAGTCCTATCCCATTGACTTGGAGCGATTCGAGAGGCGGACGGCGGCTCATGTTTGGAAGCCACAGGAACGTTATCTGAACGAGTTGGTTTATCTCGACGATAAAGCGCTGAAGGCCCGACGAGTGGGACGCTATCAGGCTGAGTTGCATGAGCGGTTTTCGGGTCCGCTGTATCCCTTTCTATTTGTGCTCCTAGCGGTTGCGTTCGTCGGTCAGGCCCAGTCGACACGTCAGAACCGGACACAAATGATTGCGATGGCATTTGTGATCGCCGCCCTGTTTCGTGGAGGTGGACTGGCTCTCAACAACATGGTGTCGCTGAATACAGCTCTGGCTCCGCTCATGTATCTGCTGCCGGCATTTGGGATTGTGATGGCCCTCTGGATCATTGTGAGGAACGAGCATCCGAAACCAGGACTATCGGTCGGTGATCGCTTCGAGATGGCTATTGGGGACCTCATAGGCTGGGTCTCTATCCAAGCCAAGCGGCGCGGCGCGCTGCAGCCAGGCGAGTGAGGCTTTGACGTCGTCATGACATTAAAGTTGTATATCATGAAGCGCTTCGCCTCGATGGTTTTCGTGACCTTCCTGCTGTGTGCAGGATTGATCTTCATGATTGATTTTGTTGAACTTTTGCGCGAGGCCGGGAAGCGGGGCAGCGTCGGGTTAGACGTATTGGTCTGGCTAGGCTTATTGCGCTTGCCTGCATACACCGAGATACTTCTGACATTCGCTGTTCTCGTGGGAAGCATCATGTCGTTATTGATGCTGTCGCGGAAGAGTGAGCTGGCAGTTATGCGTTCTGGTGGACTGAGCGCTTGGGGTTTTCTTGCTCCGTGTCTGTGCTTTGCATTTGTTCTCGGTGTGTTCTCAACAACAGTTTACAATCCAATTGCTGCAGCCGGTCGTGCTGAAGCGGAAGTTTTGTTTGCGGAAGTTTTCAAAAAGAATGCGAACTTTCTCAAGCAATCCTCTGGCCTGCCATGGCTGCGGCAGGATGGCGTAGACGGAGCGTCTGTGATCTCAGCTGATGCAGCGGCCGATAGTGGGATAACCCTCGTTGGGGTTCGGGTCTTCCAATATGACAAGCAGGACCGCTTTATTGAGCGGATCCATGCAACGAAAGCGCGACTAGAGGATGGCTTCTGGCTGATCGAGGATGGCTGGGTCACGAGACCAGGTCAGGCGCCGCAAAAATTCGTGTCATACACAGTCAGCACATACTTATCCCCGGACCGCGTGAAAGACGCGTTCGGGTCGATCATTTCTTTGTCATTCTGGGAGTTGCCAAGGCTCATAGAAGTTGTTGATAAAGCAGGACTTTCTACCGCACCCTACATGGTGCAGTATCATCTGCTGCTGGCACGGCCGATTTTGTTGATTGGAATGGTGCTTTTGGCTGCCACTGTGTCGTTAAGGTCATTTCGGTCTGGTGGGGTTCAGACTATGGTGATTATTGGAATGGTTGGGGGCATTGGCTTCTTCTTGGTTGCAGAAGTCTCCCGACAAGTAGGTGTTGCTGGTCTCGTAGCGCCATGGGTGGCGGTTTGGGTTCCAGTGACAGTTGCATGTCTGGTAACTGCGACAGTGCTGCTGCATCAGGAGGATGGGTGAGTGGATGCGTAATGCGCGCCAAAGTTTGATTGGACGCTTGGGGCACCGTAAGCTTGGCTTGCGAGGGCGAGTGTCTGGTTTCGCTATTGCGACAGCTCTTGCTGCGCTGTCGGCTGGTGGCGCTTGGGCTCAAGATCCTGCAGCCGTTGCTCCACAGACCGCTGCACAACCAGGCACATTCTCCACGCAGACACTAGGTTCAGCTGGGCAAAGGCTCGATCCGGCTCAGCCGCTGTATCTCCAAGGTGACGAACTTATCTATGATTCTCGTGGTGATCGAGTCACGGCGCGCGGAAATGTGGAGATCTACTACAACAATTACGTGCTGACGGCTGACAAGGTTATCTATGATCAGTCTGCGAACACTCTGACTGCGTCTGGGAACGTTATCCTGCGTGAGCCAAATGGGGCCATCACGCGGAGTGAGCGGATTACACTGACCGATGATTTCAGGGACGGTTTTGTTCAGTCTTTGAGCATCGTGGCGCGTGACAAGTCCAGAATAACGGCTCGACGCGCAATCCGACGTGACGGCAACGTTACCGAGTTTGAGAACGGCAAATTCACCCCCTGCGAACATGATCCTTCCAAGCCACCGCTTTGGTGCGTTTCTGCGAAGCGGGTGATCCACGATCAGAACGCGGCGACTGTTACATATCTGGATGGTACGTTTGATATCCTCGGCGTGCCGGTGTTGTATCTGCCATTTTTCCAACACCCTGATCCATCTGTGAAGCGGAAGTCTGGCTTCCTTATTCCAACTTATACGTCATCCGATGACCTCGGTTTTGGCATCGAGGTGCCTTACTACTTTGCTTTGGCGCCGAATTACGATTTCACATTTCATCCGATGTATGCGGCACGTCAGGGTGTCATATGGAAGGGCCATTGGCGCCATCGCTTGGTGTTTGGAAGCATCCGCGGTCAGTACAATCTGAAGATCTCGGGCATTAACCAGGATGCCGACGACCTGCCGAATAACGACCAGCGGCTTGATGGCTGGCGGGGATCGCTTGAGACCAAAGGGGAGTTCTCACTTGCTTCTTGGTGGAAGTTTGGCTGGAACGCTATTGTCGAAAGCGATGACACGTATCGCCGGTTTTATAAGTTCGACAATGTCCTCCAGACTGACCGTGTGAATACAGCCTATATTCAGGGACTGAGCGAGCGAAACCATTTCAGTATGCGTGCTTACCATTTTGGTGGCCTGCTGCTCAGTGATAGCGATGTTTCGGAAAGTCGGGTCCACCCGATCGTGGACTGGAACTATGTTGTGGGGACGCCAATCCTTGGTGGTGAACTAAGCTGGAATGTCAACGCGCTGAGTTTCTCACGCGACCTGACTTTTGTTGACGGCAACAATGTGGTTCAGGATACCGGCACCACGATGCAGCGTGTCGTTGCCGATGTTAACTGGCGTCGCAAGCTTATCGACCCGCTCGGCATTACCTACACTCCGTTTGCCAATCTGCGTGGGGATCTTATTTCATACGACAATGCAGTTGATCCACTAACCAATCTTGAGATTGATGCCTCAACTGTGGCCCGCGGCGTTGCAAGTGCAGGTATTCTAGCGTCGTATCCCTGGCTCGCTCGGACGTCATCTGCCTCGCACATTGTAGAGCCAATTGGTCAGGTGATTGTTCGGACAGCAAAAGTCGAGCAGCGTCGCCTTCCCAATGAGGAATCACGAAGTATCGTTTTTGACGATACTAACCTTTTCGAGCTCAATAAGGTCTCTGGTTTGGACCGTGTCGAGACCGGTTCGCGGGCCAACGTGGGCTTGCAATACACATTTCAGGCGAATAGTGGTGGTTATGCTCGGATCCTTGCAGGGCAAAGCTTCCATCTATCAGGCGAGAACATTTTCTCCGGTGCCTCGGGAGTTGAGCCTTCAACCGATCCAAGTACTGCGGCCAGCATAATCGATGAGAATAACGGTCTTAATGAAGACCAATCCGATTATGTTCTTGGCGCTTATCTATCTCCTTCCCAGGTATTTCAGTTCATCGGTCAAGGTCGTTTCGACGAAGATGACTTGGAACTCGTTCGTGCGGATGTCGCAGCCAATGTACGTTACGGTCCGATCGACGCTCAGGCGATCTATACGTTCGCTGCAAATGATCCTTTAACGGGATTGGATACAGGTAATCAACAGGACATTCTTGGCTCGATTGGCCTGCAGATCGCTGAGCGCTGGCGACTGACCGGTGCCATTCGCTATGATATTGACGAGTCGCAGATGCGACAGAACTCGATCTCGCTGAGCTATCATGATGACTGCTTTGTGCTGACAACGACTTATGCCGAGTCACTCATTGAAAATGAAGATCGTGATCTGACGGAAGACCGAACAGTGATGTTGCGGTTTCAGTTGAAACATCTAGGTGAGTTCAGCTATCGGGCTGACGCGTTGGACCATCTATTTGGTGAGAACCAGGGCTAGGTCAGGCCAGCGAGTTCGGTTGTGCTGATGTTTCCTCAGCGTGTCTGTGAAGGCAAGTCAGGCAACATGTTGATTGCATTGCCCTAAATATTTCACAGAATGGTTACATATATCGTGTTGCGAAAAGGGAGAATCGCATGCTCTCTTTGGCCATTCTCTGAAGTTGTAGCAGCTAAGACGAGCTATGAGCGCCATGAGATTTAGCAACGTTGGTCAAGAAGCACTCCTTCCAGTTCTAGCGGTAGCGTTGCTGTTTGCAGCGCCAACGGCCGCGTTAGCTCAAGCTGACGGGCAAATTCCCGGTCTTATCGTTTCGGTGCCTTCTGACAATAGCAATGGCGCTGGGCAGTCTGGCGGAAACCAGAGCGTTGGTGGGCCGGCCAACCCGCTTTTGAATACCCGCCCTCGCAATGACGCGCCGCGTCAGCAAGCAGTGCCTTCTCGGCCTGCCAAGAAGACCAGAGCCTCACTGTCAACCCCGCGAAAGAAGACGACAAAGTCGCGTAGGCGTCCGGCTAAGAGCTCGGCCAGTGCACGTCGGAAACATTCCGTTGCAGTTCTCGTCAACGATGAACCAATTACCAATCATGAGATCGATCAACGTGCGCGGTTGCTATCGTTAAGTTCCAGCCTGGGCACTCGCGTCAAGGCAAACTTCAAAGCTTTGATTAAGCGCAAGTCGACCAATCAGCGTTTGCGCGGGATTCTGAACGAAACGATTCAGGCCAATCCGGGTAAGTCTCGCGATCAGGTCCTGGCGATATTCGAGAAGCGCAAGCAAGCTTACGCTCGGACGCTGCAAAAACAGGCTGTCAAATCCGCTCGGGCCCAGATGATACCGCGCTTTCGCCAGGCAGCAAAAAAGGAATTAATCGAAGAGCGGCTCAAGATGCAGGAAGCCAAGCGCCTCAAGGCTGTTGCAAGTCAGGCGGCAGTGGATGGAACGATTGGAAACATTGCGAAACGTAACAAAGTAACGACCAAGCAGTTCCTCGCCAATATTGGCCGGTCAGGAATCGGAAGCGCGACTTTCAAAGAAAAGATAAAAGCGCAAATTTCCTGGGCTGGCGTCGTCAGAAGAAAGTTCAGTCGTTCGGTCGCCTTCAACTTGAAAGATATTGACCAGCAAGTCGGGCTAACCGGCGGTGGCAATAGCGTAGCGCTGAAATTACAGAAGATCAGTCTCAGGTTGCCGGCATCCGGCTTCAATCAGTCGGTCATGGCGGCACGGCTGCGCGACGCGGAGTTACTGCAAAGCAAATTTTCGGGGTGTAAGGGCACGCGGTCTTTGGCCGGGTCTGTCCAGAATGCTGTTTTCCAGGATCTCGGAACAGTCAAACCCACGACGATTGCGGAACCGACGCGCAGCATGCTGCTGCAGGCTCGAGATGGGCAGATGTTGCCCCCTGTTATTTCGAGTAACGGCGTCGTCCTCTATGCTGTTTGCGGACGCGACGCCGCTGGTGGAAAACAAAAGGCACGCAATACGGCGCGGGCGCAATTGCGGCAGCGAGAATTCCAGGTAATGGGTCGGCGGCATTTAGCGGATCTGAAGCGAGATGCGCACATCGAGTATCGCTAGTCTTGTTTTGACCAGGCAATTCGGAGTGCGTGATGCGCTGGTCCTTACTTCAGCTCCAAGTGACTAGTATGCCGACGGTCTGTATGACGGCTTTCTAGCAGGTGGCTGCTATCGAACACTCATTATGAACGTAACTGGACAAACTGGCCTTGCAGATGATGGGTTACCGCCTGTCGGCGAGTTCATTCGGCGCTTTGAGTTAAGAGCTAGAAAGAGCCTTGGTCAGAATTTTCTTCTGGATTTGAATTTGACTCGGAAGATTGCGGGGCTATGTGGGCCCTTGGCCGGCCAAACGGTCATAGAGATCGGACCAGGGCCTGGCGGCCTGACGCGATCGTTGTTGTTTGAAGGTGCTGATCGTGTTGTCGCTGTTGAACGCGATGGGCGTTGTCTCCCAGCGCTTGAATTGATCTCAGATCATTGGCCGGACCGCCTCCAAGTCATGTCTGGTGATGCGCTGGAGATTTCGCTGTCCGAGCTGTCTTCATTCATGAGCGACGCCGAGCACAATCGCTATCGGATCATCTCCAACCTCCCTTATGGCATAGCGACGAAATTGCTTGTTGGATGGTTGGAGCGGTCGGCATGGCCGCCTCCGTTCTCTAGTATGGCTTTAATGTTTCAGCGCGAAGTTGCGGAGAGGATTGTTGCTAGGCCGGGGACTAAGGCTTACGGGCGCCTCGCAGTTCTTTGTCAGTGGAGTTGTCAGGTGGCCATCGGCATGAGGCTGCCGGCTTCAGCGTTTACGCCACCTCCGAAAGTTGAGTCAGCTGTTGTCACGTTCGTGCCTCGCGAGGTCCGGCTGCCCGAAGCCTCAGCTGTCATGGTTGGTCGGGTGACGGCGGCAGTATTTGGTCAACGACGGAAGATGTTGCGCAGCAGTTTACGTCAATTGACATGTCTTCCGGAACGACTGCTTGAGGATGTCGGACTTGCCTCGGACATTCGAGGAGAGCAGGTCACGGTCGATGATTTTGCACGACTGGCGGCCAGGCTTGAGCAATAGGCCTAGGTTCCATTCGAGCATGAAAGTTGCATGCGCATGTCAAGGTCGTGTCTGGATGCGATGCACGATATGCCGATTACTTGCTGTACCCGCTCACTCGACATTCTGAACCTGTTCGCGCATCTGATCGATGGCCGCTTTCATCGCAAGTCCATCGCGTGTGACGGCGATGTCGTTGGACTTCGAGCAGATTGTATTTGCCTCTCGATTGAACTCCTGGGTCAGAAAATCGAGCTTGCGGCCGATAGGGCCAGACTGCTGCAACAGCTCGCGTCCGGCCAATAGGTGTGCGTCGATGCGATCAACTTCTTCAGAGATATCGGCCTTGGTCAGGATGATGGCGATCTCCTGATGCAATCGCTCTGGTTGGATCGCAGCCTCGTCACCGAGGAGCAAAGTGATCTGCTGCTTCAGGCGATCAGAGATTTTTTGAGGCTGCGTTGTCGTTGTTTTTCGAATTGATCCGACTTGCTCTTCAATCGCCATAAGTTGCGCCAAAATGATTGTCTCAAGCTGCTTACCTTCCGAACCACGGGCAGTCTTGAGATCAGAGATTGCCTGGGTTAGTCCAGCCATGATGGCGGCTTGCTGCTGCTTGAGATTCTCTTCGCTCTCTGACTTCTCTCGGATGTCGAGAACACCTCGTGTGTTGATCAACCCCTCCGCGGTTGGTGCGGGTGCATTGGTCAGGCTGCGAATCTTCTCCACGGCATCCAAGACTTGCTGAAGCACTTTCTCATCAAGGTGAATTTCTACATCAGCGACATTGCGCTTAGCGGTGAGAGTTGCCGATATGTTGCCTCTGGAGAAAGCGTTATTGAGTGCTTTCCTGGCGTCCTGTTCCAAGGCTTCAAAGCCAGTTGGCAGGCGCAAGCGCACATCGAGGCCACGGCCATTGACGCTTCGGAGTTCCCAATGCCATGAGAAGTCGCCGTGTATGCCTTGGCTCCGTGCGAAGCCGGTCATGCTGTTAACGGTCATTGTGTTACGTACCTGCCGCGTTCGCCGATTGGAGCAGTGCTCTCTGTAGCGATGAATCCTGGATAGCAGCGGACGTACTACAGATATCAGGCTTGGTCCAACTGATGCGGTGATTATCTGGCCGGTCTGCGAATGGGGAGCGGAAAGGTGCCAAATTCGGTGGTCACCATAATCTCCTTGGCAGGCGCAGTCTTAGGTTTGGTCACTTTGGTATTGATTGTCACGACCTGGACTGTCTTTGGCGTTGTCGCAGCGCTGGCCTCGGCCTGCTTTTTCTTGGCTTTTTGTTGAGCGCGGATTTCTTTCTCGATCTTTCGCCATTGGGCGACTGCGCGATTGTGCTGTTGAACAGTCTCGGAGAAGATGTGGCCGCCCTTGCCGTTGGCAACAAAGAACAGTTCCTTTGTCTGTGCCGGATTGAGTGCAGCCTTGATTGATGCACGGCCTGGGTTGCAGATCGGAGTCGGTGGCAGGCCGTCGATCTGATAGGTGTTATGGGTCGTCTTTTTCTGGATATCTGAACGATAGATCGTGCTGCCCCAGGCAACCTTTGTTCCGAACTTGCCATAAAGTATCGTGGGGTCTGATTGCAGGCGCATGCCCTTTCGCAGTCGATTGACGAATACAGCTGCGATACGCGCTGGGTCATCGTTGCGACCCGTTTCTTTCTCGATAATTGAGGCCAAGATGAGCGCTTCACTGACATCCTTATAGGGTAGGTCAGGCTGTTTTTGCTGCCAGATTGAACGTAGGAACTTGCGTTGCTCATTCGCCATCAATTCAAGGACGTCTTGCCGGCTGGCATTCATCGACACCCGGTAGGTGTCCGGCATGAGGAAGCCTTCGGGAGGTACTTCCGTGATTTCGCCTGTCAGGTTTGGATGTTTGAGAAGCCGATTGACGATCTGGTAGCTGGTCAGGCCTTCGGGAACAGACACTGAGACTAGTGTCGCTTTCCCGCTTCTAATGATCTCGGCAACTTTGCGAACGCTGTAACCAGGATTGATTTCATAGTCGCCTGCTTTAAGTTGCTCCACCTTTCGGCCTTGGCCACGCGCCCATACTCTGTGTGCAAATTGATGGGCAAGAAAGACGTGGCGGCTTGTGATGACGCCTTTCGTTTCGAGTAGTTTGGCTATTGTTCGCGTGCCGGCACCGCTGGGTATGGTGACCATGGTAGTTTCCGTCACGGGTCCGGATTTGTCGACTTGGTCGGTGAACCAGACCGCAGCACCGGTCATAGCCAACAGAACAACCATCAGGAATGTGAGAAGACCATTTAACCAGCGCATCGTGTTTCTCACTGATTTTCGTTGCTTTTTGCGGCGGCGTCCACGTGGACGCGTGGGTGCACGCGTCGGCTCTATTACTTCTTTCGGACTGCGTGGCGTTTGGCCCGGTCTAACCGCAAAGTACGCCTGTCGATCACTCACGCCAGTTCCTTTCTGGCTTTGTCCGCATCAAGTTCGTTCGCCCACGTGTAAATGCCAAACCCTAAGCGAAATTGTGGCGAAAGCAGGCGTCGCGACACTTGGGGTTGTGATAGAGGCCTATGAAACTTGCAGTTACACCGGTTAGTCTAGTCGACTCGACGCATAACTAACGAAGCATTTGTGCCGCCGAAGCCAAATGAATTTGACAATACGGTATCGACATTCAGCGATTTTGCTGTGTGAGGCACGAGATCAATTGCCGTTTTGACTGACGGATTGTCCAAATTGAGTGTCGGCGGCACCTTGCTGTCACGGATTGCCAGGATTGAGAATATGGCTTCAATCGCCCCGGCAGCTCCCAACAAGTGGCCGGTTGCTGATTTGGTTGAGGACATGGCAATGCCTTCTGCGGCTTCGCCAAATAGGCGTTCTGCTGCGCCGAGCTCAATTTCGTCACCCATCGGTGTCGATGTGCCATGTGCGTTGATATAGTTAATGTCAGACGCGTTTATGCCGGCTCGTTTGATGGCATTTGACATACAGCGAAATGCGCCATTGCCGTCTTCTGCGGGTGCCGTGATGTGGTACGCATCGCCGGACATTCCGTAACCGATCACCTCGGCATACATCTTGGCGCCGCGCGCCTTGGCACGTTCATATTCTTCTAGGACGACGATACCAGCACCCTCACCCATGACAAATCCATCTCGTGCTTCGTCATAGGGGCGTGAGGCTTTGGTCGGCTCATCATTGAAATTCGTGGAGAGAGCACGGCACGCTGCGAAACCGGCAAGAGCTATACGGCAGATGGGACTTTCCGTACCGCCTGCCACCATAACTTCGGCGTCTCCCAGCGCGACGAGGCGTGCTGCATCTCCGATCGCATGGGCGCCGGTAGAGCAGGCGGTCACAACTGAATGATTCGGGCCGCGCAGCTGGTGACGTATAGAAACATATCCAGAAGCAAGGTTGATCAATCGACCAGGAATAAAGAACGGACTGACGCGTCTCGGCCCCTTGCTATCGAGCAGAAGCGAGGTCTCGGCAATACCTTGCAGACCGCCGATGCCTGATCCAATCAATACGCCTGCATTCTCACGGTCATCATCTGTCTGCACCACATCGCCGGCGTCTGCCATTGCTTGTTCGGCAGCGGCCATAGCGTAGATGATAAAGTCGTCGACCTTGCGCTGCTCTTTCGGCTCCATCCAATCGCTTGCGTTGTATGTGCCGCTTGTGCCGTCGCCGCGCGGAATGAACGCTGCAATCTGGGCGGAAATGTCCGAAACTTCGAACTCTTCAACGCGACGGGCGCCATTCTTGCCAGCGAGCAAAGCTGACCACGCCTCTTCGACCCCGCATCCTACGGGTGTGACCAGTCCCAATCCGGTGACAACGACGCGTCGCATAGTGTTTCCAGGTTTTTTGTCAGTCGGTGTAGGGGTGCGCTACTGGCGACCGTTAGGGACTTGAGTAAGCTCTAAACGGCTCACCAGACGTTCCTATCGATACGCAGTTATCTGGCGCACGCCCGCTTGTCGCGATTAGCCCGAGCTTGCATTCTGCTCCAGGAACTTAACAGCATCGCCAACTGTTAGAATGTGCTCAGCAGCATCATCAGGAATCTCGCAGCCGAACTCTTCTTCAAAAGCCATCACAAGCTCGACCGTATCGAGACTGTCGGCTCCGAGATCATCGATAAAAGCAGCGCCATCGCTCACTTTTTCCGCCTCAACACCCAGATGCTCGACGACGATTTTTTTTACCCGATCAGCGATATCGCTCATTTGTAGTCCCTTCGACTTGCTCTCGTTTTCATCGTGACTGTAGCGCTCCTTCCATCCTTGGCGCATTACTTTTGCATGGCCAGAGCGTTACCGTGGATTTGCTTTTCTGGACTGGGCGTTTGGTTTGCGCGTTTTCGCGCTTTCATTCCCCATTCATTTGTGCAGCACGACCCGGCGCCAGTTAACACAATTCCTGTATGTATGCTAGTTCCGCCTGCTCGCAACAAGCCCGATTTGGCGGTGTTTTTCTCGCAATCTGCTGCGACATTGCAGCCGTCATACCATCACCATACCACCGTTCACATGTAACGTTTGACCAGTGATATAGCGTGCTTCCTCGCTCGCGAGATAAACAGCGGCATTGGCGATGTCATCCGGAGTGCCAAACGTCTGTGCTGGGATTGCATTCATGATGCCTGCAACCTGCTTCTCGTTGAGCACATCGGTCATTGCCGTCTTGATGAAGCCTGGCGAGATACAGTTGGCAGTGATCCCCCGGGAGGCTGATTCGCGGGCCAGAGATTTTGTCATGCCGATCATACCGGCCTTCGAAGCTGCGTAGTTGCCTTGACCAGGATTTCCGATAATGCCGCTAACAGATGATATGTTGATGATCCGTCCATATCCGGTTTTGGCGCGCATCATTGCGCGCGCGGCCGCCCGCATGAGCATGAATGTGGATGTCAGGTTGACGGCGATTACGTCGTCCCACTGATCGTCTTTCATCACCATGAAGAGGTTGTCTTTGGTCATACCAGCGTTGTTGACCAGGATGTCGACGCTCCCCATGGCTTTTGCTGCTTGATCGATAAGCTGTCCAACAGCCTCGCGGTCTGCGAGGTCACACGGCAATACATGGGTGTTATCTCCCAGATCGCCTGCCAGTGCTTGCAGCTTGTCCTGCTGGCGGCCTGAGACCGCAACTGTTGCGCCGCGTCCGTGCAGTGCGCGTGCGATAGACTCGCCGATGCCGCCGGTGGCGCCTGTGACGAGCGCATTTTTTCCTGTTAAATCAAACATGTCCACGATCCGTAGAGTTTATGCCTTAGCGGCGTTTATGCCCGAAGTTGCTCGATCACAGCTTCGATGTCAGCCGGTGAGCCGATGGGGGAGGCTGGCGTACCCTTTTTAATGCGTCCAACAAGACCCGAGAGCACTTTGCCGGCACCGATTTCATAGAACTCGGTGACGCCGGCATCGGTCATAGCCAATACACACTCGCGCCAACGCACTGTGCCAGTAACCTGCTGGACCAGCGAGCTGCGGACATCATCCGGAGATGTCAGTGGCCCGGCTGTGACATTGGCAATGAGCGGGACGCAGGGCTCCTGCATGTCGACCTTAGCCAATTCTTCGGCCATCACATCGGCTGCGGGTTGCATAAGCGAGCAATGAAAAGGAGCGCTGACCGGCAATGGTACCGCGCGACGGGCACCGTGTTGTTTGCTGATCTCCGGCACGCGATCAATGGCAACTTTGGATCCGGACAGGACGACCTGAGCCGGATCATTGTCGTTGGCGACTTGGCAGACATCGCCCTGGGCTGATTCTTCAGCCACTTTCTTAGCTACATCCAGTCCAACTCCGAGTAGTGCCGCCATAGCGCCCTCACCGACAGGTACTGCCTTCTGCATGGCGTTGCCGCGGGCGCGAAGCAGTTTTGCAGCATCGGATATCGTGAACGTTCCGGCAGCAGCCAACGCCGAATATTCGCCCAGTGAGTGACCAGCGACAAAGCTTGCTTGTTCGCGAAGAGCAATGCCGAAATCTTTCTCTAGCACGCGAACCACCGCCAGTGAGACGGCCATCAGTGCCGGCTGTGCATTCTGGGTTAGCGTGAGCGTGTCTTTCGGACCATCCCACATGACGTTGGTCAGCTTTTCGCCCAGCGCGTCATCGACTTCGTCGAAGACCTCCCGCGCGGACGCAAACTGGTCAGCAAGGGCCTTTCCCATGCCAACGTCCTGGCTACCCTGCCCAGGAAAGACGAATGCTTTTGCCATGTGAAAACCGTTAGTGCGAGCGGGTTTGAAGATCGTATTGCTGTCTATTTAAGGTGCAATCGGCGGAATAGGCATACCACGCGCCATTATGTCAAGCTGGCAGCATACCGAGTAGGCAATCGACGCAATGTGTTTTTCGTTGCTGGCAGTGCATTTTTGTGTATAAAGGCCGCTTGCTTCAGGCTGAAGGCTGAACAGGAGGCAGCACCCTATGTGTTGTTGGTCATTTTGACCGTCTGCTGGTGTCTTCGCTCTTTTGGGTCATCCTAACGGACCTTTCCGGTTTCACTGCTTGCGCACGCGTTTGCAGAGAGTGCCCGGTGGTTCTTAAGGGGCTTTGCGCCAGAAGCGTCGTGGGCAATTTGGAAAGGTGACCAATGCCATTATATGAGCACGTCTATCTCGCGCGGCAGGATGTCTCGCAGCAGCAGGTCGATACCATGACCGCTGAGTTTAAGCAGCTGATCGAAGAGAATGGTGGCTCCATCGGTAAGACCGAGTACTGGGGCGTCAAATCTCTCACATACAAGATCAAAAAGAACCGCAAAGCGCATTTCACATTGATGAACATCGATGCCCCGGCACCGATTGTTTCAGAGATGGAACGGCGCATGCAGTTGTCGACGGATATCATCCGCTTCATGACAATTCGCGTTGATGAGCATGATACTGAGCCGTCTGCACAGATGCGGAAGAATGATCGCGACGACCGCAGAGGCGGTGGTTTCCGTGGTGATCGGGGTGGTCCTCGCGGCGGTGACCGTGGTGATCGCGGTGGCCCACGCGGAGGCGGCGATCGGGACGGAGGTTCGACCTTTCGGGCACGCCCGCCTCGTGATGATAACGCTAGTTCCGGACAAGAGGGGGCATAACTCATGGCAGCACCAGGAGCACGACGCCCATTTCACCGTCGCCGGAAAACTTGCCCGTTCTCAGGCGATAATGCGCCGAAGATTGATTACAAGGACGTCCGCTTGCTCGGTCGTTACGTGTCAGAGCGCGGCAAGATCGTTCCAAGCCGTATCACGGCGGTTTCAGCGAAGAAGCAGCGCGAGCTGTCAAAGGCAATCAAACGCGCCCGCTTCCTGGGCCTTTTGCCTTACGTCATCAAATAGTCGGTAGCGACTTCTCTCAAGCCTCTGACCATTCCGGTCTTTGGTTGTACCACTGGTTGGGGCATTTAGCCTATAATGCCTCTAACCGCCTAGCGCGGGACAGCTCAGGTTGATTAGCAAACTATCCATAGCGGCTCTGTGTGGAGTTGTATCAGCGTTGGTGCTCGTTGGGAGCGCCACCGGTGGTGGATTTGTGCTGGCTATTTCCTATTTGTTCGTCGCCGCGGCGCCAATAGTGTTTGTTGGCCTCGGATGGGGTTGGCTTAGCTGCTTCGTTGCCACCGGGGTGGCCGCTTTGCTTCTCCTTGTCATTCCCAGTCCGGGAGCTGCGGCCCTCCATCTTGTTACGATTGGGCTGCCCTATACAATCGTCAGTTACCTCCTTCTGCTCTATCGCGAGTCAGTTGGTGCGGACGGCAAGCCCGTCGTTGAGTGGTATCCACCTGGCCGTGTTCTCGGTGTCATTGCCCTGATTGCAGGTTGCGTCGGCTCCATAGCCATTTTCTCGATTGCCACGAACATCGATGATCTGCAGAGCCGCGTGCGCGAATTTGTTGGGCAGTTTGCGACTGTTTTGGCAGAACGCGGGGTCAATTTCCCTGGTGGTGAAGTTCGCAATCCGACGGATCAGCAGCTGGACGAACTCAGTCGCTTAATGACCCGAAGCTTTGGGGCGCTTATTGCGACCGTCTGGATGATGATCGCCTGTCTTAACCTTTGGATCGGAGCGTCGATTGCGCAGGCCAGTGGCAAGCTTCAGCGGCCCTGGCCTGATCTCTCACTGATGGTGCTGCCGAGAGAAACGCCATTGGCGTTTGTTGCAGCCATCGGTTTGTCGTTTCTGCCTGGGATGGCTGGGCTGGTCGCAGCTTGTTTTGCCAGCGCGATTTTCTTTGCCTATGTCTTTATAGGCTTGGCAATTCTACACAACGTTACTCGCGGAAAGTCAGCGCGCCCATTCATTCTTGGCGCAGCCTACGCGGCTCTTCTGCTGTTCATGCCGGCACCGTTCATCATTGCGATTATCGGCATTGCGGAACCGGTTTCACCCTTAAGACGCCAATTCGGGTCGGGAAGCCCCAGCCCTGATGATTGATGATGAGTTTGATAATCTGACTGAAAGACGAGGAGACTGAAGTATGCAGGTGATTTTGCTTGAGCGTATTGGCTCGCTTGGACAAATGGGAGACGAGGTCACGGTGAAGGACGGCTACGCCCGAAACTTCCTCCTGCCTCAGGGTAAAGCGTTGCGTGCTACGGCTGCGAACCGAGAAGAGTTTGAGACCCAGCGCGTTCAACTCGAGGCACGTAACCTGGAAGCAAAGAAGGAAGCCGAGGCGGTTGGTGAGCGTCTGGATAGCCAGCAGTTCATTGCCATCCGTCAGGCCGGCGATACCGGTCAACTTTACGGCTCTGTTTCCACACGGGACATTGCAGACGTAGTTAGTGAAGGCGGTTTCAGCCTGGATCGTCGTCAGATTGTATTGGCGCAGCCGATTAAGGCGCTGGGCGTGCACGCGGTTGAGATCTCCCTGCATCCTGAAGTCTCGGTCAAGATTGAAGTCAACGTTGCGCGGTCGGAAGACGAAGCAGAGCGCCAGGCTCGTGGTGAAGACGTCACCGTCATTCAGGACGAGGAAATCGAACTTGAGACCTTTGACCCAGACGCGGAGTTTGGCGATGGCGAGGGTTCAGAGCTGCCACCTCAAACTGAAGGTGAGGATGAGGCCCAGTCTTAATTCCTGGCTATTGATTCGTTGATGGAATCAATGGCGCGAATGCGGTCGTGTGCAAAGCGGGGAGTGCGGGTGTAGAAGCTAGAGGAGATGCAACGCGAGTCGACTTGAATCGGTTAGCTTGCGCGGATGGTTGAACAGAACACACTCCTCTCTTTTGCCGATCAGCTCAAGGCACAGGCCGCATCGGACGAGCCGCTGGAATTTCGCCAGCCGCCACACAACATCGACGCTGAGCAGGCTTTGCTCGGCGCTATCCTGGTGAACAATGAAGCCTTAGACCGGGTTTCGGGCTTTCTCGACGGGAGCCACTTCTACGAGCCGATCCATCGCGAGATATTCGAGGTGGCCTCGAAGCTCATTCAAGCCGGAAAGCAGGCAACGCCGATTACGCTTCGGACATTCTTTGAGAATGCGGCGCCGATCGATGACGAGCTTACCGTTCCGCAGTACCTGGTGCGCCTTGCGGCGAGCGCAACAACCATCATCAACGCGGCCGACTATGGCCGGACGATCTATGACCTAGCTGTGCGGCGGTCTTTGATCGTGATCGGCGAGGACATGGTCAACACGGCGTTTGATTCGCCGGTTGATGCCTCGCCTGAGTTGCAGATCCAAGAGGCTGAAGGTCAACTCTACTCGTTGGCTGAGAGTGGCAAGTACGGGCAGGGTTTTGTCAATTTCGGTCACGCCCTGACAGAAGCCATCAATATGGCCAACAGTGCCTATCAGCGTGATGGGCAGCTGTCCGGGCTCTCATCAGGGCTCCGTGATCTTGATGGCAAGATGGGTGGTTTGCAGAGCTCTGACTTGATCATTCTCGCTGGACGTCCCTCGATGGGTAAAACCGCTCTGGTGACCAACATCGCCTATAATGTGGCCAAGAACTTTGAAGTTGAAATCCTGCCGGATGGAACCCGAAAGTTGCTCAATGGCGGTTGCGTTGGTTTCTTCTCACTTGAGATGTCAGCCGAACAGTTGGCAACGCGTATTTTGTCGGAACAGGCGGAAATCGCGTCAGAGAAGATCCGTCGCGGCATGATTGATCAGAGTGAGTTTGATCGGCTCTACGAAGTCAGTCAGGTGATGTCGAAAGCGCCACTGTTTATCGACCAGACCGGTGGTATTTCAATCGCGCAATTATCGGCACGCGCCAGAAAGCTCAAGCGCCAGCACGGTCTGGATCTACTCATTGTCGACTATTTGCAGCTGCTGTCGGGCGGCAAGCGCTCTGGAGAGGGGCGGGTTCAGGAAATCACGGAAATCACAACCGGGCTCAAGGCCTTGGCGAAAGAGCTCGAAGTACCGATCATAGCTTTGTCGCAGTTGTCGCGTCAGGTGGAACAGCGCGAAGACAAGCGTCCACAGCTGTCTGACCTGCGTGAATCGGGTTCGATTGAGCAGGATGCGGACGTTGTTATGTTCGTCTTCCGCGAGGAATACTATGTCGAGCGTCTGAAGCCTAACGAAGGGACAGCAGAGTTCACGGAGTGGCAGCAGAAGATGATCCAGGTTGCGGGCAAAGCCGAAGTGATTATTGGCAAGCAACGTCATGGTCCTGTGGGCACGGTTCCACTTGCGTTCGAAAGCAACTTCACCCGATTCGGCAATCTTGCGCATGAAGACAGAATGCCGGAACGCCTTGAATAAGAGGCCGAGAGAAAGGCTGAGATGAGCATGGCGATGGCGCAGCAGACAATGGACAGCAAGGTTGAGGACATGTCGTGGGCACCGGCTGACGCGCGTGCCGTCTTGGAGATCGATCTCGATGCCTTGCTGGCAAACTGGCGGCAGTTACAGGATGTGGCTGGGCCTGCTGAGTGCGCCGGTGTCATCAAGGCTGATGCCTACGGCCTTGGGCTGGAAGAAATCGCAAGTGAATTGGCTGATGCTGGTTGCCAAACCTACTTTGTTGCCTCGCTCGAGGAAGGGCAGCGCGCGCGGACAATCGCGCCTGGAGCCAAGATCTACATACTTGATGGCCTGTTGCCTGGCGCGGGGGATTTTTACAAGGGCTTCAACCTTCAGCCGGTACTGTCGAGTATGCCCGAAATCGAAGAGTGGGCAGCCATCTGCCGCGAGCTCGGCAGACGTCTGCCAGCAGCGATCCATGTCGATACCGGTATGCACCGATTGGGTATCTCGTCTAATGAACTCGCCAAGCTGACGGCGGAAGGTTTGATTGCGGATTTTGCGCCTACGTTGGTGATGAGCCACCTGGCCTGCGCTGATGAGCCCGGACATGCGGCCAATGCCGAGCAACATGCGGTCTTCGAGCGTGCGCGGGAACGTCTGGCTGGCGTCCCGGCCAGTTTGGCAAACTCGGGTGGGACCTTCTTAGGGACCGACTATCATTACGATCTGGTTCGCCCCGGTATCGCACTTTATGGCGGCCGAGCCTTTGAGGGCGCGCCCAATCCAATGCGCCCTGTGGTTACGTTGTCTGCGCGGATCCTGCAGGTTCAAGACGTCAATCCAGGGGACACAGTGGGCTATGGCGCGACGCATCAGGTGGAGAAACCATCGCGCATAGCCACCATTGCCTGCGGTTACGCTGATGGCTTTCTGCGTGCGCTGGGTGGTCATCATTCTCAACCGGGAGCGGTTGGATACATCGGCGAATACTCTGTCCCAATCGTTGGGCGCGTTTCGATGGATCTGATTACGCTCGATGTGTCGAGTGTGCCAGAAAGCCTGGCCCATCGTGGTGGCTGGGTTGAGGTTATGGGCGGGCGGGTGACCGTGGATGATCTGACGGACCGCGCCGGCACCATCGGCTACGAATTACTTTCGCGTCTCAGCCGCCGCGTGCACCGTGTCTACCGGAAGCGGTCGTAATGGCGAAAGCAGCGAAGCTCTCATTCGTATGCCAGTCCTGTGGAGCGGTGACGTCACGCTGGTCTGGTAAATGCCCGACATGTGGTGAGTGGAACTCTCTCGTTGAGGAGACCAACAGCGGGCCGCCACCCGGGAGCGGCATGCCATCCAAAGGCCGGGTCGGTCGCATTACGACCCTGGAGCCGTTATCTCAGGTCACGGGGAAAGTTGAACGTATTGTCTCTGGCATCGATGAACTCGACCGCGTAACCGGCGGCGGGATCGTGCCTGGCTCGGCTTTGTTGGTTGGTGGTGAACCAGGCATTGGAAAGTCGACACTATTGCTGCAGTTGGCAGCTGCGATTGCAAACAAAGGTCGTGGCGTCGTCTATTTCTGTGGCGAGGAAGCAACGGCTCAGGTTCGCATGCGCGCCGATCGACTGGGTTTGCTCGACGCTCCGGTTCAGCTTGCTTCCGAGACCAATCTTGGGAACATCATGGCGACGTTGAGCGATGGCGCTCCAGCGGATCTCGTAATCATTGATTCCATTCAGACATTGTGGGCGGAAGCAGTTGAAGCGGCCCCGGGAACGGTCAGTCAGGTTCGCGCCGCTTCACAGAGCCTCATCCATTTTGCCAAGCAGAAAGGCACTGCAATCGTCCTTGTCGGCCACGTGACCAAGGAAGGCCAGATCGCTGGTCCCAAGGTCGTGGAGCATATGGTCGACACTGTGTTGTATTTCGAAGGCGATCGTGGCCATCCGTTCCGGCTGCTGAGAGGGGTGAAGAACCGCTTTGGCGCTACCGATGAAATCGGTGTGTTCGAAATGTCGAATGACGGTCTTCGCGATGTTAAGAACCCTTCAGAGCTGTTTTTGGGTGATCGCGACAGTTCGGCACCGGGTGCTTCTGTATTCGCTGGCATTGAAGGCTCACGACCCATTCTGGTGGAAATCCAGGCGCTTGTGGCGCCGTCATCGTTGGGTACGCCGCGACGTACGGTCGTGGGCTGGGAAGGGAGCCGGCTGGCTATGGTCCTGGCGGTGCTGGACGCTCGATGCAACGTTCCCTTTGGTCAGCATGATGTTTACCTCAATGTTGCTGGTGGGCTCAAAGTGACTGAGCCAGCTGCAGATCTGGCGGTCGCAGCTGCCCTCCTCTCGTCGCTTTCTGGTGCTCCCTTACCTGCAAACCAGGTGCTTTTTGGGGAGGTTAGTCTCTCCGGTGCCATAAGAGCCGCAGGCCATATGAACAATCGGCTGAAGGAGGCGCAGAAACTTGGGTTTCGTTCTGCTGTGTTACCGGCCGCGGGTGAGATCAGTAAAGCAGGCAGCAAACTCGAGTTAACCAGGTTGAACCACCTCAAAGAGCTTGCGATTGCACCGCCTTCGTGTCAGTGAACTTGGCGCGGGAAACCAAGATTGGCATGGAACACGTGAACGATGATTGGCCCCTTAACATATCTTGACGCTGGATTGATCGCGATTGCCTTGCTTTCGGGGCTTTTGGCGATGTACCGGGGGCTCACCCGCGAGCTGTTATCGATTTTGTCGTGGCTGATCGCTGGCGGGGCCGTTGTTTACTTCATCTTGTTCCAGAAGGGCATAGCCGAAGACTTCGCGAATACGATCGGGACGCAGACGCCGATTGCCCAAATTGCGATTGGCGGAATTATCTTCCTGATTGTGTTGGTCATTGTCCATCTCATTACGACCCGGATCTCGGACTCGATCCTGGAGAGCCGCGTCGGGATGATTGACCGCCTGTTCGGTCTTGGATTTGGTGTTGTGCGGGGCTTCCTGTTGGTTGTTATACCTTACATGTTCGCCTTTGGGTTTCTCGCGCCAAATTATGCTGAGAGCGAACCCTGGGTCCGCGACGCAATTTCCCGACCCTATATTGAGAGCACAGGTGGCGCGTTGCGTGGGTTTCTGGAGCGCGTGTTGCCGGAAAACCTCGATTTGCGAGCTGTGCGTGGTGAGGAACAACAAAGCTAATTGCCTGCTTCAGCGGCAACTTGGCTGAGCTTTGCCTTCTGGCATTATGTGTTGCGCGCTTAATCAACTCACCGGGAAATGTTAATTTTGTTGCGATTAGGGCTAGGAATTGCCGCCCTGTTTCATATAAGTGTCGCAATAAGTATTAGGGGAACGTCGGTTCCACTATTCGTGTCGGTTTTGTCATCGACTCGTGCGATCGTCTTGCATGGTCACCTGGGCATTTGGAGGCATCCATGGCTTTTATCGGTGGGGCGGCTGAGGCCGGCGAGACATGGGAGGACGATTGGGAGGACGATTGCCTTCGCGAAGAATGCGGCGTCTTCGGGATTCTTGGACATAAAGATGCGGCGGCGCTGACGGCGCTGGGGCTCCACGCCTTGCAGCATCGGGGACAGGAAGCCTGTGGGATCGTCACCTTTGATGGCGCGAAGTTCAATTCCGAACGTCGGCTTGGATTGGTCGGTGACGGGTTCAACAAGCAAAGCGTTATTGACTGCCTGCAAGGACAATTGGCCGTCGGGCATGTCCGCTACTCGACGACAGGCAGCACCATACTGCGCAATGTTCAGCCGTTGTTTGCTGATCTGCACAGTGGCGGCTTCGCCGTCGCGCACAATGGCAACATTACTAATGCCAGAACATTGCGCGACGAGCTCATTCGAGATGGCGCCATTTGCCAATCTACGTCCGATACGGAAGTCATCCTGCATCTCATCGCACGCTCACAAAAGGCTCGGATTATCGAGCGCTTTATCGAGGGCCTCCGACAATTGGAAGGCGCCTTCGCCTGGGTGTGCATTACCAATGGCATGCTGATTGGTGCACGCGATCCTGTCGGAATCCGGCCGCTGGTGATCGGCCGTCTGGATGGTGCTTATATTCTGGCGTCTGAAACCTGTGCCCTTGATATTGTGGGTGCGGAATTTGTGCGCGAAGTTCAGAATGGCGAGGTGGTCGTCATTACCGAAGACGGCCTGGAAAGCCACCGCCCGTTTCCGCAGCGCCCTGCACGACCATGTATTTTCGAATACATCTACTTTGCGCGGCCAGATTCAATGGTTGGCGGACGAAACGTTTATCAAGTGCGCAAGGATATGGGCCAGCAGCTGGCGGCTGAAGCTCCTTGTGATGTTGATGTTGTCGTGCCGATACCGGATTCCGGGGTTCCAGCTGCCTTGGGATTTGCCGAGGCATCGTCTCTGCCATTTGAGCTTGGTATTATTCGGAACCACTATGTTGGCCGGACATTCATTGAGCCTGAACAACAGATCCGTGCCCTGGGTGTGAAGCTCAAGCATTCTGCCAATCGTGGCGTCATTGCCGGTAAACGTATTGTTCTGATCGACGATAGTGTGGTGCGCGGTACGACCTCCAAGAAGCTCGTCTCAATGATGCGTGAGGCTGGAGCGCGAGAAGTGCATATGCGGATCGCGTGTCCTGAAATAAAGTATGGTGACTACTACGGGATCGATACGCCTAATCGCACAGAGCTTCTGGCAGCCACGATGAGCTGCGAAGAGATGCGAGAGTTTATGGGCGCTGATAGTCTGGCATTCCTGACTGTGGATGGTCTCTATCGAGCTATGGGGCACGAAGGTCGGGACGATGCCATGCCTCAGTTTACCGATCATTGCTTCACCGGTGACTATCCGACACCGCTCACGGATGTCGAAGGCAATGACATGTCGAGACAGCTGTCTTTGCTGGCCGAAGTGCGGTAGCGCGGCACGGCAACCTTGTTTCCAGGCAGTTCTGGTCGTATTTATTGGGAAGCTGCTAGTTTGGCTGCTGGGCCGAACCGCTGATCTGTGGGTCAGGCAATGTTGAGTTAGAGGCAGTTTCATGCGCAGAGTTTTGTGTTGTATTAGCCTGGTCGGGTTTTTGGGTGTCACGTCGGATGTGCCAGCCAGCGCCAACCAGATCCACACAGGTGGGGCGAACGGCTCATATCACACGGCTTTCTGTCCGCTCTTGCAGCAGCGCCTTGGATCACTTGGTACGACACATGAGTGTTCGACATCTGATGGCTCCAGCGCGAATATTCGGCGCATCATCAGGAACCCTTCGCATTTTGCCTTCAGCCAATTGGATGTGTTCACGCTTGAGAGCCAGATCCTGGGCGGAGCAAGCCGGTTTTCTATTGTTCGGTCCGGTGACGTTAGAGAGTGCGTGTTTGCGGTCACCCGGAATAAATCTCTGACTAACTTTGGTGAACTGGCGGTCAATGCGCGGGATCTGAGGTTTGTTCTTCCACCAAGACAATCAGGAAGTGCACGAACCTTTGCCTACCTTCAGAAGCTTGACCCTGACGGTCTCGGAAAGGCACGGCGTGTCAGTCACTCAAGTGGCACGGATGAAGCGATACGAACTGCGCTGGCCGATAACTCAGCTGTGACGTTCTTTGTTCAGTTTCCGGACCCGAAGAACGAAAGGTTCCAGCTGATCAAGCGGCTTGGTGGACACATTGTGCCAGTTGTTGACGGCACGATCTTGAAGCAGCGCATAGCTGGGCGGTCAGTTTACTTTGCTCAAGATACCGGTATTTCACAGCAGCCCCATTTGTGGAACTGGGTTGGCAAGCGCGTGATTACGGCATGCACACCAATGATCCTGGTGACGGGGAATTCCAACCGGGTACAGGGTATCGGCAATCGCCAACAGCACGAGCGTCTCATCGCTATCCTGAGAGGAACGGAGCGCAACTTACTTGTGCCACGAACCGACCGTTTTCGTGCAATCGTCGAGCGATCGCGGGAGATTTCGCGGCGGGCGCAAGCGCACTTCATTCAATTGTCGGCGGATGCGCGGGAGCGCGCACTGCCGCTTTTCGATCGAGCCTATCGCAGTGCGCGGCGAGGGATCCACGAAATGATTCTAAAGGCCAGACCGCAGTAGGTCGCGATACGACTGCGCGACAGCGGAGAAATCAATCGTCCGCAGACTTGACGGTGACCCGATATTATGGCTCGTCCCATTGTTAGATTGGTCGTTGGTCTGTAAGGATTGGCCTCTTCGACAAGTGGTAGATGGCGCGTCTTTGCCGAGTGCAATGTGCCTTATCTAGGTTCCACGACGAGCGCACGAATTCTTATCGCTCAGTTCCGAGCGGCGGTATCGCGCAGTCGTTTGGCGCAGGGCAAAAATGATGAGCGACTTTGACTTTTCGGACAAGCTGGCACTCGTCACCGGGGCATCACGAGGGATTGGACGTGCTGTTGCTTTGGCGCTTGGGAAAGCCGGTGCGCACGTCATCATCGCGGCCAGGCGAACGGGGGCCTTGGAGGACCTGGATGACGAAATCCGTGGCGCGGGCGGCGCCGCGACGCTCGTCCAGCTTGATGTGACCTCGGGTGAGAAAATAGATCTGCTGGGCCCAACGATTTTTGAGCGCTGGGGCAAGCTGGATATGGTTGCGGCCTGCGCATCCATATTGGGACCGATCTCGCCACTGCCGCATATTACCGAAGACACCTGGGATGCTGTTCTTACGACAAACCTGGATGCGAACTGGCGTTTGATCCGGAGCATTGATCCACTTCTGCGGAAATCGGATGCTGGACGGGCGGTATTTGCGACCTGTTCGGCAGCGGATGGCAATCTCGGTTACTGGGGGCCTTACGCTGTCTCCAAGGCAGGGCTTGAGGCATTGGTGCGCACGTATGCGGCTGAAATGGTCAATACACCTGTTCGGGTGAATTTGATTGATCCAGGGGCTGTGCGCACAGACTTGCGAGCCAAGGCATTCCCTGGCGAAGATCCGAGTTCACTTCCGAGCCCCGACGATGTCGTGCCGTTGTTCCTGTCAGCGCTGTGTCCGGATTTTAATTCGAACGGTGAGACACTCAGGGCTGCCTCGGCTTAGATGAATGCGGTTGGTCGCTTGGCGTTCGCCGCTGCCAGGTTCGCAATTTGATTCAGTTTATGGGATTGGTGCGGGCTCTTTGTTTCGGTTTCTTTGAGACGGGGTCAAGAGTGATTCTCGCAACAGGGTAGCGCCATTCATTCTTGGTATTATCTGAAGCTGCGTCGATTACCGCAACAACTGCGACACCAATTAATCCACCCTGGGTACTGTGTGCGAACCGCTGTCGGCGAACGATGTCGATCGGCGCAACTGATCCATGTTTCTTGCGGTAGCCCTCCTTCTCACATACGACACCTAGAATGCTCGAGCTACCACGATAAAGGGGCACTCTGACTCGTGCAGGCGTTGTCATCTTCGCGGAGTAATGGGCCGTTGAGATTTCGCAACTGGCGTTACCAATTTCGACCCGCCCCTCGTCTTGTTTGTAGGTATAGGTGCGTACCTCGAGAAACTGGTCACCTGCATAATCGGGGATACCTTTTTGACCGCGTCGGCGATGCGGTTCATAGACGTCTATACTGCTGCTGCCTGTGTTTGGTTTGATTTGTGTGACGCTTGCTATGTCCATTGGCTTGGCGCAGCCAGCCAAGGAAAGAAGGAGAAAGATAGTGATTGCGCGTGCCATGCCCAGCTCTGGATTCGAATTGGTTTTGCGCGGCAGCTTTAAATCAGTTCAGTGAGTGATTCAACGAGCCCAAGGTTGTGACTGTGTGCAACCTGTAACCGAACATAACAAGAAGAATGCTGGACAGCTGTCCGAAGCCTCAGCCCTTACCTTCTAGAACCAAGCCATCGTAGGCTGGCTCGACGCCGGCGGGCAGTTCGTTGCACAGCGTGTCATAATCCAACTCAACATTGAGGTGGGTTAGAATTGCGCGTTTCGGCTTCAGGATTTTGATCCATTCCAATGCCTGATCGACACTAAAGTGACTGACATGGGGTTGGTATCTGAGAGCATCGACAATCCATACATCGAGGTTTTGGAGCAGCTCTTCCGAACCGTCTTGAAAGCCGCTGATGTCTGGCGAGTAGGCGATATCTCCAATACGAAATCCAAGCGACGGGATGTTACCGTGCTCTTGCGCGATGGGAATGACTTTGATCGGGCCGGCATCGCCCGTGATCGTTATCGGCTCCGGTGGATGGATGGTGTTCGCGACAAGA
The DNA here is from genome assembly GCA_039183375.1 of Pseudomonadota bacterium. Lineage (GTDB taxonomy): Bacteria > Pseudomonadota > Alphaproteobacteria > Rhizobiales > Hyphomicrobiaceae > Tectiglobus. The sequence continues at coordinate 31,486 of JBCDBQ010000006.1, forward strand.
ATAGGTGGATAGTCCTTTTGGCCGCCACCAGCGAAGCAATAGGCAAAGCGATTGGTCAGGCTTTCGCGTGTTCGCTCATTGGCCCAAACCTCAATCCGGCTGCGCATGCGATAGGCGAGGAAACGCAAATCATCGATGCCATGCGTATGGTCGGCATGTTCGTGAGTATAGAGAACCGCGTCGGTCTTACGGATGCCTGCGGTTAGCATCTGGGCGCGAATGTCCGGTCCGGTATCGATCAGGATCGATGTCGTCTTGTCGCCATCCTGCTTCTCAAACAATGCTGTGCATCGCAGTCTTCTATTTTTGGTATTGTGCTTATCGCAAGCGCCCCAATCACCACCGACGCGGGGCACACCACCGGACGAGCCACAGCCGAGAATTGTACAACGTATTGTCATGCCGTGATCGTACTCTGGATAGCGCTGGCGGGTACTTTGTCGAAATAGCGCATGAAGTTTTGGGTCGTCGCGGTTGCGAGTTCTTTTGTACTTATGTTCTGAACGGCAGCTATCGTCTCTGCAGTATAACGCACGTAGGCCGGCTCGTTGGTCTTGCCACGATACGGCATCGGCGCCAGGTAGGGTGCATCGGTTTCAACCAGAATTTGGTCGAGCGGCACATTGGCGGCGATCGCGCGGAGGTCTTCAGACTTCTTGAATGTCACAACACCAGTGAACGACACGATCATGCCGAGACGCACTGCCGTTTGTGCTAGCTCCGGCCCGCCCGTATAGCAGTGCAGTACGGCTTTGAACGGACCGTTGGCATACTCTTCCTCTAATATTCGAGCCGTGTCTTCGTCAGCGTCGCGGGCGTGGATTTCGAGAGGGAGCCCTGTTTGGCGTGCTGCCTCGATGTGGCGTCTGAAGCCCTCAGCCTGTCCTTCTTTCGAGCTGTGTTGGTAGTAGTAGTCGAGACCTGCTTCTCCTATCGCCACTATCTTAGGGTGTTTGCTAAGAGCAATGATTTCCTCAGTGGAGATGTCGAGCTCCTCGTCGGCGTAGTGTGGGTGTGTGCCAACCGAGCAGAAGACATTGGGGTAGGCGTCCGCGATCTTCAGAATGTTGTCGAGCTCGCGGATGCGCGTGCAGATGGTCACCATGGCCGCAACGCCGTTGTCACGGGCTCGCGCAATGATGTCGTCCAGTTGCTCTGCGAACTGGGGAAAATCAAGGTGGCAATGGTGGTCAACTAGGATGCCATCGTCCAAGGGAGCTACTCCGCGTTTTCGCTGCCGGAGCTAATGTCCGATCTCATAGAAAATGCAACACACTCAAGTGGCTGCGTTTGGGAAGCTCTTATAAAGACGAATTTCGGCCTCGTCCGGATTGCTTATCAATTTGTCCCAGTATTCGAGTGGATTACAGCCGTGTACCGACGATTCGGCCTCGAAACCATGCTTTGCGCATGTCTCAAGACCGAATTGTGTTGTGTTTACATCAGGACTTGACGAGGTGCTTGAGCATATCGTCGAGATACGCGTCGGCGAGAGCATGGAGCTCGTCATTCGTGCGGTCCTGGATCGGATGCGGTACAAAAACGTAGGCTGGATCCGTGCCAAGCGCCTTTGATTGTGCCGCGGCGGCTTGTTCGAATTCCGTCGTTGCAATTCCAACGGTGGGTATACCGCGATTTTCTAGATCTGCCATGTCATGCGTACAGCACGACGTGCATGAGCCTCAATCGCTCAGCGCTTCGATGACGACATCTACTTCAGTCGCGATTTGCTGAGATAGAGCCGTTGGCGCCGGACGCGTATTCGTTGGTTTCGCGTACCGTTTGACCTCATGGCCACGCTCAGAAAGGCGCTGTTCAAGTCTGTCGAGAAAGACGTCGCCCTTGGTCTTGGCAATGTCTAGCAGACCGATCCGCAGGCCATCGAGACTCTCAGGTCTTGCTAACCTCGGTCGAGCCGCAACCGATCGTTCGGCTGTGGGATCAAGAATTGTCGTCAAGGCGTGATCTCCTTTGTTACAGGGGCAGAACCCTTTTCACCACTCGCGAGCCATCCGCCGATGATCCCGCTGAACATTCCGGCACCACCACCGGCACGCACAATCATAAGGCCACCGGCGCGGAACTTGTTGGCCAATGTGCCGGCAGGGAAGGCACTGGTGCCTTCAGCCATTCCGCCAATGCCAGGCATAATATCATCAGCCTTCGATTGTGTGCGTTGGTAGAGTTCATCGTAGAGCCGCTGCTTGCTCCAGCCAGCCTTTTGGAATGTGCGTTCGTGTTCTGGCGATATTACGATGAGCGCGTCGGCGCCGGCATAGAGCTTCGGGTGGTGAAACGCTTTTAGGCACTCGGCGAATGATTGGGCCAGGCTTTCCGGGTCGCGTGATTTTTGATCGACAACACCCTGAAGGCCAAAGCCAGCGAACACAGTGACCGCGTTTTTGCCTTCAGGAATGCCACGCTCTGTTGCCAGGCTTTCCCAGCTTGAGCCTTCCTCATCCTCGGCAAAGCAATATGTAATCTTCCCCGGGTTACCCAGTGTGGCGCGATCGACTTCCTGCGGTCTTCCACCACCAATATTCCGAATGACCAGCTGTAATGCGCGGCCAATGGTGTTATTCGCCCGATTGCCTTGACCCAGCGCATTGCCTTTTGCGTTCATGCCGATGGCTCGTCGAACGGGGCCATTTACGATCACCACAGGACCGACGTACATCGTCGTGGCCAACACACCATGCATGGCGAATGGTTCATCGAGGACGGCTTCGACGGCCGCAATGACCACCGGCAAGTATTCTGGCTTGCATCCGGCCATCACTGCGTTGATGGCGATCTTCTCGACGGTACAATCTGCAAGGTCGCTTGGTACCTTGCCGATGACTTCCTTTGGATCACGCGCGGTTCCTCCGAGCATGCGTAAGACACGCGCTTCGGTCGGCGGAACAAGCGGCAGACCGTCAGACCAGCCGCGATCAAACAATGCTTCTACTTCGTCTTCCTGCTCGCCAAGTTCAATCTTGCGACTTTGCAAGCCGGTCTCGCCATGTTTGACGAGAAGGTCTTCAATTATTCCTGGTTCGATATTCTTGGAGCCGCAGCCTGGTCTGAGGTCAGGTAATTGTTCTCCGAGTGTCGCGAGGCCAGTGAGCTTGCGCCACTCGTCTTTGTGCCAGCCGTACGTGCGGCCGACCTCGCGACCACCTTCGCGTCGGATGATGGTTGGGACAACCTCGATCTTGAGGCTGTGGGAGACATCAAGTTCCTGGTCGTACTCATGGGGTACACTTTCCGGGAAGCTTGGATCATCCTGGCAGTAGACCTTCAGAGATGTTGATTGGGCCAAGGTCGCGAGCACTGGTTCGGTCAGCTCGCACGTAGGGCAGTCGCGCTTGACGACAGCGACAAGACCGGTATCGGGCAAATTCATGCGTTCGCGTCCTCGATGGCTTGATCGGCTCGCCGATTGTAACCGCTAAGGTGGAGCCCTGTCACGGGAACTCACTGTCGACAACGACGTATTCTTCACCTGATCTGGAAGCGTGGTGAAAAGGCGTTTTATGCCTTAACTGGCATTCGAAACTTTTCGAATACGAGTCATGGTTTCGAGGAGAAACTGGGTCTTATCGAGGTTCAAGGCCTTCATGGTCTGCCGGTCCCGTTGAAGCTGTTCCCACAGTTCAACCCAATCCGAAAGGCGATTTTCAGCGATGATTTTGGTGGCGAGATCAAGATCCTCCTGATTGGATTTTCCACCTGCTCGCGCTTTTATGAGAACGGCCATACGTTCCAATAGGATTTGCAAGAACAGATCGTAGTTGGTTTGCATTTGCGCAGGGGCATATTTTTCCGCGGTCGTGTGCCATCGCGTCCAAACATTCGAACGCAGTAAATTCGCATAGAAGTCGTGTGCTTCGCGATCGATTGAGGCGCCGTCACCTGTTGCCAGCGACAGTAGCCTCCTGACGCTACCCATGGCTGATGGTACAAGTTTCGCCAGATCTGCTTGTGTGATGTCGACAGCTTCAGTGGCCTCGATGGCATTGGTCGCGGCAGCGAGGAGTTGCTCATCGGTGAGCGGCTGCAGGCTTAGCAGTCTACATCTCGAACGGATGGTCGGAAGCATGCGACCAAGTTCGTTGATAACGAGGAGAAATATTGTGCGCGTCGGAGGTTCCTCGAGGGACTTCAGAAGGGCGTTTGCGGCGTTGATGTTCATTTCATCCGCACGGTCAACAACAACGACGCGCCAGCTGCCACTGGCTGATTTATGAGTCAGGAAATCTTTGAGACGGCGAACATCATCCACGGTAATTGCCGTCGGGAAGCGCTTGTTCTTGATGTCGTAGCTTCGCCGAATAACCATCAGACCAGGATGTGATAGCGTCAGCACCTGACGATTGGCAATGCTGCTGCTTCTGACATTGAGGCGGTCATCACCACCTTCACGGTCGGCATCGTCGGCGAGTAGATACTTTGCAAGTCGATAGGCAAGTGTCGCTTTTCCGATTCCCTCCGGGCCGGCGATGATCCAGGCGTGATGGATCTGGGCAGCCGCGATGACATCAAGAGCAGACGTGACAGCCGCGTGATGGCCGATAAGACCATTCGCCTCCCGCGGATGAGGGAAGTCGTCTAAGCGATCGGCTTCAGGATAGACTTCGATCTCCGCGACGCTGCTGCTTCGCCTCGCCACCTTCGCTACTCCCGCAACAATTTCGTTTGGACCAGCGACCAGATGTTTTGGGCAATGGCTTGCTGTTCAGGTTCGGCATTAACAACCACGCACCTCTCGGGTTCATCATGAGCAATCCTGAGAAAGCCCTGCCGAAGAGCTTCATGAAAATCCCGATGTCGACTTTCATAAGCATCATCCGGATCTGTTCCGGCCGATTTCTGGAGTCGTCTTGCTGCAACGCGTTCGAAGGCCTTGCTGACATCGAGATCAAGGATCACTGTCAAATCCGGTCGGGTTGTTTGGATCACCATTTCTTCAAGTTGCAGAAGCATATTCGATTCGAGTCCTCCAGCTGCGCCTTGGTAAGCGCGAGTGGAGTCGGCGAAGCGATCACAGAGCACCCAATTCCCGGCAGCTAGTGCGGGTCGTATGGTTTTTTCCAAGTGGTCAGCGCGAGCGGCTGAGAACAACAGCGCTTCTGACAGAGGACCATGTCCGGGTGTTGTCGGTTCGAGGATCAGGTCTCGAATTGTTTCTGCAAACGGCGAACCTCCGGGTTCTCGTGTTTCAACGCAGTCGATCCCTTGCGCGCTCAGGGCTTCGGCAAGCAATCTGATTTGCGTTGACTTGCCGGTGCCCTCGCCACCTTCAAAGGTTATGAAGCGCGCTGCTGTCATTGCTAGGGTAGCCAGCCGAAGGCCAGATGAAACAACGAGTCCAGACCACGACGCATTGTTCCCGCTCGTTCGACATCCTGGGCGGCATAGAGCGGAACTTTGTTCGTCGTGCCTGAGGTGCTCGTTACCTTGAGAAAGGCAACTTTGTCTCCCTTTGTGATGGGTGGCTTCAGCGGCGTGTCGTAGACAACTTCTGCTCGCAATTTCTGGTTGACCGGATATCTGGGGAGAGTGACGGCAATATCGCTCTGTCCGACGAGTGGCACGAAGATTTGCGATCCACCCCATACACGGGCCTGTCCGACAACCTGATCGCCACCAAATAGTTTGTAGTCGCTGAAATCCTTGAAGCCCCACTCAAGAATACGACGCGCTTCACTCCAGCGGTTGTTGCTGGATGTCATGCCTGCAATAACGGCAATCAGCCGCCGGCCGTTCTGGGTGGCCGAAATCACCACGCCGTGTCCAGCTTCCTTGGTGTAGCCCGTCTTCAAGCCGTCGACACCTAGGTCAGAGAACAGCAAACGATTGCGATTGATGAATTTGTGGCGCCGATAATTGAAGCGCCGCTGAGCGAACATCTTGTAGAGCTCGGGGTAGGTTCGGATCAAGTGCTCCGCCAATATGCCGAGCTCTCTCACAGACATGAGCTGCTTGGGGTTTGGTAGGCCGGTTGGATTGCCGAATGTGGACTTTTCGAGCCCGATACGGCGGGCCTCCTTGGTCATGATCTTGGCGAAGGCTTCCTCGGAGCCGGCTAAGCCCTCTGCGATTGCGATGGAGGCATCGTTACCGGACTGTACGACAATCCCCTGCAATAGTTCGGATAGCGTCGCTCGCTTGTTGATCGGAACAAACATGGCTGAGGTGCGCGATGGGGCGCCACCTGTTCGCCACGCATGTTCACTCATGACGAATTCGTCCTGCATGCTGACCTTCCGCTCCTTGAGGGCACGGAAAACAACCGCCAACGTCACGAGCTTGCTCATGCTCGCGGGTGGAATGAGATCATCTGCGTTCTTTTCGTAGAGCGTACTGCCGGATGCGTACTCGATCAGGATGGCGCGCTTGGCTTTTGACTTGAAGCCGCTCTTTTGTGCTGTGGCCGGCGCTGCCCACAGTATAATCAGTAATCCGATAAAGAGGTGAAGCGGCCCGTAGCGCATATTTGCCTCAAAGCGAAATTTGATCGTTGTTTACGTTGGTCTTTTACGAAAGCGTCCGTGAGTCGGGTCTATGAAGTAAGAACTAACAGAAGGCCTCGGAAGTTGGGAGTCTTGAGCCCGGACAAATCCGGGTCGTGGCGGGAGCGCCACCGATCAAGGTGCTGGCGTTAGAGTATGGATCTGCGGCAATCCGGCCTGCGGTGAGGCTTGAGCTTGGCAGGAAACACCGTTAGACGATGGTTCCTGCGTTGTTCATGGGTTTTTTGCCAGAATTGAGCAGTGCTTGCGGAGGGGTGGCCGAGTGGTTGAAGGCACCGGTCTTGAAAACCGGCAGGCGTGAAAGCGTCTCGTGGGTTCGAATCCCACCCCCTCCGCCATAGATGCGGCATAACATTCTGTTTTTCTTAGATAATTTGACCCCTAGTCTCGTTGGTCCTAACATTGACCCTCGCGCTGGACGTAAGTTCGCCCTGGAGGGAGCAGGTCAATGTCTATGTATGACGGCGAAGAAATGGGCCGGTTGATTGCAGCTCAGCTCTAAGGCCTTCCGAGAGAAGTTTGGACGCGACCCTCGACCAGACGAGCCAATCTTTTTTGATCCAGAGAATAGTGGTCCCAATCCTGTGCCAATTCCAGAAGGGGTTATGGCTAAGGCGACCTTGGATGCACTGCGGAAGTCAGGTGCACCGCCGGAGATCATCGACGCGTACAAAATGACCGGGCGTCTGCTCAGTGAGAGGCGGCTGCACAAATATCCAGCTGAAGCCATCGATGAGTGGGATACTGCGATTGAGGAGTACTTCGCGTCGCAGGATACTCAAGAAGACCAGGACATTCATCGCGACCGGCCGTTTGATTACTATGCTTTCGAAGGACGAACCG
>JBCDBQ010000007.1:0-37400 GCA_039183375.1 Pseudomonadota bacterium
CACGTTTCGCAATGCTGCTGTGGCTACAAGCAGGTATTATAGCCTCCAGTCCGTTTATTGCTATTGACGGATACAATCGAGTGTTCGCGTCAACGACTGGTCTGGACGCAGTCTTTGTCGCTCTGGGCATACTGGTCCTGACGAACTACTTCACGAAGCCCGCCACTGAGCAAGTGGCCGCGATGCATTCAGTTTCAAGTGCGGCGGCGTCACCAACTGTGCCAGTCGCAGCCATCGGCCTCGCAGCCATGTTCGTGCCTGTGCTGCTGCCGATCGCCTATCGCACAGCTGCGCCGCTGGCAGCTATCGCTGCACCGAATTGCCCGGCAGGTCAAACAGCCGTTGTCGTACGGCCAGGACGCAGTGCGCTCGTCCTACCGCTCGTAAAGTCTGGCGAAGGAACGATCTATCCGCTCAGCGTCGGCGCCGATCATTTCGGCACGCGCTTCGACCGGTTTGTTGCAAAAAAGGAAGAGTTGCGCCAGCCGGCCGGGACAAAACTGATCTGGGGCACGCGGCTTGACGCGGGGGGCGCTGGAAATGAGATTTATTTCAAGTGGTCAGGCGGTAAACTGGCGCCAGGAGAGATGAGAGGTTTCTGCTTGGAGCGCGCGCCTGGAGCTGTCATTGCCACTGCTACGAAAGTGGCTGGGTAAGCTCTTCAATCAACCTGCCTCACGTCCCTATCGCAGCAAGTGCGGCGCCGAGCGAGACATTGCCTTGGCTCGAAACAAAAAAAGAGTTGGCATTAATCCAATGCCAACCCTTGATAGATTTCCGAACGCAGTGGTTTGAGACGAGGCTATTCTTTGGTTTTACTCGCTCAGGTTATCGACAGCGACCCACAAGCCGGCGACTAACGACCTTACTCCGGCGATTCATTGTGACCACATACCGATCGCCATCAAGACAAGCATCAAAAGTATGCCTGACTTGTTTGAGTTGAACGCGACGGTATCCCTGTTCTTGCAACTGGAAAGCATTTGCTTCGATCATATCCCGTGCTTTGCCACGACGGGCGGGCGCTGCCTCACGTGCACGAATATTCCTACTCCCGCCCTTGCATTCCCAACGGGCTCTGAAACATCTGTCCATCCAACAGCCACAAACTTGACCTAAGCACACCTATCCGCAGCTATTGTCAACGGCGCATGTTCCCTGGGCTGACAATGAGCAGTAGTGTTACCCAAAACTCTCGCAGCACGAACAATACTTATTGTAACTCAAATCTCGGCCAATCATGCTCATGACTTGACCAACGAAGTTAGTGTTGTGCGCGATGAGCTTACACCTTTGAGCTGAACACAATGTTGCTTACATAGCTGTAAACGTCAGCCCCGCAAATGTTAAAATCAACTCGTGTATTACAGACTTGAACCTCCTTGAGCTGGAAAGCACACAGCTGGGTCTCATTCCGAATCGTCTTGTAGCACGCGGAGAGGCTGCGAACACGGGAAGTCGGTCATTGAACAGGTACTTTCGATGTATCAGATTCATTTGCGTGACTAGACACACGAAGGTATTCTTCCGCAAGAAAGTTCTGATCAATCGCATAAACGAGGACACTCCACTTCCTAGAGAGTATATGAAGTGTTGTTATATTTATTCAGGTTAGCTGACTCCTTGAACCATGAAACTGTTTCAATAATTCCACGTTCAAAGCCTTCCTTGCCAGAGAACTCAGCTTGCCAGTCGGTCAACTCTGAAATTTTCTTAGTTGAAGCAAACAGTCGCTCGACTTCACTGTTCTTAGGGCGCATGCGTTGCTGATCTTGAACGACTGAGATTTCTTTCCGCATAACTCCTGCAATCAACTCGACAGTCTCTCCGATGGAGATCTCGAAGCCGCTACCAAGATTGACGACTTCACCGATTGCATTGTCAAAGCTCGATAGTGTGATGAAGCCTGCCACTGTATCGCTTACAAAGGAAAAGTCTCGAGTCGGGGTTAGGCTGCCGAGTTGAATGTTTTGCTTTCCTCCCAACAATTGTGTGATAACTGTCGGTATTATGGCTCGCATCGATTGCCTTGGCCCGTAGGTGTTGAATGGACGGACGATTACGACCGGTAGTTCAAAGGATCGATGAAATGATAGGGCAATCTGGTCTGCACCAATTTTTGTTGCAGAGTACGGAGACTGTCCTTGTAGCGGATGCTCCTCATCGATTGGCACGTAACGGGCTGTGCCGTAGACTTCACTAGTTGATGTATGCAGGATGCGTTTTACATCGAGATCTCTCGCCGCCTGAAGAACATTAAGTGTTCCGCGAATGTTAGTATCGACATAAGCGTCCGGCGAATGATAGCTAAAGGGAATAGCGATAAGGGCGGCAAGATGAAAGACGGTGTCGCACTCAGCCATAGCCGTTCTAACACCATTTGGATCTCTGATGTCTCCTAGAAACACCTCAAAATTGTCCCTGACTTTCGGATCGCAATGGTCCAGCCATCCCCAGGACCCGAAAGAATTATAAAGAACAAAGGCGCGAACATCGGCGCCATGGCGGACCAGCCGCTCGACTAGATGAGATCCAATAAAACCATCGGCTCCAGTTACAAGAACTTTTCTTCCATTCCAATTCATACAGCTTCCCACATGTCGCGCTGACCGATTAAGAGGCGATTAGACCCCAGTGCTTGACCTAAATGTGCCATTATTCTGCGGCGTCTACGTTGTCGTGTGTCGCTAGAGAGTTTCCAACTACGCGCAGAAATTTCGGAGCTAAGATTTGATTGTAAGGAAATCTTAGTCTTAATTGTTCGTAGAGCGCCTGGGGTTGGCTCTTCTCTGTCACAACGAGCACGGCGGTTTGATCCAACAGGTCAAGTTCGCGATATACGGTCAAGCCCAACAGCTTCTCAGAACCCGCAGCAGGATCAAAAATCCCATCGACCTCACGACCAGTTTCATTGGCTGCGAGAAGGGCAATTTCTGCCAGTTCACCACTACCTGCTAAAATATACTTGCCAGCGGAAGATGGTATTGCTTCCTCGAACAGAGTTCGATACTCAGCTCGTGCCTTCCGGAAGAACTGCAATGACGTTTCAAGATATTCGGCGACAAGTCTCGATTTTTCGCGAAATCCTTGAGGAGTAACATAATACGCATACCTCTTTCGCGGTGCAGTCGAAACCTTCACGAAACCCTTTTGAATGGCCCGATTTAGCAGTGCGTTCACGAAACCAACCGACACGGATATGCGTTTTGAAAGAGACAACTGGCTCGTAACAGAGCCGCTCTCAAGCTGCTCTAAGATGTCTAGTTCGGTCTCTAGCTTGGGTTTCATGGACATGAGCCTTTCCTTCTTCCGAGCGGCTTAGTCACTCCACTCGCCGAACTTTTACGGTGAAAATCGGCGCGGATATGCGACCTTCAGAAACGCCGTTCTAAGCAGTCACTTGCGATGAAGAACCGGGAGAAGCAGATGTTATGCCGTTGTGATAGAGGCGATCAAAGGCCTGGATCATGCGATCCAGGCTGAAATTGCCAACAATATGCTCTCTGGCCTTCGCGCTACGCCGCTGGCGCTCGCCCTCAACCTCGTTTAGCAGATCGTTAATGTTGTCCGACAAAGCTCTGGCATCTCCAACCTCGCAGACACGCCCATTATCAGAAACGATAACTGCCGCATCGCCAACATTCGTAGTCACTACCGGTGTGCCACAGGCCATGGCCTCTGCTATGACGTTGGGGAAACCTTCACCAAATGCCGACGTACAGATAAAAAGGTCCAGCGATGCCAAGTATCGCGGCATGTCTTCGCAAATCCCTACGGCCCTCAGGTTGCCTCGCCGGGGAAGAGTGGTTGTATCCTTTCCTGCTGCAATGAAATTGACATCAGGCAATTGATCAACAATGCGCAGAAAGGTGGAGTAATCTTTTTGCGGATCAACACGACCAGCAATTCCGACCAACGGTTTCGATTGGCTTAATTTCAGATCAAATCCACAGCTAGTTTGTTTGGCAGGCAAGGGCCTGAATAAATCAACGTCTATGCCATTATGAATGACGGCAAGCTTGTCCGATTGATAACCAAGCCTTTCGTGAGCTGCTCTCCCTGCAAAGGAATTCGCGATAATTGCATCGGGAAAACGGGAGAGCTTGGTGCAGGCAGAGATGGCGTATTTGAGTTGGCGGTTATACTGGTCGACATCCAATTCAGAACAACGAATGCCCCAGCAAAGCCGTGTGCTCCTCCGTCTCCCGCTCACCAGCAGCCCGAGAGTCGCAATCAAGTCCCCGTAATAGAGCCAACCCTGTAGGCAGTCAGGTTTCTCAGCTCTAATTAGCCTAGCGATGAACGCAATGGCCCGCGGCAGATCGACAGTACTGCGAACGCCAACGACTTCGTGCCTGATTTTCGAATGAGTCAATGTCCGTTCGAAGTGAGAACTAGTTTGCGGCAGCAAACTCACAACAATTACCTCAGGGGCATTAGCACGTTGGGTAGTGACAAGCTTGGTGAGGCACATTTCAGCTCCGCCAACGGCGAGACTGGGTATGATGTGGATGACTTTCATGGCAAGGCCGAGGGTGTCACTGTCGGATACTCAGAGTTGTTCTCACAGATACATCCTTGGCGCCGATTGTTAATCGTTCGTTGGTCCGGCGATCAGACACAGCTGCGTCGCCAAATCTTGAGCCTCATACTTGTCTTGCCACCAAGAGTGCACTCGACCTGGGTAAGGGATATCAACTACTCGTGATGGTACAAACCTCGCGGCGATGCTCGCTTCTTCAAATGCCGAAGCAAGATCGCTCATACGTAGGCAATTTATCGCCTTGCCGCGCTTGGCGATGTAGTCATCTGCCGGGGCATCGTACAAACCTTCAAATGGGTGAGCGGTTGGATAGTGATTGCCAAAATCAACAAGATGCAAGAATTGCGTGTCTGACGATTGAATCTCTGAGAGCTTGCGAATGGTGTCTTCCAAAGGGAAGACATGCTCAAGTACCGATTGGGATAAAACAATGTCAACGGTTCGTGGGATCGCCGCTGACTCAAACCCTGTACGCGTGATGCGCATTCGTTTTTCGAGGAGTTCGAGAAAACTGTTGAAGTTGACACGCTCGCCGTACAGGGCCGTAAGATCGGCATGAAATACGCGCAAGTATTTTTCGACTACCGCTGGATCGAACATCAGATTCGGATCCCATTCTGGTTCGGCACTTTCGAATATCTCCGCGCCGCAGAAAATCGCCATTGGTCCAAAGCCACCAAGGGGACCGCAGCCAATCTCGACAACGTGCTTGCCTTCAAACGCGATAGGCGTCCAATCCATATGCCTAGATACGATTGCCTCTTGCCTCAAGAGCAGCTCAGCAAATCGAATTCCTCGCGCGTGTTTGGATGAAGACATAAGCTCACGTGGCGTCCAGGCTGGGCCACCTCTAAAGTAGGGCAGGCGTTGCCTTGCTATTCGCCACGTTTCGACCGGAGTCAGGGTCGTAAGATATGAGAGTTTGACCATCGATTCCTAGGTTATTGAATTGCATTCGAACAAGTTGGCATCCAGGCAAGGGGTGTCGAGCCTTTGTGACATGAGATCCCTTGCCGGAACGGAACAACCGATTATTGCGGCGAAAGAAGCTCCGACCACACAGACGCGACTTTCTCTGCGGTGTAACAGGCAGGCAACAAAGACCTTCGAGGCAAAGTTGGCTTACTTACTAGCGGCGCAAGCTGCTCGATTGCCTCCACAAACGCTTTCCCAACCGTAACAGAGGTTACGCTTACCGATTCCGCATTGTTAACCAGGTCATCTGCCGCGGCCTCGTCAGAAATTATAGCGGGAGTCCCGAGTGCAAGGCTCTCGAGCACAACGTTGGGCAGTCCTTCCCATCGTGATGGAAGTAGGAAAGCATCGGCTCCTGCAATCCAGTTTGGCAGATCGTCTGTGAAACCTCGGAATGTCACTAGCTCATCTACTCCGAGCGCGCGGGCGGTGCTCTGCAGTTTTGTGCGATCAGAACCCTCACCGAAAACGTCAATGCGGCTGGAACTCGGCAGCTGACTTGCCATATCAAGCAGCCGGTCAAACCCCTTTTGATGTGTGAGCCGACCGGCCGCGACCAACCGCAATCCTTCGCCTTCAGTCCGTTTGGGTTTCGCAGCGCGAGCAAGCAAGGTTTTGGTATCGACAGGGTTACGTACAACGTGAACGTGATTTGCTGCGGCAGGCGCGGCGCGAAGAATTTGATTGGCAATAATCGATGTCGGGGCGACAACCGCGTCAGCTCTTGGGTAGAATCGACGGTACGGGTCAACAATGCGCAACAGTCCCGGCAACTCGCGCAGTGTCGCTTCTAGCGCGTTCGCCTCGCGCACAATCAATCGAGTCTCTTTGGGGAAAAACGGACGAAGTGCGAGAAGCGAGAGATTTAGGTAACCCATCACTGAAACGACTACGTCAGGCCTGATTGAGCGGATCCGTTTGACGAGCCAGGGAAGACCGCGGCGCAATTGAGCAAAGCCACCCGTCTCAACAGAGATGGAGTCAGGCACTCGATTGTCCAGTGTTCTGTCACGACCGGCCGCCAGGATTTGACATTGAAAGTCCGCAGTGTCTAACGCACCTGCAAGGTTGAGCATCACGGATTGCGCACCGCCACCTGCGAGGTCCGGCAGGACAAAAACTACTTGTTGGGGGTGTGCGTTCGTCACTGTTTGGTTTTTCTCTCGACCACCGATGACCAAAATCGGCTCAATTCTGCAGCACGGTCTGGTCCGTTGCACAGTCCTTGAACTCGAAAACGAGCAGTTTGTCCCAGGGATTCCTGTAAGGATTGATCATCTGCCAGCCTGATGAGTGCCGCTGCAAAGTCCCCGGCATCAAACGTAGACCTTAGTACTCCAGTCACACCATCCTCGACGAAGCGATTATATTTACCAGTTGAAACGACCGGTACTCCCAAGGCCATAGCTTCAAGAACTTCTCTGCCCCACGGATCGTTTCCGCGCGATGGGCGCAGTAGCGCTTGGCAACCCGAAACATATGGACGTGTATCTGGGACATGTCCGAGAAACTTGAACATATGGCCGACACCTCTTGCCTCGGCATAGTCGGCCAACGTTCCGCCTCGGGTAGCTATTTCTCCAAGTTGCCCTGGCATACGCCCCGTCAACTTTGAATGTCCTGCCACCACGATTAGGAAGCGCGTGTCGGCTGACATTTTCTTAAGTTCCAATGCCACGTCCACGAGCCTGTCGGTACCTCGGACGTAAGCAAAATTCGACGTCGATGCAATTTTGAAGCGTGTATCGGCCTGCAGCTCAAGGCAAGGTATTACGTCATCGTCGTTCGAGACGATATTGTAAATCACTTTGCCAACGACGTCCTTGCCAACAAGCCGTCTTACTCGATTGCGCTCCATCTCAGTAATGAATACCGTTCCATCAACAGCATTTGCCAGTCCGCGATACTGCCAACGTGTGAATGCATTCTCAGGTAAATGCGTGCGGACATGTGCAGTCATCGTGATCCTGCTACCAAGGGCCCTCCTTAGCCACTGTGCAAGCAGAAACAGACCTTCATGATTGAAGTGAATGAGGTCAAAATCAGTGTCCGACCTAGCTGCAAGTTCGGAACGAAAGTTGCTGGTGCGGCGCCAATTGGCTGCAAATTTGTAATAGATAAAGAGATTGCGTGACAGTAGTGGTAGCGAACTAATGTGTGGCATGTCCGTATGGACTACACTCGGGATATCGAGTTGAGAGTAACGCTGCTGTGCCGGACCAGCTTTGCGACACCAGACTTCAGGACAAAAATCAGGGCCAATAAACCGAAGGCTTTCATAAAGACTTCGGGAGGAGCCCCCAAAGCCTCCTTCTATGTCCAGGCAAAGGACGCGCATGAACTACTCAATAAGCTTGGCAGTTTCTTGCCAGCCAACATTGAAGATAGCATCGAGAACGGAAAGGCCGGCAACAAACTCTGGCCGGCCTTGATCGTAATGAGGGTGCTCAAAGTGCGTGAGTTCTATGGCAAGGCCGAGTGCTGCAAACTTTGCCGGGTTCTGGTAGTTCACTCCCCCTTTACCGGACAAATATGTCCCCTGCGGAGCGAGCTTTTCGACAATGAAGGCGAGCCGATCGTCCGACTTTAAGTGGTTGGCATCAAGTGTTGAAGAACTTAGTAATCTTGTTTTTATGCCAAGGCCGTCTGCGATTCTACGAACGAGTTGCGCGTTAATCTCGCCAAGTGAGCCTGCCGGCAAGTCATTGTAGAGTGCCTTGACCCTCGGCCATACTTCTTTGAAACGCTTAGCAGTTCTGTACGTACCATGCAGTGTGTCGATATGAGCTTTCTGCCACGCCGGTTTGGCTGGTGTGACTACATTGATGGTGTCACCAAGACTGACGCTAACCGGAATCGATAACCATCTATCGCTGTCGTGACCTAGGATTTTCACCCGGTTAGTATAGCTTTGCTTGCTGAACTGAACATCGTCAAGAAGCACAAATACATCCGAGTGAGTCATCTTGTGAAAATAGCCTAACCACGGGATGTAGTTCGGTTGATGGATGGCGACTACAGTCATTGAAAAGTTCCACTGAGGAACACGGTTTTGCCTTCGGCAGTCTCGTAGGCGACCGAAACCGGCGACGCAACACTATCAATGGTATTGACTTCCAGCACTCTCGATCCGTGTTTGATCGTGGGCGCTGGCCAAGGCGGGCAAAGAGCCCGAACCAGGTCTCTCAATTGTTTCTCAGACAGCCCTGGGCCGATCTCTCCATCAGATGGCTTGCGTTGAGGCCAAATCCGACCTCCTTTAAGGTTGGGAATTCGAACTGGTTGGCCATCACGAGAAAATCGCCGCCAGGCTTCATCGAAAAGAGCGGTTCCGCTAAGCAGCATACATTCACGCACATCCATGCTGGTCATTTTCTCACCAATGGCAATTGTGCACTCTGCCCAAATAGCTCCAGCATCAACCTCCTCGACAATCTCATGCCAGGTAATGCCAAGTTCTTTTTCGCCGTGAATTATCGCCCACTGTAAAACACTTGCTCCCCGATATTGGGGGATCTTTCCGCCGTGCATGTTGAGCATTCCTTGACTATAGCGGCGCAAAATGTCCGTTCCAAAGACTTGCGAGTAAAGCCATGAGACTGCCACAGAGGCCGGAGGTAGATCATTATCAAGCGGGACTTTCGTATGGTGTACAAAGACAGGATATGGCGACTTGGTCTTGAGTTGTCGGATCTTCTGACTGTTCATTCGATTCGCTGGAACGATTAGAGCGGTTATCTCATCATCATCGTTGAGTGCCTTGGTTAACTCCAACGCAGACTGATCGGTCGCATAGAGATGGATTTTCATGCGGTGCATTCATCGCTGAACGAGAGCCAAGCCGAGCAAATTCCCACAGTGGCGTCTTTACTGATCAACACTTGCCTCTGCCGTCACATTTGTCAGCTGTTTGTGAGTCGAGCAGTTGTTTGCCAGTTCGAGGTCGAGCAATACAAACTTCTCACGCAAAAAACTGCATAGCCTGTCTTCAGGCGCCATTGCTGGGGATTGCCACCAAATTGGATGCGTCAGCAACTGTAGGGCTTTGCGATCCCTAACCGATGGATGTTCGAGTGGGTGCCCATAATGCCAACCGCCGCGGCTATCAGAACAATAACCGATCTCAGAGAAGAAAGTGGGCTCATAGGCATGGCGTCGCCCGGCAAGCTTTCCCGGGCGACCCTGCAATGCCTTTGCCGGGCGATGAAAGCTAATGGTCCTGACAGGTTTCTCAGTCACAAGTTCTAGTGCGTCGCATTCCGAACGTGCTGCATTTTCAATGGCCTTTTCCGTATCGTCGTATAGCGATAGGTCGAGATGCAGTCCAACCTCGTGGCCCAACTCGGCGATGTGTTTCAACTGCTTGCGGCCAATGTCCGACCAGACGTTGTAGAGCTCGGTGCGCAGCAAGACGAAGTATATGGAGCGCAGCCCAAGTTCGGCCTCGACTTCAGCGACGCGCTGAGCTGCAGCAATCGACATATCAATGTCGTGGCGCAGAATGAGATGTTGGCGCTGCGGGTCCAGCGTATGGAAATCCACTACTTCATAACCTCGCGATAGCAGAGAACGAAGCAACTTGCAGTAACCATCTAAATCAAAGGTCTGTCGTCTCATGCCGCATCATCCATCAAACGACCGTCCCAACGAAGTCCCTTGCTCACTAAGTAATCAGCAATATGCCATGCAATGGCGCTGTAAGCCCCACGTTGATCTGCAGCTACCTGTCGAAAAGGCCATGCTGCGTACGCGCATGTCGATGACATCCAATAAGTTAAGTAACGACGCTCGAAGTTGTGCCATCGCTCACGCCCAAGAGGGGCATGCATCGCTTTCGCAACCAGCCGGATTGGCACAAGCCAGCCAGGGCGGATACGCGTGGGATTGACGGAAACACCCTTCCAAACACCGGCCCAATTGTCTTCTTCGAGCACAGTACGATAAAGATTCTCGTTCTTCTTTGCCGCGAGAGGTGCACGGGCCCAGAAGTCTAGATAGGCGCGGTCCCAAAGCGGCAATCGCCAGTCGAGTCCAAAGAACTCATACGCGCGTTGGCCATTTAGGACGTATTTGGATTGACGATCTTGAAACTCACAATATTCGTAGATTCCGTGATCTCCATAGGGATCTTCTGGAAGCCCGCCGATCTTATCAATCTCTTGCTTAAGCAAATCTCCGACAAGCGTGAGACTTTCATCATCCACCA
This sequence comes from Pseudomonadota bacterium, assembly GCA_039183375.1. Classification (GTDB taxonomy): domain Bacteria; phylum Pseudomonadota; class Alphaproteobacteria; order Rhizobiales; family Hyphomicrobiaceae; genus Tectiglobus. The sequence goes on from JBCDBQ010000007.1 coordinate 10,725, forward strand.
GAGAAGCCCAGTGCTTATAGTGCTTGGCAAGCAGGGCGCGGACGATGCGATCGAGCCTTTCCTGTCGATCACCGCCCGGCTCAAACATCAATTGCGGCACATGGTTGCCGGCAATAAAATCACCAGACTGACCATTGACACAAATCGCTTCTGGATCAAGATCATGCTCCGTCAGCATTGCCAGGAGCATTGGGTACTCTTGCGGAAAGTGTATGCTGGTTAAGCTGTCAGAAAAGGTCTTGAAGGCCGCATATTCGGATGAATGGAAAATCTCCCGCATCTTGGATTGCGTGTAGGGCACAAATGTCCATTCATAGCCGAGACGCTTTGCAATGGCATAGCTTGTCTTCGCTTCCCGATTACCGGCAAGACCATAGGAAACGCACCGGACATTCTGGTAGCCGAATTCCTGCAGACCCGAGACGATAAGTCGAGAGTCCAGGCCCGCAGACAATGGCAAGAGAATTTGCCGGCCATTGGCACTGGCTACAAGGTCCTCTATGAGTTTCTGATTGAGCTGAGATAGAGGCTTTCGCAGATCGTCAACTTGGGCCTCGAATGGTTGCCACGGGTCCCAATGAAAGTAGGATCTCTCCAGCATTTCGCCTTTCTCAAGCCAAAGCACCTCACCAGGGCCTAGCTGTTTGACTTGTGGATAGAGAGTAGAGTTGCCAATGGTAAACCCTGAAAGCGCCACTGCACGTGCCATACTCGGATTGATGACGCTTGCATCCAAACCTAGCCGCTTTTCAATTGCTGGCCCGTCATCGGAAAGGACGACTCCGTTTTCGCTTTGGGTCCAAATGATCGGGAGCGATCGTACAGGGTCAACTGCGGCGAAAGTGAATTCAGACCCTTTGACGATCAATGAAAAATGGCCGTCTAGACCGTTCAGCCAGCTCAGGACACTTTCGCGGTCTTGCTGGATTGCTTCACGGGCAACACCTTCAAGCGTTCTTCCATGAACATAACCTCGAAATTGTACTCTGCCGCTCTGACCAATAGTCGAGTGGCGATCAGCATCTATCTCGACTGAGATATTTTCCCGATTTTTAGATTGGTAGAACGAGTTTGTACTGTTGATCGTCATTATTTCAACGGTTAGCCAGTTACAAATTTGTTAACGGCACTATGACCGAACCGTTGGTCCTTTTTCATAAGAAATTCAGCGAATTCAAGATCCAGAGGCTCATTAATATCGACAACAGGCCTATCAGTAATGACGGCGCCGCAATCGTTTTCAAAGATGTTCCCATCGCTAAGCAAAGTTTCTCGTTTGACCGCATAACAGAGCCCATTCCGGTGGAAATACGAGGGAATGTTCTGTCTAATCGTATATTTTGCGCCTTTCTCATAAAAGAATTCCAGAGTATTTCGCTCTGATAGCATAAGTGCTTTCTCCGGTGTAAAGTGAGACGGATTGCGACTGGCTGTTGCAGCCGCATTATGATTTTCCAACACGAGGCAGTTGATAGTCGCCGTTATATCCTCAGGCACCCTCATAGGACTGGTAGGCTCTATCAGAACTGAAATATCGAAAGTCGTTCCTAGATGTTGCTCCGCCGTTAGCCATGCATGTTGCCACATAGGTGCCGCTCGTGATCGATCTTGGGCTAGTTCGGCCGGGCGCATGAAGGGAACCTGCAGTCCGACTCTGCGGCCTTCATCTGCCATCTCCTCGTCGTCTGTTGAAAGTACACATGCATCTAATTCCGAAGTATTGGACAGTGTCACAGCTGCTATCTCGATCAGACTACGGCCTGCGATCTTGGCAAGGTTCTTACGCGGAATCGATTTGCTACCGCCACGCGCTGGCACGACCGCCAGAATCGAAAGGCCATGTACTGTCATTGACTCATTCCGGCTTTGGCGCGCAGCAGACTCTCCATCAACTCACCTGCCTTGCCGCATGCCGCACTCAATGACTCAACTGCGGTGCCAGCTATATGTGGAGTCAAAAGAACTCTGTCCCCATCCTGGAGCAGAGGCCAAAGTGGTGAAGCGCGAACATCCGGTTCCCCCTCAATAACGTCAAGCCCTGCGGCAAGCAAATGCCCACTTTGCAGTGATCTAGCGAGGGCTTCTTCATCAACGAGCGCCCCCCGGGATACGTTAATGAAAATCGCTCTCGGCTTCATAAGCCCAAGCGCCTTTGCATTGAGCAGATGTCGTGTTTCCGGTGCCAGATGCACCTGAACGGATACAACATCAGAATTCGCAAGGAGGCCCTCAAAGTCGACCATCTCTACACCATCAGGGATGCGATTTGGAGCGGGATCAAACGCGAGGACTTGCATCCCGAAAGCTGCGCCGTACTTGGCAAGATGCCGTCCAACACGACCCAAGCCAACAAGTCCCAAGACCTTGCCAGACAATCCGAACGCTGGGAAAGCCATCCTGTCCCAGTCTCCCAATTGCACATGTGCATGCGCCCTCGTAAGTTGCCGAGCGCAGCCAAGCAACAATGCCCAGGCGTGCTCTGGGGTAGACGTAATACCATCTAAGAAGTCCGGATAATTGCGCAAGCAGTCAAAAGCAATGTTGCGCTCTGCGAGCGCATCAAGGTCGATGTGATCCGTACCAGTGCTTGCGCTAACAATCGCTCGTAAACGCGGCGTTCGGTTCAAGAATGAAGCATCAAGGCGAATCTTCAATGCCCCATCAATAATTCCATCAAGGTCTTCGATTTGAGAGTGATTAGGAGCGTCCGGATCGATCCTCAAGCACTGCATCCCTCTCAGATGTTGCTTCGCCGCCTCGAACCCGGCCAGATTCCCTAAGAAGGCAACTTTCATTCTTATGGTCCGCTAACCACATCATCTCCTGCTGCACCGCGCGTTGCTTCGGGCGAAATCAGCCATAACCAACCTGTTAACAAAAGCCGTGCCTCGTGCTGGAGTCGGCAATCGAACCAATACTTTGCGCCGCTCAGGAAATCGCTACGATAGCCCTGTCTTCGTAGGCGCTTCTGATTAAAGGGCTCTGAGAAAAGCATAGAATGTTTCCGCCTTTCCAGAGCTCTCCAAATGGCTGCGCCAGATTGCATCCAGGCCCTCATTTTCGAGCCCATGCAACACAATTTCACCTTGAGGTCGACGATCACGAAGCCATGCAAGCGAATTGCCGATCGAATAACGTTGAACATACTTCAACTCGAACACTTCCATTTCGGCGCGTTCTGCCATTGCCCTGAACGAAGTAGCGTCAAAATACCAACGGTGAACTGTTCGGTAAAAAAAGCTCGGGTAATCATCCGGTAGAAGATCCATTAGCAGTTGATCGAGGTTTGGCGTTGCAACGATTGCCAAGCCGCCCGGTGATAAGAGCGTTCGGATGTCTCGTAGCAACTGCAACGGATCCTGCACGTGCTCTATGACCTGAATGCAAAATACCAGATCCACCTTACCAGCATATTCACCGACCGCATCCTGGGCATACGCGAACGTACGATAACCTCTTTTCCCCAGTGATGAATGAAAGTGCTTCGCTGGCTCTATAGCAACGATTTCGCGTGCCAAACCAGAAACGTGATCCAACAGTGCGCCGCCACCACACCCGATGTCTGCAACCAACTTTCCGCGTAGGCTTAGCGGCGAAACGCTGCCAAGCGTAAACCGCTGCAATTTATCGTGCTCAGCAAAGAAGGTTTCGACTGATTGCCCCTGCCCAAGACGCTCCCGATACCCAGTCGTCACATACTCATAGTCGTCGAGACAGAATTCTTCCGCTAAACGAACGACAGCACAACCTTCGCAGCGCTCCACCACCGCCGGCGCGACCGAGCCAAACTTTCCGGTTCTAATGTTACCCACATAATGATCGCCCCATACCGTGCTGCCGCAAATCTCGCAAGAAGGCTTGGGGAGTATTGAAGTCATACGTCTGAATACCATAGTCGCTTTTGCAGGGACACGTCCGACGTTGCTGCGAGTACATCTGCCATTTGTTTGCCTGCGGTTCCGTTGCCAAATAAATTGGATCTTTTGAAACGCTCGCTTTGCAATTGCTTCTGAACCGTTTGGTAAATCTCGTCACTATCGTATGGCGCATGCAAAACGTTTGGCCCCGTCTCGCGGAGCGCTTGGCGCGACCCTATGTTCACCGCTGGAATTCCTAAGAACGCGCATTCCCTTATGCCGCTGCTGGAGTTTCCAATCACGCAGGCTGCATTATTAATAAGCCTTGCATAGTCCTCCACGGAGAAATTACGATGAAAACTTATTGGCGCACTAGGATTGTGCTCATGAAAGGTACGTAACTGCTTAGAAATACTATCTGAGCCCGCATCGACATTGGGCCAAAGCCAGACCGCCTGCATTTTTAGCTGGTTTACGGCTACCAGTGTATGGTTGATTTGATCGGCGCCTTCGCCAAACTCGGTCGTGACGGGGTGCTGCAACACAACGACGTAGGGCACGCCTGGATCAATGACTTCCCCAACACCAAGGTTCTTCTCAAATAAATCTGGAGACAGCGTAAGATCGCTTTCTGCCAAGATGTCCATTGCCGGACACCCTGTAACATAAACTGAATTCGGGTCTTCACCCATACGAAGCAGAATATCTCGAGCTTTCTCAGTCGCCGGGAAGTGAATATGTGAAAGCTTCGTAATGGCATGGCGAACACTCTCATCAATCGAGCCGCTGACTTCGCCGCCCTGAGTGTGTACCACCGGAATGTTCATATAGCTTGCCGCAACAGCAGTCGCGAGAGTTTCAAATCTATCGGCAACTGTTAGAACAAAATCGGGTTGCATCTGTTCAAAGAGAGAAGCTAGTTCAATAATGCCAAGCCCCGTTGATTTTGCCATTGTCGTCAGGTTTTCGCCTTCTACGATGCTGTAGACAATCGCAGTCGGTTCGAAACCATCAAGCCGGATATTGTCGATGACATTGCCAAATCGAAACAGTAGTGCCGAGGCTCCAACGATTAGCTGTAATTCAAGCTCAGGGTGCTCCTGAACTGCGCGCATGAAAGACTTTATGCGCCCGTAATTTGCGCGGCTGTTAACAACCACGCAAATCTTCTTACTCATTTGGGAACTCCCTCGAGATCATCATACTGAAGCAAGCGCAAAGGATCGACATCCCGAGCAAGCGTGCGGCCTATTAGTGATTGCTTTTCTCCAGCTGGGATGCCAGTGCCCGGTCGGGCAAACCTAAGGTCGTCTGCGGTCAGAATGCTGCCCGCTTTCAGATGGCTTGTCGTCGCCAGGCTCCGTCGAAACAGCGATCGCATTGGCGAGAGCTTTTCGGACATGCTGTCTTTGTCTACCAGGCTATTGCTCATTGTGAAGAATGCATCCCGTGCCAGGCACAACTGTGAAAGCTCATCAATCGTGACAGAGGAGGATACATCTGGACCGAAAGCTCTTTTGTGAAAAGAGACGTGGACTTCGATCATGTTTGCACCTTGAGCCATCGCTGCCAGCGTTGGATAAACAGTACCAGAATGGTCTGAAAGTCCCGCAGGGCAAGAAAACCTTTCTCGTAGTTTTGGTATAACATTTAAGCCCACATCCTCGAGACGCGCGGGATATGCGCTAGTACATTGAAACAAACCGAAATCACACTTTGCATCGCGAAGAAGAGAAACTTGCGACTCGATTTCGGACATTTTTGACATGCCAGTTGACAGCAAGACCGGCTTACGATGTTCACTGACGGAGCTTAACAGTTCAGGAAAATTGAACTCACCCGAGCCAATCTTAAAGCCAGACATTCCGATTTGGGCCATCATATGCGCGGCTTCGGGCGAAAACACCGAGCAAAGGAAAACCAGCCCCTTGTCCCTGGCATGTGCCATCAATTCAGACCACTGCTTCTGCGCAAATTCCATCCGACGCCAGTAGTCAAATCGCGTTTTGTCTTGGCTGCTCATCCGAACCCGAAAAGGTTCGTCAAATGTGCTCTCTGCAGTAGCAATTCTAGCTTGAAACTTGACGCAATCAGCTCCGGTGTCGGCGATCGCATCGATAAATGCATGAGCGGTACCAACGGATCCGTCATGGTTCATGCCGACCTCGGCAATCACAAAGCAGGGTTGATTTGAGCCGATCCGGCGAGAGTCGATGGTTATGTTCATTCAGACATTAGCTCTTAAGCTTGAGCAACTGGGAAAAGTTCGCACTCGAGATAGTTTGCCGCGATCGAACCAGCTACCCCCAGGTCCGTATCAATAAACTTGCGCAAAAAACGCTTTCTCGCGTCCTGTTTTTCTTTTGCCAATTCTTCAATCTGATAGAGCGGTAGCTCCAGTAGGTCCAGGATTTTTGCTGCATAATCTGGATCACGTGAGTCAAAGACAAAGACTGCCTCATTTAGTGCCGACCTTACGTCCGCTTCGAGAGGGAGATCATAGGGGTGGTCGATATAGATGACGGGGCGTCCACTCATCAAACACCATGACAATGTACTTGTGGCTCGAGACGTGATTAGAAGACGCGCAGATTGCATCAAGTACCGCAGATCTTCGTTTCCTTTGTGGATCTCTATATTGCCATACAACCTAGCTTCCCGAATTACCGGATCTGGGTCGATGTAGCGCAATGCCGGATATGGTTTATAGAGCATCCGATGAGGCATCTTACGAAAAACATCTCGTATGAGAGCAATTTCCCTTTCTGCCTTCTCGCTATCAGGTACTCCCTTCATAGCCGCCATCTGCCAGTGGCCTGTATAGAGTGCGGTCGACACATAGAAGATCGCGGGGCCATTGACACGTGCGCTCTTACGCACCACTCGCCGCAGTTCGCGGGCAGCACCAACGGATACCACCTTGCCGCCACCAAATGGATTTAACGTCAACAGCTCAACGGCCCGGTCATTGTAGACAAACACCAGATCATTACCAACATTGTCCCATTCCACCGCGACATGACGATGAGCAGCATGAAGCTCCACTGTTACTGCGTGCTGAAAGCCTATCAATGGTATGGATTGTTTCTTGAGCGCACGATGCAAACCCAACCCCATGCTGCTCACTTTTGCATTGCCGAGGCATGCAATCGGGCGACGTGCTAGTCGGTTTATCCAACCTTCAAATTTCGTTTCACTTAAGGTAAGAGTAGTTAATTCTTTTGCAAAACGTTCAGTTATGACTTTGCGGAAAGATCCCTCGGCTTCATCACTCATCATAAGTGTTCGTTTGAGTTTCGAAATCGAACGAGAGAAAATCGTCTCATGCGTCGACTGGAAAGGCAAAGCTGCATCAACTTGCAAGTTGATTGCCGGCATCGATTTAAGGCGATATCCACTCATAGCAAGGTGGAATGCAGTGTCTTTCTGCAGGCCATTCTCGCTAAGAATATAGACATCGCCCTTTGACGGTAGCTTGCTTCGCCAATGCTCTCCACGCCGAAACAATCGATAGCCAACAGAAGACAACGGCTCAAAAGCCAGCCTCTGCCAAAACCCTGCAGTCTTGTGTCCTTGCGCTAGGACGTCAGTATCGATGTCCAAATCGGGAACCTGTAACTCAGCTGCAATGGCGCCCTTGGGCAAGATGCTTTGCCAGTCCCCATTTAACCGCGCACTCAATGCCGGCCAACCGGCGTCGACATCCACGACAATGAACGGCCCCCCAGCAGCGGACCAATCGAGCGCCATCAATTTTACCAATTCTCGCTGCCCACGAACAAGGGTCATCGCCCCGAGTAGGCGTTCTTCGCGCGTACCGAACTCTTCATCGAGAAATAGCTCCAACGCGCAGTCAGCTAGTCGTTCTGCAATATCGTGAAGGCGGGGACCTGTACAAACTTCACCAAAATTGATGATGTCTTGACCCCCATAGCTTAGCAGAGGCGCAAACGACGCGACCGTCGCCTGGCCGTCAGGGTACGCAGCGATGCCTTTCTGAATACCTTTGATGCTATCTGTCAGCAAAGTATAACAGCCAGTCAGATGGTTGGTAGATGTGCCGTGGTTCGTCATTGTTTGATAGTTGCCGGTGTGCTTCTAGAGCAAATTGCTATTGAACCGAAGCCTTTTAAGTCGAACTCGCGCCATTGCTGCTCTGCCCTGTTTCTGCTTCGGATCATCGCTCCATCTCGCCTGTCGTCTCTTGTGGTCTTACAGAAGCTCGCATCCACCAGAGTCAAGTCCTGTGGCGAATGCCTGAGCTCTTAGGACGGCATTAGAACCGTTGAGTTGCTTGTAGTCATCTTGGGCCAGAAGTCCGTTCAGGGCGGGCCGTAGATGGTGACGAACCTCAGGTTCAAAACGCTAGTTTGCTACAGGCTGTAATTGCCTGGCAAATGCCGTCGCATACCAAGCGCTCTTCTGGAGGAGTTCGGCATGAGTGCCTTCAGCGCGAATTCTGCCTTTTTCCATAACGACAATCTTATCCGTTGCAACTACCGTGGTAAGACGATGCGCAATGATGATAATCGTTACGTTTGTTTCGGTGCGCAAACGCACCAATGACTTTCGAAACAGTTCTTCAGACTCTGAATCCAAATTGCTAGTCGGCTCATCTAGCAAGAGAATGGGAGCTTGACGAACGAGAGCACGTGCTAGATCAAGACGCTGCCTCTGCCCCCCTGACATCGCACTGCCACCGTCACCAACAAGAGTGTCATAACCTCGCGGCAGTTCTGCAATGAAACCGGCGGCATTAGCCAGCTCGGCGGCACGCACTACTTCCGCATCGGTTGCGTCAGATTTCCCGTAACGGATATGGTCAGCTATGCTGACATTGAAGATTTGAGGTGATTGAGGCACAAACGCAATCTTCTGACGAAGGTCCATTGTATCGATCTCACGACTGTCGACACCGTCAATCAGAATAGTTCCCGAGTCTGGGCACCGCAGACGAGGAAGCATGTCAAACAGAGTCGACTTTCCTGCCCCCGAGGGACCAATTATTGCTGAAAGTTTACCGGCTTCAAATTGGCAGCTGAGACTGTCCAGTGCCGGGGCTTCTCGACTGCTTTGGTAGGCAAAAGAGACATTCTGGAATTCAATTCCGTCATTGAGAGTAGCCAGATGGATGTTCCCAGAAGGTAGTTCTCTGGCCGCTTTCATCTCTTCAAAGCGTTCCGCCACAGCGTTAAAAGAAGCCTTCAGTCCTCGCTTGGCCTGACGCGTGCGGGCTGCCTCTTTTAGAACTGGAAGCAGCCGCATAATCAATACCAAAAATAGACCGACAAACTCTAATGGCATTTTGGCAAAGGTTATACTGAAATAGAGAAAGGTTAGTGCTGCCGTAACAATAATTGGTTCAACGATAATTTCAAGATTGGCCATCAGGTTGAAAATTCGCACCATTCGGCTGCGCTGGCGATTGGTAAGACGCTCCATGGCCTCAGCCTCAGCATGCTCCATTCCCGAAAGCCTGATGAGTCGAGTCGTTTTAACTCTCTCGACCAGAAATGCAGACATGTTTTGATTTGCCTGCACGATTTCTCGACTTACCTTTTCGGTCTGCATGAGTTGGTTGCGAATAGCAAGCGCCGCTAACCCGAAGACCAACATAGCAACGAGTGTCAGAACAAAAGAAATCGAAATCAATGCCGCAACATAAACTATAAATATTATGCCAATTCCGATCAGATTAATCGAATTCAAAAGGTACTGAATCGCCCGATCCAGTTCTGTGGTTAGATCATTAACGATCAGGCCAGCATTGTGCTGCTCTTGGTATTCCGTAGTCGCCGCCACAAAACTTCGGAAACCGGCGGCCCGAGTGGATGCTGCCAGTCCTTCCTTGAGAGCTGCTTGATAACGCAGGCGTGTGAAGACAAAAGCTTGCCGGAGAAGCAGTGCAACCAAACAAGTGATCAACAGTGCGCCTAAGGACGGCTCCAATCCAAACACAGCGTAACCGTCTATCAGTTCTTGCCACCAGTTATGTTCTAGCACCAGTTGGGCAACATTGCCTTCAGCCTCGACATACTGAAAAATGGGCACCAAAGTCGCCAGTCCAGCTAACTCTAGAACAGTGCCTACTAGCTGAAACAGCAGCAATATCAAGGCGCTACGTAGCGGCAAGTTAAGACGGGCTATATCACGTTGAAACTCTGTCATCTACTTTCTGAGCCGAAGACGGGGGCGCCAGTTTGTTCTCGGGCTGCTTGGTCTGCGGCTGCGAGATCCTCTGGTCTGCCAACATCGGTCCACATCTCATGGATGGGAAAAAGCCCGATCTTTAATCCAATGTTCCGCCCCATCATCAGCAGGTCAGGCATGTCCAGACGTTCGCCTGGTTTCACTAAAGCCAGAAACTCTGAACCCAAATAGTAAATCCCAGCAGCAACAAAATTGCTAATTTGCGGTTTCTCATCGATACCTGCAAAAACACCGGATTCATCATAGCGAACAACGCCATAGGGCAGCTGGATATCATAACGGGCGACACAAACGGCGGCATCCAGATTGTGTCGAACATAGAACTCGTGCAGAGCGCTATAATTGACATCTGTGATGAGATCGCCATTCACGACAAGTATTGGTCCGCTCGCGCTCGAACTGGGCAGATAAGACAGTGCTCCTGCCGTACCAAGCGGAGCTTCCTCTTCGATGAATAAGATTTCGGCAACGCTGCCGCGAGCGTCGAAAAATGTCTTAATTTGATCCGCCAGATAATGCACAGACACATGTATTGTCCCGACACCAGCTGCCTCAATCGCAGATACGATGTGCTCAAGAATTGGCTGTCCGCCGACCGGAAGTAAGGGCTTGGGTATATTGCGCGTTCTCTCACCCAGCCTCTTTCCGAATCCACCTGCCATGATGAGAGCAACCGAACTTTGGCTGGTCTTCGGCTCTGCAACTAGAACTTCGCGAAGCTTCTGGTTCTCGTCGATTAAAGGGAGGAACGGACGCAGTCCCTTCAGGCGCCTCAATAGTCGACTATTCTGAGTTTCATCGCCGATCTTGCCAATAGTCGGAGAAGTATTAAGGCAGGAAACGACTGAGTCTTCCAAGGCCATTCCGTTTAAAATGGCGCGTCGAACATCGCCATCGGTGATTGTGCCAATTACTCTCCCGTCATTGTCTAAGACAATCTGAAACGGCTCATTCCCACTACTAAGGCGTTCCAAGAGCACTCGGACCGAGGTATTGGGCCCGATGACGAGTGTGGAGGTATCTGTAATCCGCTTCATCGTCGAATGGTGTTTTTTTGAAAGACTGTTTCAGTCCGGCGCGACTCGCCTCGCAAGAACTCTGACACTTCTTTGAAGCCGAAAAGCGGGTTCGCCGGCCACAAGGCCGAAAAGATGCCAGCTACTTCCTCAAAGTCCTCAGGGGTATCAACGGCAAGTTTCAGTAGCCCGTTATAGCGGCGATCACCAACAGAGCCGACGCGAAATCGACTTGTGTTATCACGAATATAGTTTGCAACCAGCTCTCGATCCAAAGCGGTAGTTAGCTCACTTGCGCAGCATACTAAAGCATCAGTAGAAATGATCTCCGCCGAATATCCCTCCGGCCATGACCATATGATCTTATTTGATACGTAGTCGTATTCACCGGTAGCAAACATTTCCACTAGCTGTCGCATAATGACTGGATCAACGAGTGGGCAATCACCATTAACTTTCAAAATAGCATCAGCTAGCGTTGCATTGGCAGCGCCAAGTAAGCGTGCGGCAATGTCATTTTCGTCCTCCTCACGAAAAACCGCGATGCCCTTGCTCTGCGCATACGACACCAAGTGTTCGTTGCGTGGGTCCATTGTCGTTGCAAGCACAACGTCTCTGACTCCCTTAGTCGCTCGTAGTCGATCGAATATATGTGCGACAATGGGGTGTCCGGCCAAATCCATCATCACCTTGCCGGGTAGCCGCGAGGACCCCATCCTTGCCTGAACTACACCAATTAGGCGCACTTTGTACCTTCCATATGTTGAATTACGCGCTGCCGAGACCCTCTTAACAGGTTTGTAATCTTGCTCGCCGCCTCATCACAATCCGAACGGGCAAGCCAGTCCACGCCGCTAGCACTGTCATATTTGCGCAAAAGACCATGCCTGCTGGGACCGAAGCGATCTCTGCCTCGTTCAGGCTGTATCACAACGACACGGCGTCCGTTGAGAAGGCCATTAATCAGAAAGGAAGAGAACATTCCGATTACAGTCTCAGCCTCACTGAGGGCCACTTTCGCGTTCCTGGTCTCGATGTAACCGGTCGGCGCTCTTTGTTCGGCGGGGTGCAGCAGGTACGTCAAACGGGCGCGCAATTCGGCCTGCGAGGACAAGCTTTCGCGGACCTCTGCTGCAACGCTGACTTCGTCATAACCAAGAGCTTGCCCGAACACAGCCTGAAGCGGCTGGCCCACAAATAGAAACCGCTCGCCTCTCCCGCTTTCAGGCGGCGCCAATTTGCTGTACGCCTCCCAGGCCGGTTGGCCGACATGAACATACTTGGCGTCCGGCCCGCCAGAAGAACGACATTCTGCTTCTGCGCGATCATCGATAACGGCCACGTAGTCCGGAAAAACGTCACCAAAGCGGTTCTCGTAGCCATCCCAGGTATCGACGATCTGCGTGACAGTGGCATCGCAAACCTTACAGATACTCGCTAAGCTCTGTTCTTGAGGCTTGCCGGTTGCAGACAACAGCACGGCTTCTGGTTTGACCTCTTCGACGAGTCTGCTCGCGCAGGACTCAGATTCGAAGAGCTTCGTAGGAGATGCCGGCAGGGCATCGAGTCGCTGCAGGTGTTCAAAAGCAATCCGCGAAAGGGCAACAGCGAAAGGCGCATTTATTTCCCGCCAGACAGCAGCCATCCAAGCTGCCGCCCCTGCTTCAGCTGCTGCGAACAGAAACAAGCGTCAGCCTCTGTAAATCTCTCGCAACATGAACATTTTACTCGGCGGCTTCATTTCGTGCGAGGGCAAGCAGCTCTCCGCGGTTGTCGAGAACCTTATGGAATGTCTCCACGTAGCGATCCATGTCGTTCTCTGACAGAGGTGGATACATGTAATTTGTCAACATCACCTCTTCATTCTGGAGACGCTCGACCACAGGGCAAATGCCTGGTTCGTACGAAATGTTATCGCTTCCCGGATGTGCTGACCAGGGAAACCCATGACGTCCTATGGCGATTCTCTTCTGATACATCGGTTCAAGGTACAAGGGCTTCAGATAGCCTGCCCGGAGGGGAAATCCTTCGGCCTGAAATGCGCGGACAAACAAGTCACGAGGTATTCCTACCGCGTTCGCATCATACTTCATGACATAGAAGTAATAGACGTGTGTACACTCTTCCATCACAGAGGGCGGCGTTATTCCAGGTATTTTGGAGAGTTGTTCTGTCAACCGATCACTGAGGGCCTGTCGCGCTCTGTTGAGCTCTGGCAGCTTGGAGAATTGAACTTCCGCGACAGCAGCCTCCATCTCCCCCATCCTGTAGTTCACGCCCAATGTGTTGACCAGATCCTCCTCACCGAGGGCTTCGACAACGGTTTCGCCGTGATTTCTGAAAAAGCGTGCCTTCTTGGCAATTCGATCATCATCCGTGATGATCATGCCGCCTTCACCACACTGCATCGTTTTGTGACGGTTGAAAGAGAAGACACCACAATCCCCAATAGTTGCAGTCTTTTGCCCCTTATAAGTCGCATCAGGTGCCTGCGCATTGTCTTCGATCAAGAACAATCCGTGACGATCACAGATTGCTTTCAATGGGCCGAGAGCAGCCGGATGGCCAAAAATATTTACTGCAACAATACCACGTGTTCTCGGAGTGATAAGGGCTTCGACACTCGCCGGATCGATACAAAAAGTACACGGTTCAATATCGGCAAAGACCGGTACAGCACCGCACATTACGATCATAGTCGCTGACGCATGCATGGTGTAGGGTGAAACGATAACTTCATCGCCCGGTCCGATGTCCATTGCCATAAGGCCGGCGTGCAGGCCAGAGGTTGCTGAGTTGAGGGCAATTGCGTGCTTTACATCGAAGTGCTCGCAAAAGGCATTTTCCAAACTGCGAACTTTTTTGCCTCCCAGGAACCAATCACCCGGCGCCGCCACGAAGCCTGACAACTCTCCGCTATCGAGCACTTCCATCACCGCCGCCTTCTCCTCGGCGCCGATAGTATTGTAGCTGGGGATAGGTGCTTGATTAATTGGCGTTCCGCCTAGAAGTGCAAGTTTCTCAGACATGAATCCTCGTCCTCAAATTCGCCTATGGCAACACATTGCCAACTACAACCGGTTCGCAGTTGTTCCGGGCCGATCGCAGGATCGACTCAGTTGTTGCCATACCGCGCACCGCCGCATCAGCATCGCAGCCCAAAATCTCAATCCCGTCCTGCAAAAAACTGACGATTGAACTGTACAACTCCTTCAATCCGCTAAGAGCACCGACGAAACTGTTACAAGGCAGAGTTTCAAGATGAGTATATCCCGGATAGTATAGGCTATCCCGACAGGTCCAAACTTTGCGAACGGCTCCGCCGGCGGCAAACTCAATGCGCCTGTCCCGGAACATCAAATCAACATCGAACACATCGTAGTCAGTGTCCGGCAAGCCCAGCACAAGGCAGGTCTTGTCATCCTCGAAGCTCACCTGGAAAGATAGTGTTGGGTCCCCACAGTCCCGCGAGAGCTCATCGAGCGCCCGCACGACCACCGGAGGGCCACACCACTCTGTTAGCAGATCAATGAGATGCGAGCCGTAGTTGTGGAGCCCCTTTCCGTAACGCGCCTGCCCAGCAACGAAGTCGCCGGTTGCGTGTTGTTTGATCGCCTGAAAGGAAGAATCATAACGTCTGTGAAAGTTCACCTTGAGAACCGCATTATAGCTTGCGATAAGCTGCACAATCGCCAAAGCCTCTTGCAGCGATCTTGCCAAGGGCTTCTCAACGATTATGACGGATGCTCCCGCCTCCAAAACCGCTTGAATAGGATCTATCCTCGCAGACGGAGGCGTTGCGATTACCCCAATATCAACTCGATCAACAATGGCATCTTTTAAACTCGAATATATGCGAGCAGCTTTCTCGGGCCGGTGTCGCGCAACGCAATTGCGACGATGGGAGTCCGTGTCGATGGCTGCAACGAGTTCCATTTCGCCGCAATCAATTATTGCGTCGAAGTGATTGCGTGGACGACCATTGACCCGGTGATAACCAGCACCAATGCGGCCAAGTCCAAACAGCGCCGTGCGGTAGCGTGCTACCTTCATGGACGATGACCAAACAGCTTCACGTTCAGCTCAGCTATTCTTTCTGTAGGAAAGGCTGGGAAGTATCTTGCATGCTGTAGGTTCTGAGGAACTGGCGGATACTTTTCAGGTTGCTTCAAAACGTCAGCGAGGAGCTGCGCACCATGTTGCATACAGCTAAGTCTTATACCAACCAGATCATTGCCCCTTGGACTGTCCATGGCACTTCGTGCAAGTATCGGACCCTCGTCGATACCAGTGGTCATTACGTGAACAGTCGCCCCCAATTCTCCATCCTCTGCCAGAGCCCAAAGGACGGGATCGAGCCCCCTGTACTGTGGCAGGAGACCAGGATGAGCATTCAGGAAACCTGCACTTGGAATATTGAGAAAGTCTTCGCGAAGGATCCCACAACCGCCATTCACTACGTAGTCTGGCCGAAGGCTGCTAAGGACCTGCCTCGCTACCGCACCATGATAGTGATCGACTTCGATGTAGTCTCGTCCGGCTTGAAGTAGCAACGTCTCGAACCTATCCGGATAGTCTGTCTGATTTGTCAGCCAGGTTGACAGTTTAGCAGCACGCTCCGTGCCAACTTCGTTGACTACCACATCAATCTTTAGCCCTGCGGCGCCAATCTCACGAAGTAGAAGCCGCCCATGCACGTTCCCGCCAGCCAAAAGCATCGCAGTTCGCATTATGCGGGCAAGAGTTGCGCCAGCGTGCCGGCTCTTAGCCAATGCCCGGCAGATGTTTGTGGTGGTAACTCGTTACGTTCTGGCATTAATGCTCTTTCTATGCACCTCTGATCTGTCAAAATAGGCGTGTAACTTCCGACGTCCTCATGTCAATTCATCGCAGAGTTCAAAGAAATAGCTGAACCAGGGACCGCGCGTTTCAGGTAGGCTCGCAAGGACCGATTCAGCACTAGAGACCGAATGTAGATTTGTGAGAAAGTCTATCATCACTGAGAAACTTTCTCGGTCTGGTTGATGCTCAAGAAAAGTGCGCAGCAAATTTGCCTGCCGATTGAAGACTTCATCGCAAATTCGCGGCCGAATAGAGGCTAGGCCGGCATCCATCAGTCGATATTGTGCGACAGGAGCAGTCGTCTGACAAGCAGCGTATCCGCTTTGCAGCAGCTGGCGAAAGTAGAACCAATCCGCGAGCGCCACGTTTTTATGGAAAGAGTGGGGCCCTTTGGTCAAAACCTCGTGTCTCACAGCGGAATTGCCAAACCCAATGACATTGCCACGATCCAATCCGCCGACCGACACACTGACCGGCAGGTGCTCCGGCGAAAAATATAGCTCCTCTGAACCGGTCCCCAACTGTGGTGCAAGCATATAAAGATTTCCAAACGAGATGTCAGCTTTCGATAGCGCTTCAAGATGCAGATCAATGGCATCAGGCAAAACGAGATCATCACAGTCAGAGAAAATGACAGCTGCAACTTTGTCTCGTGCAGCCGCTGCGCACATGTCACGTCTTACGAGGGGAATCTCATCTGCACTCGCATCAAAAATTGTAAGGTTTACCGCCGAACTCAAAGTCGAAAATGCCGCTCCGGGATTTCGAAGTCCGTCATTCACAATTAAGAGCTTTAGTTCACCTGAGAACCGCCTCTGGGCTGAAAGTATGCTGTCACTCCACTCATCCAGCCAAGGACGAGCCGCCTCATAGACACAGGACGTAATCGCAACGTTTACGACCGGTCTTTGGCCTTCAATAAAGCATCGGCTATTCGAAGATCGTCTTCACCGTCGATATCGATTGATCGGTCCGCCGGCATCAGATAGCCAAATGTTCTTGCGCCAAAATACGTTCTGGTTGCGCGCAAAGCATCTACATTTAAGACATAGACCGAACCGTTGGGGGCAACCGCATTTCCAAAGGATTGCCGATTATCAATACTGTTTGCAATCTGCGGTATAGGTCGCAACTGACCATTGCCATCCATTGTTTGTTGCCAAGATGCGGGCTTGGCTAAAGAGACCCCAAGCACCACATGCGCCGATCGTTCCATGTAGAGATCGATGCACGCGTCGACGTCTTCCGGTGCACGCAGAGGTGCGGTCGGAAGTAATCCGCAAACTTCAGCATCAAAGGTTTTCTCATTATGTCTTAGCCAGTCGGCAGCATGGAGGTAAACGTCCGCCGCTTGCGCAGTATCACTAGCCAACTCTGGCGGACGCAGAAAAGGCACTTCTACACCCTTGATCTGCCTCGCCGCATTTGCAATTTCTTCGCTGTCGGTCGTAACGATCACACGGGAAATTGCATTCGAAGCGATCGCGCATTCCAGCGTATAGTGGATTAGAGGTTTACCGGCGAGCGGCAGAACGTTTTTTCCCACCAGTCCTTTTGATCCGCCACGGGCGGGAACAATTGCGATCAAAGCTCCCCCCTCCCAAGATCTTCAAAGCGAATTAACTCGTCAATCTGAATATCGCGTGCCGCCGTACGACCGACAATCAAAGTATCATGGTTGGGCGACAAACCACGACCAGGTCGCTTGTAGGCAATATCGTTCGCGCTGATTTCAGTTCCTGCTGCGATTGGGCGCGCTGCCACGATCGAGCGGCGATACTCGGTACTTCGTTCGATTTCAGCAGAACTAAGCACTCGTCGCGCTGATCCAACTGCCGCGTGAATGCGATCACGCCCGGCGCAGATCGCAATGATCTCATCGGGATCTGCTGACATTTTGTGATCCCAACCGAACATCTCTTTGTCGAGCGTAAAATGCTTTTCAATCACGACCGCTCCAAGAGCCATGGCTGCGAGCGGTATGTCTATACCAAGTGTATGATCGGAAAAACCAACCGGGTAACCGAATGTCGTTCGAAGCATCTCCAAGTTGGCCAAGTTCACGACGTCATCTGGAGGCGGATACAGCCCCAAGCAATGCAGGATGACCAACTCTTGGCAGTTCGCATTCTCAAGTGTCCGAACGGCGTGATCAATCTCACTCATGGTGCCAAAGCCTGTTGAGAGGACAACAGGCAAACCACTGTCGGCTGCCTTCCTCAACATATAATCCGACACAAGGTCCATCGATGCAATCTTCACAAACGGCGCGCCGAACTCAGCAAGATCATCCACTTGTGAAGGAGCAAACGGCGTTGTTGAGAAGTCTATGCCGATGTCCGTGCAATAGTTCGCAAGATCGCGCAAATCCTCGCGTGTGACTTTGAATTCGGTCATAATCGATCGAAGCGTGTAGTCTGAGCGATCCCGGTAATCATCTCCAATAAACTTGTTCTCATCGTACACGGTTTTCGAGAATAGACCTTCATCCCACGACTGGAATTTGACAGCATTGCAACCAGCCTCGCGTGCGATATCGATCATTCTACGAGCGAGTTCGATGTCGCCATTATGATTGGCTCCAATCTCTGCAATTATGTAGGGTTTCTGGCCGTGCTTAAACATTATGCATCCTTAGTCACGGTTGTCTTGCTGGCTGGGTAAAGTTCACCAGCACGAACAAATGTGCCAGGTGGAACTACGGCTCTTGGAAGTATGGTTGCCTGCGCACTGATCATCGCACTTGCGCCGATTTGGGCCTCGGCAAGCACAATGGCGCCTGGTGCAATGTGAACACCATCTCCGACAAGGGCATCATGCTCGACAATGGCTCTAGTGTTAATAATTGTTGCCGCACCAATGCTTGCACCAGGCTGCAGAACAGCGCCTGCTAGAACACAAACACCTTCATTGAGCTGCGCTGTTTTGCTAACAACTGCCGTGGGATGCGAGACATTGATTGGTGCAACTCCACGCTCTTGCCATTGGTGATATACTCCAAGGCGTCGGCTCAACTCGTATGGGTTAACACCACCAATACCCATGACAAATGCTTCTACTGTGGCATCTGCAATCGGTGTATTGTCGTCGTAGCGTTTGAGATCTAGCCAATCACACTCATCTAGTGCAGCATACCCGATAAGACGATACTTGGTTTGCTCGAGAATCTCACAAATAACCTTGGCGTGACCGCCGGCTCCGATAAGAATAGTATTCGTCAAGTGTGTGTTTGCATGGGCTCGCCGGCCCAATTCTTGAGGCATTCGATCACGCAATCTTGCTGGTCGCTTGTTAGCGAGGATGAGCAAGGCAGCGAAACCACAGTGCCCGACAGTACTTCAGACGTACCGCGAAGCGTTCTAGGCATGTGTTGCCAGGGTCGTTGTACAGCTAGGCTTCGCCAGAATATGCGAGCCTCGGCATTGCAATCTGCTTCCAGGCTGTCAACGAGCGAACGGGCGTTTGCCTCATTTGCCACTCGAACCGAATATAGCCAGCAAGAACTTACTCTGCCTGCAGGTCTTGGCATGGCGTGAATGTCAAGCCGGTTGAAAATTGCCCCGTCGTATCGCTCAGCTATTCTCTGTTTAGCAGCTATCATTGCGTTAATTCGCCGAAGCTGAGCAAGCCCAATGCCTGCATTGATGTTGGTCATTCGGTAGTTGTATCCAACGCGATCATGAATGTACTCCCGCGTTGGTCGGGCCTGAGTTGAGATGTGCTTGGCTGTTTTCGCCAATTCTTCATCATCACAAAGAAGCATTCCGCCGCCACCCGCTGTAACGGTTTTGTTGCCGTTAAAGGATAGCGTGGAAACGGTGCCAAGCGAGCCGCAGCGACGATCAGCATAACTGCCACCCAAGGCACCGGCGGCATCTTCGATCAATGGCAAGTTGTTCCGCTGTGCTATCGCCTCCAGTCTATCCGCGTTAACTGGATATCCAAGTGGGTCGACGGCTAGGATTGCGCGAACTCTGGCATCCTTTGCGATGGCTCTCTCGGTCAATTCTGGATCCAGTGACCAATCCTCGCGATCTACATCAACAAAATGCGGAACCGCACCCGCATGTGCAATTGCATTGGCTGATGCAGCAAATGTCCAATCCGGAACGATAACATGATCGCCCTTCTCAACGCCCACGGCCATAAGAGCAAGATGCAATGCCGCGGTTCCATTGACAGTGGCTACCGCGAACTGCCGACCTGCGTACCGAGCAACTTGCTTTTCAAACTCCGCAACTTCTGGCCCAGCCGATGAGACCCAGTTGTCGCGGACGCACCGAAGAACCGCCTCTTCTTCGAGGTTTGTCAAATGTGGAATGGCTAGCGGTATTCGGTTCACTGCATTAACTGGTAGCTATAGCTTCAGGTCCGACAGTTGAACAATTGATGGACATTTCATCCTTCTCGACAGGATTGCCTTCACGCAAGGCCTCATCGAGATCAGCGAATAGGCAATCCAAGTCACTTTTGTTTAATTCTGCAGAACGGGATGTTAGCCCTCCCTCTCCAACCGCAAATCCAAACTTCTCTAGCGCAAGATAGAAGCGAGCCCCGTCTCGCTGGCGCTTCATTAGTCCGTTTGCATCATCGTAGCGTGCGACTGCTGCCAATTGATCGATAGAGGCGGAGCCAGAAAGGAGAAAAGCATGGGACAAGTTCTCAAGTAGCGTATGAGGTTGGCCATGAAAAACATACTTGCCAAGAGCAGCACCTTGATAGGTCGATGAGCCGGATGTTGAAACGACGATCTTCGCCAATCTTATCAGCTCAAGTCCTGGATAGTCAGGATGCACAAATATCACATTTGGCAGCGCTGAAATTTTCTTGTAATAGGCCGCATCGCGCTTTCCGATCTGGAAGGGATGCTCTTTCACTACAAGCACGCAGTTCGCCGGTAGGCTAAGCGAGATTTCACGGATGATGTGCAATTGATCAGAGCAATAGGGTGCATAATGATAAGTTGTGATTTCAGGCTCTGACTGCAACGCATAATAGACGATGTTTCGGCCATTCAAGCCGTCAAGACTAGTTACACACAGTTGATTCAAAAGCCTGAACTGCATCCTGGCACGTGGGGCCAACAACAATTCAGAGACGAGGAAGTATCCCCTTGTAGACTTTGCATATCCGCGCAGTCGTCCGTACCAAAATCGCGCGCTGCGAAAGGCTGTGTCTTTGGCTATGGCTAGCCAGCTTTTGACAGGCCTTATCTTGGTACGGAACTCCTTCGGAGAAAGTTGTTGTGGGCCCACAAGCCTCTGCACTCTCAATACGTCTGACTCTCGTGGAAGTGGCGTTTCCACAAACTGCTGAACGAACCGACAAGAATATGCGTATTCGCTATCAGCCCAATAGAATCTATCTTGAAAGCGTGTGTAGGAGATGTTCCTGTATTTTGCGCCCTTCGCGCGAGTAACCAATGCTAAAGGTTTGCCGTAGATCCCCGCGCCACCGAGGTAACTCAGAGCGATTTGCGGGGGAAACCGCTCGGCTAGCGCTTCCCAAAACATAAATGAAAGCAAACAGGCTTCCTTGCCTGTTCTCCCTGAGGCTTTTACACTTATTCGTGACCTCGGAAATCCAAGAGCTCCGGTTGTAAATGCGCGACCAAGGTGACGATCACAAATCACGATATCTCGCCATATCGAGATGCTGTGCTGGTTCTCGCGGCTCAATATTTCTACGTCAAGCTCACGCTCACTTAAAGAGCTGACCGTTGCGGAAATCTCCGGCAGCGATGCATTCACCACATGAGCATAAAAATCGTGATGAATGACGATGGCAACATCCACATCATCACCTAGCGCTGCGCTGTAATCTCTTGCATCTTGTTGCGAAGACACAACTAAGACTGGGAACAAGTTCCGGCGCACCGGAAGTTCCTTTGCAAGCGATCGCCATAGCACCTTGCTTAGAACATTTTGCACGAGCCAAGCAATTCCAGAGTAAGCTTCTGGATTCCCACTAACCTTATGAATTTGAAGTGGAGCTATAATCTTTGGCACAACGGTTTAGACAGTACGATTGAATTGGTAACGCCCTCATGCACAAGCTTTGGGCAATATGATGTATTGGGCCACGCTACCGCCATTTGGGTGTTTGTCATCCACCCACCAGTAAGTCCAAGACTTTGCACGGGCCACTGTCCCACAGCGCGGAACATTCACGCCGTGAACGTAAATGTCAACCGCTAACACGGTTGGTGTTAACATGCCGCTTGTGGACAATGCGCGAGGACCGTGGCAAACCGCTGAACGAAGCAAGCAATTGCTGATGGCAGACAGTCGAGCGGGTTCGGTAACCGATCCTCAGGTGGCAGTTCTCTAAGGACTGTCTGCACGGTGATTCCAAATGGCAATGTTGGCCTGTGTGGGCATTTGCACTTGCAATAACAGATAGATTACTAGGCCATGGCACCAGGGAAAATATTCGCGCTTGTTGGCGTCGGCGGCTATGTCGCCCCCCGCCATATGAAGGCAATCAAAGCAGTAGGCGGTGATCTGATTGCCGCAGTCGACCCCAAGGATTCCGTCGGGATTATGGATAGTCACTTCCCTGATGCACGCTTCTTTGTGGAGTTCGAACGGTTCGACCGTCATATCGATAAGCTGCGGCGCACCGGTGAAGGTGTGAACTACCTATCGATATGTTCACCGAATTACTTGCATGACGCGCACTGCCGATTTGCACTGCGCTCAGATGCTGACGCGATCTGCGAGAAACCATTGGTACTCAATCCGTGGAACCTAGATGGCTTGGCGGAACTGCAGCAAGATACTGGAAAACAGATCGCGACTATATTGCAACTGCGTCTTCATCCAGCGATCGAGGCCTTGAAGCATAAGATTGACCAAGGGACACGCAATGATCACGAAGTGACCCTGACCTACATTACATCCCGCGGCCCGTGGTACCACGTGTCCTGGAAGGGCGAAGAAGGCAAATCCGGTGGGGTTGCCACCAATATCGGGATCCACTTCTTCGACATGTTGCTCCACGTTTTCGGCGCTGTTCAGAGCCAGACGCTGCAACTACGTGACAACCACCGCGCGGCCGGTACCATCGAGTGCGAACGCGCAAAAGTGAAGTGGTTCATGTCTGTTGATCGCCATGACCTTCCAGAGGGTTTGCCTGACGGTCAATCGACATTTCGTTCGATCGACGTCGATGGCGAAGAAATCGAGTTCTCGTCCGGTTTTACAGATTTGCACACGCGAAGCTACGAAGAGATTCTTGCTGGTCGCGGTTTCGACATCGAAACAGTACGCCCATCAATTGAACTGGCCTCCAGTATTCGCAATATGTCACTCGAGCCAGTTACCGATGGCGCGCATGCATTCACTCTGCGGTACCGCTGAAAGGAAACTACCCGATGAGTGGCTTGCTTGAGGATCCCAACAATCCCGGTGCAATGGTCCACGAGACGTCGTGCATTGATGAAGGCGTTACAATCGGATCAGGTACCCGCATCTGGCACTTCTGTCACGTATTGTCAGGCTCCTCAATCGGCAAAGACTGCTCGCTCGGACAAAATTGCATGATCGGCCCAGATGTAGGTGTCGGCGACCGCTGCAAGATCCAAAACAATGTATCCTTGTACAATGGCGTTGAACTGGCTGACGACGTTTTCTGCGGACCGTCTTGCGTCTTCACCAATGTGAGAAACCCGAGGGCGCATGTCTCACGTAAGTCTGAGTTCGACCGCACGTATGTTGGTCGCGGCGCAACTATTGGCGCAAACGCAACCATAGTCTGCGGTTCTAGCATTGGCGAATACGCTTTTATTGGTGCCGGAGCCGTTGTTACGCGAGATATTCCGAACCACGCACTCGTCGTGGGAAATCCGGCCCGGCAAATCGGCTGGGTAAGTCGCGCTGGTGAGAAACTTGGAGCTGACCTTGTTTGTCCAAGAACGGGCGAAGCCTATGTTGAGACGTCGCCAAGCCAGTTGGAGTTAAAGACGTGAGCCAACAAGCCAGCAAATGGACCAAGCCCATACCGTTTATCGATCTGGCAGCCCAGCGACAACGCATCGGGAGCTCGATAGAGGCTGCCATGGCCCGTGTCGTCGAGCATGGCCAGTTCATTATGGGTCCTGAGATTCGCGAACTTGAGCAGCAGTTGGCCGCGTTCTGTGGTGCAAAACATGCACTGACCTGCTCGTCGGGGACTGACGCGCTTGCTCTGGTCATAATGGGATTGGGCGTGAGACCGGGGCAGGCCGTGATCTGTCCCTCTTTCACTTTCTGTGCAACGGCGGAAGTTGTTGCGTGGGCCGGTGCTACGCCTGTTTTCTGTGACGTCGATCCATCGGCCTTCAACATTTGCCCCAGAAGCATGCAGAACGCGATCGAGAAGGC
The DNA here is from genome assembly GCA_039183375.1 of Pseudomonadota bacterium. Classification (GTDB taxonomy): domain Bacteria; phylum Pseudomonadota; class Alphaproteobacteria; order Rhizobiales; family Hyphomicrobiaceae; genus Tectiglobus. Next base: position 35,013 of record JBCDBQ010000007.1, read on the forward strand.
GCGAAATGACGGCTTGGAGCCTGTCGGTGTCATACCGGTTGATCTCTTTGGTGCTCCGGCCGATTACGACTCAATCATTGACATCACCGACAATGAGGGGATGTGGATACTCGCGGACGCCGCGCAGTCATTCGGCGCGACTTACAAGGGGCGTTCCATCGGCACGATCGGCAAGGCAACCGCGACGAGCTTTTTTCCGGCAAAGCCGTTGGGCTGTTTTGGTGATGGCGGGGCCGTGCTAACGGACGACGAGGAACTCGCCGACCGGATGCGGAGCATAAGAGTGCACGGTCAGGGTGCACACAAATACGATAACGTACGTATCGGAATGGCGGCCCGCATGGATACGATCCAAGCTGCCGTCCTGATCGAAAAACTCAAGGTCTTTCCAGAAGAGATTGAAGCGCGGCAAGAGGTGGCCAACCGCTACGATGTACAACTCAATGGCAGCTGTGAAGTGCCGGAGATCGCATCGGAATGTGTGTCTGTTTGGGCGCAGTATACCGTCAAGGTCAATCCAGGCTTACGTGACGCCATCCAATCAGAGCTCAAGGCAAAAGGAATTCCAACGCAGGTCTACTACCCGTTGCCTCTGCATCTACAAAAGGCATATGCCTCGTGCCCACGTGCAGCATTGGGGTTGAGCGCATCGGAGACGCTCTCGAATTCCGTTCTGAGTCTGCCGATGCACCCCTACCTGGAAGCAGAAGTGCAGGACTTCATATCAGCTAGTCTTGTTGCCGCGATCTCGAATTGCAGAGGTTGATCGGACCAGGACTGTCTGGCTTGAGCTTGCACTAGGCAAGGCCAAGCATTGGGGCGGAATGCCAGGTGATTGAAGTCGTACTCAAGGTCTACAGAGCCGCCCTTTTGGGGCGATTACGCAGGCTCTTAGATCGCCATTGGAACCCCTATCAACCTCTGCCAAAAGACACATATCTCAGCCCATCGCTCGGTATCTCGGAAGCGCTCGCAGCAGCACCACGAGCAATGGGCTTTGACAGCCAGGCATCCGAAGATCCCGCCGCATGGCAATCCAGAGCTCGCAAAAAGCTAATCGAGTTAACAGGCTACACCGAAAACCGTGATCAGCCACAAATCACGACTGAGATCCCCGCTGAAGAGGTCGATCCTGGTCTCCTGAAACGCAGTTTCTACCTTCGCGTGCGACCAGCCACGGACCTGCCGGTGCATCTGATCTTTCGTGAAGGCTTGTCAGCCCCGGCACCAGTCTTCCTTCATCTGGCAGGTTCAACTTCCGGTGTCCATCTGGCCTGGGGCTCGACGCGTGTTCCGATTGACCATCAGAGAGTGACAATCGGCGCGGATATGGCGCGCCAAGCCGCTGAACGCGGCTATCTCGCTGTCGCAATCGAGCAAGCGGGATACGGCGAACGAACGGAGTTTCATCTCCCAAAACGGTCATCCAACCGAACAATCGACACCGCTAACCATTTGCTACTTTTGGGGCGCACACTCATGGGAGATGGTGCTTCGGACATGTCATCGGCGGTCGATTGGCTCCTGGGCTCGCACTGTCCGTTTGAAGTCCTGCCAAACCGCATCTTCCTGTTCGGACATTCGGCGGGAGGTACCCTCGCGCAATTCGCGGCAGCCCTCGATACGCGCATCGCTGGCATTCTTGCAAGTGGATCCGTTGGGCCTATCTGCGAAACACTAGCCGCCCGCGGCGCCGGAGGTGGGGACGGCATTGTCCCAGGATTGTTGAACTACTTCGACACTGCAGATCTGATCGCCCTCGTCGCACCCAGACCTTTTGTCGGATTGAGCGGCAAGAGTGACCATATCTATCCTTACAACGGAGTTGAACAAGTCATAACCGAGGCTGCTGAGTTCTACCGACTGATGGGAGCTGAATCGAGCATCAGAGCGGTCGCGGTAAATGGTCCCCACCAGTACCATCCCTTAGACAGTTGGCGGGCGTGGCACAAATGGATCGATCTTTGGCCGACGTCCCAGGTCGCCTCCGACCGCGCCCCTCAAGCCGCCAGGAATCCACCATCGACCGGCAGTTCGACGCCGGTAATATAAGAGGCTTCATCGCTCGCTAGGAATAGGTTCGCATTTGCGACTTCTTCAATCGCACCAATGCGGCGCATGGGAACGGTGCTCAGCATCTTTTCGCGGATTTCGGGATCGGCGGAGAGCATTGATGTTCGCATCGCCGGCATCAGGCCAGGGTGCACGGAATTCACCCGGATGCCATCTTTGGCGAACTGTACCGCAGCCGCCTTCGTCATGGTTCGAACCGCGCCTTTCGAAGCATTGTAACCCATGTGCACAAACGTCTGACCGGTTACGCCTGAGATCGATGATATATTGACGACGGCGCCGCCGCCATTCTTCTGCATAACTGGGATGACTGTC